>JAEUNY010000162.1 GCA_016791005.1 Zoogloeaceae bacterium
CCGCTCCAACCAAGCACCCACACCTATCGGTTGTTCAGGTTTTTAAAGAACTGCTGCTCAAGCAGCGAAGAAGCGAGATTCTGACAGCTACAACATAACGTGTCAACAACCCCAGAGGAAGGAAACAAATGGACAGAAGATCCGAGCCACGAGCAACTTCCGTTCAATAAGAGGGGCTGGAAATGAAGTTCTCAAAGCGGGTGAATTCGGCAAGAAATGTCAGCGGAACGGTTCCGGTCGGCCCATTACGATGCTTAGCGATGATCAGCTCCGCTTTCCCTTTATCAGGCGTATCGGGGTTATAAATCTCATCGCGATAGATGAACATAATGATGTCAGCATCTTGCTCGATCGCACCCGACTCCCGGAGATCCGACATCACGGGGCGCTTGTTCGGGCGCTGCTCCAAACTCCGGTTGAGTTGCGAAAGCGCCATGATCGGGACACGGAGTTCTTTGGCCAAGGACTTGATTGAACGAGAGATTTCCGAAAGCTCCGCTGCTCGGTTGTCACTTTCCTTCAAAGAAGTCATCAATTGGATGTAATCCACGATGACCAGACCCAATTTTCCGCACTGACGATAGAGCCGGCGCGCCCGCGCCCGGAGGTCCGTTGGATTCAATCCAGGCGTCTCGTCAATGAAGATGGGAGCCTCATGGAGCTTTCCTAAGGCATAAGTCAGGCGCTTCCACTCTTCATCATTCAGGCGTCCGGTTCGGATCCGATGCTGGTCGAGGCGGCCAACCGAAGATAGAAACCGCATGGCAAGTTGGGTGCCTGGCATCTCCATGGAGAAGATTGCAACAGGAAGGTGGCACTCGACGGCGACATGCTCGGCGATATTCAACGCAAAGCTTGTTTTGCCCATCCCGGGACGTCCCGCGACGATCAACATGTCTGTAGCCTGGAGGCCGGAAGTCTTGTCGTCCAGATCTGCGAAACCACTGGGCACGCCCGTCACCGCCGAAGGATTGTCCTGGTCATAGAGTTCCTGGATTCGATCCACGACCTGCCCCAGGATCGGCTGTATCGGCACGAAGCCGGTCGCGTGTCGGGCTCCAGCCTCGGCGATCTCGAAAACCTTGGCCTCGGCTTCGTCAAGCAGCGCTTTAGCGTCTTTTCCTGACGGGGTCAGCGCGCTGGAGGCAATTTCATCGCCGACCGAGACCAGTTTGCGCAAAATTGCCCGCTCACGAACGATTTCGGCATAACGGCGGATGTTGGCCGCAGACGGGGTATTTCCTGCAATTTCCCCGAGGTAGGCCAGCCCCCCGGCCTGCTCGGCCTCGCCACTCTTTTCCAAAGATTCGAAGACCGTCACCACATCTGCCGGCTTGCCCAGTTCCATGAGCCGCGCGATGTGGCGAAAGATCCGTCGATGATCGTCCCGGTAGAAATCCGATTCGCCTGCGAGGTCAGCGACTCTGTCCCAAGTGGAATTGTCCAGCAGCAATCCGCCGATGAGGGATTGCTCCGCCTCAAGGGAATGAGGCGGCAGCTTGAGGGCCGCAATCTGCGGATCACCGGAATGCCCGGGAGACCTTTGTGCCATAAGACCACCAGAAAAGTAAAAGGGGCTGCCTCAGCAGCCCCCACAGCGTTCTTATCCTCGGAGGAATTACTGCTCGCCGGCGACCGTCACCGTGACAGTAGCCAGCACATCGGTGTGCAATGCCACTTCGAGCGGATAGTCCCCGACCTGCTTCAACGGTCCGTTGGGCATACGCACCGCCCCACGCTCTAGGGCAAACCCTTGCGCCACTAAAACTTCAAGGACGTCAGCGCCACTCACCGATCCGAACAAACGGCCGTCCACGCCCGCCTTCCGGGCGATCGTAACCACCACACCTTCAAGCTTGGCCGCCAAGGCCTGAGCTTCGGCGAGGCGATCGGCCATGGCACGCTCCAGATCGGCCCGACGGGCTTCAAACTCCGCCATGTTGGCTTCGGTAGCACGCTTGGCCTTGCCCTGGGGAATCAGAAAATTCCGGGCATAGCCGTCCCTGACCTTGACGACGTCGCCGAGCGTCCCGAGATTCGCCACTTTTTCCAGAAGAATGATCTGCATCTCAGCGCCTCTGCTTTACTTGTGGAGATCTGTGTAGGGCATCAGCGCCAGAAAACGGGCGCGCTTGATGGCCGTGGAGAGCTGACGCTGATATCCGGCCTTCGTCCCGGTGATCCGCGCGGGCATGACCTTCGCATTCTCGGTGATGAAATCCTTGAGCAGATCCACATCCTTGTAGTCGATCTCCTCGATTTTTTCTGCGCTAAAGCGGCAGTACTTGCGCCGCTTGAACAACCCACGCCCACCGCGATCACCGCCAGGACGCTTCGGCTTGTTACCAAATGCCATGATTCGTTCCTTCCAAAAATTCCACTGTGTTCAGATGCAGCACGGGCGTCCGATTTTTGAGCCCTCGCGCTGCCAAAAAGCCTTCCACCTTTGCCTTGGCGCCCGGCGGAGCCGCCACCACCACTTTGGCCAGTTCTCCCACGACAACCGCCCGCATTTCACAAGACACCGTTCGTTCGACCCCACCCTCCATTTGGCGGGATTCATGGGCAATGAGGCACTCCAAAACGGGGACGCCGGCGGGAGAGATCCTCAAAGGCTTGAGTTCTGCAAACCAAACCGCCAGGACAACCCGGTTGTCGCTCAACGCCAAATCAGGCGGGCTGCGATTCCCGCGGCTTTTCCTCGGCCGGTGCAGCCGGCGTCAGGGAACGCGCCTTCTCTTCCTTCATCATGGGAGACGGCGAGGACACAGCCTTCTTCATCTTGACGGTGAGGTGACGCAGCACGGCATCGTTGAATTTGAATGCATGCTCGAGTTCGTCCAGGGACTCCTGGTCGCACTCGATGTTCATCAGAACGTAATGGGCCTTATGCACCTTCTGGATCGGATAGGCCAACTGACGACGACCCCAATCCTCAAGGCGATGAATCTGACCGGAACGGCCAGTCACAATCGTCTTGTAACGTTCGATCATGGCCGGCACCTGCTCCGATTGGTCGGGGTGCACGATGAAAACGATTTCGTAATGTCGCATGGATGTTCCTCATGGTTGGGTAATGTGACCCCAGCCCCCCAGCATGCGGTCCGGTGGGGCAGGAAAGCTTTTAAGCTTACTACGTTTTCTTGACAACAGGCAAATTCCCATTAAGCAAGTCGGAGAATACTCCTGCAGACCGCCATGACACCCCATCGCCCGCCGATGCTCACCCCGCTAGAATTCGTCGATTCCAGTTCCGGAGCGCATTCCATGGCCGTCGCATCGCCCGCTGTCACCCCCGCCGTCAAAGCCGAGATCCTGGCCGAAGCCCTGCCCTACATCAAGCGGTTCTTCGACAAAACGATCGTCATCAAATACGGCGGAAACGCCATGACCGACGAGCACCTGAAAGATTGCTTCGCGCGGGACGTCGTGCTGCTCAAACTGGTGGGCATGAACCCGGTGGTCGTCCATGGTGGCGGCCCGCAGATCGACGACATGCTGAAGCGGGTCGGAAAAGCGGGTCACTTCATCCAGGGCATGCGGGTGACCGACGCCGACACCATGTCCCTCGTGGAAATGGTCCTTGGCGGACAAGTGAACAAGGAAATCGTCAACCTCATCAGTCAAGCCGGCGGCAAGGCCGTCGGCTTGACTGGCAAGGACGCAAGCTTCATCCGCGCCCGCAAACTCCTGATGGAAAACAAGGAAAACCCCGGCGATATGCTCGACGTCGGCCAGGTTGGCGAAATCACAAAGATCGATCCGGCCCTGATCGCCTTTCTGGACCAGGGCGATTTCATCCCGGTGATCGCGCCGATCGGAGTGGGCGAGGAAGGCGAAACCTATAACATCAACGCCGACGTGGTGGCTGGCAAGCTCGCCGAGATCCTCAAGGCGGAAAAATTAGTTCTCCTCACCAACACGCCGGGTGTCCTGGACAAGGACGGCAAGCTCCTGACGGGCCTCACGCCCCGCCAAATAGATGATCTGGTGACCGAGGGAACGCTCTCCGGCGGCATGCTGCCAAAGATCGGCTCGGCCCTGGACGCCGCCCGCAACGGGGTGAAATCCGTGCACATCATCGACGGGCGGGTGGAGCATTGCCTGCTGCTGGAAATCCTCACGGATCACGGCGTAGGAACGATGATCCGCAGCAAATAAGGCGGCGCTAGTAGGCGGATCGGCTCAGGCGGCTAGCATTTTGGCCCCGGCAGCAACCAGCGCCAATCCGATCAGCATGCGCAGCACGAGTTCCGGCGCGCGGGTCGAGATCAGGGATCCCACCAGGATTCCGGGTAGCGACCCGGCCAGCAAAGTCAGCAGCAAGGCCAGATCCACATTGCCCATCAGCAGGTGACCGGAGCCTGCGACGACGGTGAGCGGGATGGCATGGACGATGTCCGTCCCCACGAGTCGTGTCGGCTTCATCCGGAAGGGGTAAAGGTAGACCAGCATCACCGCCCCCAGTGCGCCGGCACCGATCGAAGTCAGACTCACCAAAACCCCAAGAATGGCACCGGCCAGCACGGTAAGTGCAGGCTGAGCGCGCTTGAAATCCTCGGGGAGTCGGGTTCGGAGCTGTTGGCCAATCGCATGAAAAAACTTCTTGAAAAGCATGGCGACGGCGGTGAGGATGAGCACGGCCCCCAGGGTATTCACCAGCACACCGCCGGTCTTCCCCACCCCCAGGAAATGCAGGGCCACCAATGTCGCCAGCGCCGCCGGCAGACTCCCCCAGCAGAGGCGCTTTACCACCTCCCAATCGACCGTGCCGCTGCGTCCATGAACGAAGCCCCCAGCGGACTTGGTGAGGGCGGCGAACCATAGGTCGGTTCCCACCGCGGTGGCCGGTGCGACGCCAAATAACAGAACGAGGAGGGGCGTCATGAGCGCCCCGCCCCCCACCCCCGTCATGCCCACCAAAAGGCCGACGAAGAGTCCCGCCAGGCTATGCGCCCAATCCATCACCCAGCCTCGGCCAAGCCCCAGGCAACGAAATGCGGATTCTCAAACCCAGGCTTGCCATAACGCAGCGCCCCCCCTGCCACAGCGTCGACCCGCCCCCCGGCCGCGATGACCACCGCGTGGCCGGCGGCAATATCCCACTCCATAGTTCGTCCCAAACGGGGATAGACATCCGCCTCGCCTTCGGCGACCAGACACAGTTTCAAAGACGAGCCCGCGCTCCGCTGCGCCGCGACCTTCCTCCCGGCGAGAAAGGTCTCCATCGCCTGGGCATCTCCGTGGGAACGGCTGCCCACCACCGTCAAACCCGCCTCCGGCACAGGTCGGCAGGCAATTGCTCGCCGTTGCCCACCGCGCTCAACCCAGGCCCCCATGCCCGTCACGCCGGCATACAAGGCATCCAGGGCCGGCGCAAAAACGACGCCCAACTTCGGCACACTGGCGTCCACCAGGGCGACATTGACGGTGAATTCGCCGTTTTTGCTGATGAACTCTTTCGTCCCGTCCAGCGGATCGACAAGCCAGAACCGTTGTCCGACCGCTGGAATCTTGCCCGCCGCCACCGCCTCCTCGGCCACCACCGGAATCTCCGGCGCGATTGCGGCCAAGCCGCGCAAAATCACCGCCTCGGCTCGCTCGTCCGCTTCCGTCACCGGCGAGGCATCAAGTTTCCCCCGGACAGCGAAATCGGTGCCATAGACGTCCATCACCACCGCCCCAGCCTCGCGGACAAGCGCCACAACCTGCTCCAACACCCGCCCTTCTTCCGTGTCGTTTTCGACCATGCTCGACTCCCCTCGCAACCCAAATGGCAATGTGTAATTAAAACTTTGATTTCGCAAGATGGCTATGAAATGTTTGACTATGAGTCTCGTTCTACTTGCTTCAGAATCAGCAACCTGGTTGCGAGATCAATCAATATTTTGGCGTTATGGCGGATTTGGGCGGACATACGATTTCGGTGGAGGCACTCAACGAGCGTCGGCGTCTTGCCGTCAAGCTTCGCCTCGCCGGCATGACCGTGGCCGAAACCGCGCGACTGACCGAGTTGAGCCCTCCCACTGTCATCGCCGCGCACCATGCGTTTCTCGCCCATGGCTGGGAAGGCGTGGCGCTGCGCCGACGGGGGCGCCTCGCGGGACAAGGTCGTCGCCTATCCCCCGTCCAGGAAGCCGAGGCCCTGGCCATCTTGACCGACCAATCCCCGCCGGGATCTGGGGCTGCCGAGCCCGGCGCCTGGACCGTCCCCCTCGCCCACCGCTGGCTGGTTGAATACTTTGGCTTGACCCTGACCCGTCGGACTGCCCAGCACTATCTCACCCGCTGGGGCTTCCTGTCGCCAAGCGATGAGGGGACTGACCCCACCCCCAATATTGCCCGCCTGCACCTACACATCGTCCGCTACCGAAATCCGACTTCGCTGGACGAGCACGAAGGTCGGGCCTTGATCGTTCGAATGGCCAACCGACCGCCCGCATGGTTGCCCTGTCCTCCCGAACGGCCGCTAATTCAAACGCTGCTCCTGGCCCTCGATGGCGCCCTGGAATTCAAAGGCACACGTGCCATTCAGCGCCTCACCGTCGCTGGCCTCGACCCCACCCGCACGCCTGAATTTACCCGCTGGCTCGCGGACCATCCTGGCTTCTGTGTCGATATCGCGCCAGAGCCGGCGACGCAGAGCCAACTTCAATGGCCCGAAGACCTTCCCGGCGACAAGTTGTCTGCCCCGAAGGCCCCCCGCGGGGGCCATGCACCCCATAAAACCCTTCATGCTCCGCTCCGCGGTGCAACATACCCATCGCCGAACAATCCGGCGCCCCGTATACTTCCACCCCCCATCTGGATGGAGAAGGATCCCGAGATGACGGATGCCACCCCCCTCACCCACCTGCAGCGCCTCGAAGCCGAGAGCATCCACATCATGCGGGAAGTCGTCGCCGAAGCCGACAACCCGGTCATGCTGTACTCCATCGGCAAGGACAGCGCCGTAATGCTGCACCTGGCGGTGAAGGCGTTCTACCCTGCGACCCCGCCTTTTCCCCTGCTCCATGTGGATACCACCTGGAAATTCCGGGCGATGTACGAGTTTCGCGACTTCATGGCCAGAAAGCTTGGCATGGATCTGTTGGTCCACGTGAATCCCGACGGATTGGCCAAGGGTATCAACCCCTTTACCCACGGATCGGCGATCCACACCGACATCATGAAAACCGAGGGTCTCAAGCAGGCCCTCGACAAATACGGCTTCGACGCGGCTTTTGGTGGCGCACGACGGGACGAAGAAAAATCCCGCGCCAAGGAACGGATCTTCTCCTTCCGCACCGCCCAGCATCGCTGGGATCCCAAGAATCAGCGCCCCGAGTTGTGGCGGCTCTACAACGCCCGCAAGCACAAGGGCGAGTCGATTCGGGTGTTCCCGCTTTCCAACTGGACCGAACTGGACATCTGGCAGTACATCTACCTGGAAAACATCCCCATCGTGCCGCTCTACTATTCGGCCGCCCGGCCAGTGGTGGTTCGGGACGGCACGCTGATCATGGTGGACGATGACCGTATGCCCCTCAAACCGGGTGAAGTCCCCATGATGAAGAAGGTGCGCTTCCGGACTTTGGGCTGCTATCCGCTCACCGGCGCGGTGGAATCCGAGGCCGACACCCTGCCGGCCATCATCCAGGAGATGCTGCTGACCAAGACCTCCGAACGTCAGGGCCGGGTGATCGACCACGATTCCACGGCATCCATGGAAAAGAAGAAGCAGGAGGGGTATTTCTGACATGGCTCACGTTTCCGATCTCATCGCGACCGATATCGAGCAGTACCTGAAGTCCCACGAGAAGAAGAGCCTGCTGCGCTTCATCACCTGCGGCAGCGTGGATGATGGCAAGAGCACCCTCATCGGGCGCCTGCTTTACGAATCCAAGATGCTGTTCGAGGACCAGCTCGCCGCCGTCGAAGCCGATTCCAAAAAGTTTGGTACCCAGGGGGAGCACATCGACTTCGCCCTGCTGGTCGACGGCCTCGCCGCCGAGCGCGAGCAAGGGATCACCATCGACGTGGCCTACCGCTTCTTCTCCACCGACAAGCGGAAGTTCATCGTTGCCGACACGCCGGGTCACGAGCAATACACCCGCAACATGGTGACCGGCGCCTCCACCGCGGACGTGGCGGTGCTGATGGTCGACGCCCGCAAGGGCATCCTGACCCAGACCCGGCGCCACAGCTACTTGGTGTCCCTGATCGGCATCCGCCACATCGTGGTGGCCATCAACAAGATGGACCTGGTGGATTATTCAGAAAAGACCTACCGCAAGATCGTCGAGGACTACCGGACCTTCGCCGAGCACATCGGGCTCTCCGACGTGACCTTCATCCCAATGTCCGCTTTCAAGGGCGACAACATCATCGCCCCCTCGGACGCCATGCCCTGGTTCCACGGCACCACGCTGATGGGCTACCTGGAAACCGTGGAGATCGATGAAACCCGGATGCAGTCGCAACCCTTCCGTTTGCCGATCCAATGGGTGAACCGCCCCAACCTCGACTTCCGCGGCTTTGCCGGCACGATCGCCAGTGGCGTGGTGAAGCCAGGCGACAAGGTCCGAGTTCAGCCCTCGGGCAAACAAAGCACCGTGGCCCGCATCGTGACTCAGGGCGGCGATCTGGAAAGGGGAATTGCCGGCCAGTCCATCACGCTGACTCTTGCCGACGAAATCGACATCTCCCGGGGCGATGTGATCTCCACCGTCGAGTCGCCCGCCGAAGTGGCCGATCAGTTCGAAGCCACCCTGGTCTGGATGCATGACGAACCGCTGCTGCCCGGCCGACCGTATCTGATGAAGATCGGCGCCAAGACCGTAACCGCCACCATCACCCACATCAAGCACCAGATCAACGTCAACACGCTGGAGCATATCGCCGCCAAAACCCTGGAACTCAACGCCATTGGCGTCACCAATCTGGGCCTGGACCGGGCGATCGCTTTCGATCCCTACACAGCCAACCGTGACACCGGGGGCTTCATCCTCATCGATCGCCTCACCAACAACACGGTCGGCGCAGGACTGCTTCACTTTGCCCTGCGTCGGGCCCACAACATCCACCTCCAACATGTGGATGTGGACAAGGCCGCCCGGTCCGCCGCCAAACGGCAAAAAGCCTGTGTCATCTGGATGACTGGCCTATCCGGCGCCGGCAAATCCACCTTGGCCAACCTGGTGGAGAAAAAGCTCCACGCCATGGGTCACCACACCTACCTCCTGGATGGTGACAATGTGCGCCATGGTCTAAACAAGGACCTCGGGTTCACCAACGCCGACCGGGTGGAAAACATCCGCCGCGTGGCGGAAGTCGCCAAACTCATGGTGGACGCCGGCCTTATCGTCCTCACCGCCTTCATCTCGCCTTTCCGCGCCGAGCGCCAAATGGCTCGCGGCTTGGTGGAAGAGGGGGAATTCATCGAGGTGTTCGTCGACACGCCCCTCGAGATCGCCGAGGAGCGGGACCCGAAGGGCTTGTACAAGAAAGCGCGGCGGGGGGAATTGAAGAACTTCACCGGCATCGATTCGCCGTATGAAACGCCGAACGCCGCGGAAATCCGGGTCGACACCGTAGATCTCGACCCCGACGAGGCCGCCGACTATGTTGTCAAGCGCTTGGTGGAGTTCGGCGTTCTACCCGATTCTGCCGCCGCATAACGCCGGATGGACGGACGCTGCGGCCATGCCCCTCAGGGCCGCAGCGCCTTCGGCGGCATCAAACCGCCAACTTGCTCTCGACGAACCCCACCAGGGAGCCAAAGGTGGCAAAGGTCGAACCATCGATGTCGTCGTCTTCAATCGTGAAGCCGAACCGTTCCTCAAGGCTCGTCAGCACCGCCACCGCGGCCATGGAATCGAGCTCGGGCAAAGAGCCGATCAAAGGCGTATCCGCGCCAAATTGGACGGCACGGCCCTTCAAACCCAATACCTCGTCGAGCAGTGCGGCGACCTCACCCTTCACATCCAATTCCTTCTCCCTGACTGGTCCGAGGCCCTCGGGGGAAATGAAAACTCCCCGTCAGCACTCGATATGGGACGGGATTATAGCCTTTCGCTGGCGCACGCTCCCTCAAAGGAATGAGAATGCGACGCAAAATCACATCTATCCGTCACGGCTCGCCCTCCTGAATCTCCTACACCATGCCTGACCTGCTCCATCATCTGCCCCTGCAATCCGCCGAGCGCCGACCGGAAGCGATCGCTCTCACCTCGGGCGACCGCGCATTGGACTATGGCCGCTTGGCGGAAAGCATTGGCGCCTTGGCCAGCGCCTTTGTCGAGATGGGCCTGGGCCGCAGCGAGCGTGTCGCGATCTACCTCGAGAAACGACCGGAAGCGGTCATCGCGACCTTTGCCTGCAGCCACGCAGGCGGCGTTTTCGTCCCGGTCAATCCCCTCCTCAAGGCCGATCAGGTCGGCCACATCCTGCGCGACTGCAACGTCCGAATTTTGGTGACCTCCCCCGAGCGCCTCGCGACCCTGCAGGACACCTTGGCGACGTGCCATGATCTCCGTCACGTCGTCGTCACCGGGCCGCTCGCCACGGAGGCCCCGCCGTCGTTCCCCCGTGTCCTGACCTGGACCGACCTTGAGGCCACCCCGTTTCGTGCGGGACACCGGGTCATCGACCTGGACATGGCCGCCATCCTGTACACCTCTGGCAGCACCGGACGGCCCAAGGGCGTCGTCCTCAGTCACCGGAATGTCGTCAGTGGTGCCCGGAGCGTGGCCCAATACCTGGAGAACCACCGCGACGACGTCCTCCTGGCCGCCCTGCCCCTGTCCTTCGATGCCGGCTTCTCCCAAGTCACTACCGCATTCCTGACCGGCGCCCGGGTCGTGCTGCTGAATTACCTGCTCCCCCGCGACGTCCTCAAGGCAGTCACCCAGGAACGGGTAACCGGACTGACCGGAGTGCCGCCCCTGTGGATCCAGCTGGCCCAACTCACATGGCCCACCGGCGTCGATGAACACCTGCGCTATTTCGCCAACACCGGCGGGCGAATGCCACTCGATACCCTGCGAACCCTTCGGGGGAAGCTCCCAAAATGCCGGCCCTATCTGATGTATGGTCTGACCGAAGCCTTTCGCGCCACCTACCTCCCCCCCGAGGAAGTCGATCGACGCCCCGACTCCATTGGCCGGGCGGTCCCGAACGCCCAAGTCCTCGTCCTCAGGGAGGATGGCACCGAATGCGCGCCCCACGAACCCGGAGAGTTGGTTCAGCGCGGCGCCCTGGTCTCCCTCGGCTATTGGAATGACCCGGCGCGCACGTGCGAGCGTTTCCGGCCACTCCCAGCCCTGGCCAATTGCCGCGAAGCGGGGCTCGTTCTGCCGGAGATCGCCGTCTTTTCGGGGGACACGGCCCGGCGGGATGAAGAGGGCTACCTCTATTTCGTCGGCCGGCGCGACGAAATGATCAAGACTTCGGGCTATCGAGTCAGCCCGACGGAAGTCGAAGAAGTACTCTACGCGAGCGGCGCGGTGGGCGAGTGCGCGGCTTTTGGCGTTCCTCATCCTCAACTCGGGCAAGCCATCGTCGCCTACGTCGTAGGAAAGCCTGACGTGACCCTCGATCTGGATCTGGTGCTCAACGAATGCCGGCTCCGCATGCCCGCCTACATGGTACCGAGCCAACTTGTTCCCCACACCGCCGGCCTGCCCCGCAACCCGAATGGCAAGATCGACCGTATCGCGTTAGCGCAGGATTTTGAACTGCAGCAAGCAACGACCGCATCGCCGTCCTCGTCATAGGCATAACGCCACACCTTTCGTGCCGCCAATTCCCACTTCTTGGGATCCATCACATGACCCAGCCTTCTCGCCCCGCCCCCGTTCATGCGCCGATGGACCAATTCCCGATCGCGAATGGCGAGTTGATCGTGGGTGGCATTTCCCTCACCCGCTTGGCCGCCCGGGTCGGGCAAACGCCCTTCTATGCATACGACCGCGGTCTGCTGGATTCGCGCATGGCCGAGCTCCGGGCCGCCCTGCCGCCCAGCATCCGCATCCACTATGCCATCAAGGCGAACCCCATGCCGGCCCTGGTCAGTCATATGGCCCGACTTGTGGATGGTCTGGATGTCGCCTCCGCCGGCGAGATGAGAGTCGCCCTCGACGCCGGCTGTCCGCCGGGAGCCATCAGTTTTGCCGGCCCGGGCAAGCGTCAGACTGAGCTGCGTCAGGCGGTCGCTGCCGGCGTGCTGATCAACCTCGAATCCTTCCGCGAGGCTCGGGAACTCGCCGCCATTTCGGAAAGCACAGGCTGGCCGGCCCGAGTCGCCGTCAGGGTGAATCCCGACTTCGAACTCAAAAGCTCCGGCATGAAGATGGGTGGGGGGCCCAAGCAATTTGGCGTGGATGCCGAGCAGGTGCCGGAGTTGCTCAAGGAAATTGGCCGTATGGGCCTCGCCTTCGAGGGCTTCCATATCTTCGCGGGGTCACAGAACCTCAAGAGCGAGGCCATCATTGAGGCCCAACAAAAGACCTTCGACCTCGCCCTGCGCCTCGCCGACCACGCACCGACGCCCGTTCTCAGCGTCAACCTCGGGGGCGGCTTCGGCATTCCCTACTTCCCCGGCGAGACCCGCCTCGACCTCGCCCCCATCGGCGCCAACCTAGCGGAAATTGCCTCGACGGCCAGCCAACGGCTGCCTGGCGCAGAACTGGTCCTCGAGCTCGGCCGCTACCTGGTAGGCGAAGCCGGCATTTACGTCTGCCGGGTCATTGATCGGAAGGTCTCTCGTGGCCAGATCTTCCTGATCACCGATGGCGGCATGCACCACCACTTGGCCGCTTCCGGAAACTTTGGGCAGGTCATCCGCAAGAACTATCCCGTGGCGGTGGGCAACAGGATGGACAGTTCTGCGACAGAAACTGTCTCTGGCGTCGGGCCATTGTGCACCCCTCTTGATATCTTAGCCGAACGAACGCACCTCCCACAGGCCGCGCCGGGCGACTGGATCGTGGTATTCCAATCTGGAGCTTATGGCCCCACGGCGAGCCCGACAAATTTCCTTGGGCACCCCCCAGCCTGCGAAGTACTAACCTGACCACGGAACTCGGGTGTGCCTGCGGTGGAATAATCCACCAATATTGATTCTGCGGGCTTTTGGAGAAGGCAATCGATCGGGTCTATTGGGGTATTTTGAATTGCTTATATAGCTCAACCGAGGTCGTTCGCGGCCTATCCGCAGGCAAAAAAACCGGCACCGAGGTGCCGACTTCTTTTAAAGCCCCAAAGTACCTCTAATCACATACTGTCAGGGACAGGCTGAGACCGAAGTCACCGTGGAAATTTTGACTCCAGTGATCGTGCCACCAGTCAGAGAAACCATTGTGTAATCGTACGGTGCGCTTGAGTTGGTTCGGCAAATCGCCCATACATAGCTCGTGCCGCCGTATGTATGAGTCACGGTCGCGGAAGACCCGTTAGCAGAACTCCAAGTACCCACTTGCTTACTTGGGTCCATCGTACTCGACGCTCCTAACTTGTAATCCCATAATTGGCTTGAACCGCCATGCCACTCTTGCCAACGATCAGAGCCGCGAGTTGCACAGATCAGGGCATTCGAGATAAATCCACTAAAATTTCCCCCGGCAGTTCCGCCATCAGCGGGAGTCCCCGATGTGACGCGAGTCGTACCGCCCGGGCAACTCTGGGCAAATGCAGAGTTGAGTGCCACTAACATCAGTACACCAAACCCCGCCTTTAAATTCAATCCATTCAGACACATGGCAACTCCCCCCAAATGCGATGTTGGTCAGTCTAAAGCTCATCTTGCTTAGCATACAACGGCCGCACCCCGTCGGTATCGCATTAAATTTTGCCCTGACCGGTGATTCTGGCCCTTAAAGTCAATTTCAAATGCTGGCACCGAGCCAGAGATGGGCTGGACAGTTCGCTCATTGCCTACCCAATCCGCGATCGAGTGGCCCCAGACGAAAGGCCAAAGAGCAGAAGGATCAGGAGCAGCAGACGCGGACTATCCAACAAGCTATCCACGGTTCCAAGTGCCACGAACCCGGTCAAAGCCCCCAGCATCGCAGCCCAGAGGCCAGCCCCTGACCAAGCCAGACTGGAGGAACGCACCAGCCCCAAAAAGAAAGCCAGCCCTAGAGCAAGCACCCCTAGCCATCCCATCTCGAAAAGCACCCCTACCGGTAAGCTCCAGATGTGCCAGGGCAGGTCCACGTCCACCGAAAAAAACCACTGGTCCATACCCTGGGAAAAGTCCCCGTTAGCTAAGAGTTCTTGGCCATCGGAACCCCTCAGGCTCAGATCATCTACCTCAACCAGCCCGCCGTGGCCGGCGTTGTAGAGTGACAACTTTATCGGCCGCCGTTGGTACCAAGGCTCACTACCCATTTCTCCCGCCCGCAAATTGACCGATAGCTCCCGCCAATTTCCACCAGGCACTTCCAGCGCCCCAAATTCGCAGCGGGCCGAAGTCAGAAGCCATTTTTCACAAAGGGAAACGGACAGGTGGGCTCGGACGTCCGGTGTATGCGCTCGCAGCCTCAATGTGTAGTCTCGACCGACCTGAAGATTCACGAATTGCTCGACGTACAGCGGGCTCCCCGTTCCCAGCCGCAGGTAGGAATCCTCCCCCTCCTTCCCAATCTGGTAGCTTGCCGCTCTGGGTTCCTCACTGCGCCAGAAATGAGTCACCGGAAAACGGCCCAACCCCATACCGAACAGCACCGTTTCCAGCCCTGGATCCCTAATCGCCAGCGCATCCCGCCAGTGGGCTAGACGCACATCGAAATCCTTCCCTGCGCTAGCCAAACGCTCCTGAGCAAACGCCCCAATGAGGACTGGCGCGGCCACAATTGCCACCAGTGCTAGCATGGCCGCCGCCCATGCCCTGCGGAAAAATGGTGCCGTCCCGCTCAGCAGTGAAGGTTTCACTTCGTTCAATCCGGCAGACAACAGCACCGCCACCCCTAAACCCAGAAATGCCGCCCGGGAGAAAGTGACCATCACTGCGTAGGTGCTAGCCGCCAGCAGCGCCAGCCCGATGCTACGTTCCAGCCAACTCCGCCGTTCGAACAGCATCACGACGAGAAAGGGCACGGCCATTGTCAGATAGCATTCAAGGTCGGCGCCCCCGATGTGCATCTGGGAAAAGGGCCCGGTCACCCGGTAAACATCAGTGAAGTTGAAGAGGCCAGGAAAGGCCCACCTTTCCCATATCACCACCGCAACCGTACCCGTCAGGCCCAGCACCAAGCCTTGGCCAACATGACGCACCACATCCACCCCGGCGGCCGCGAAACGTCTGGCCAAAATGACCAGAAGAAGGGCCCAGCCGACCCCCTTGGCGATGCGAAGAGCATTGAAAGAACTGTAGTAATGACTGAAGGTGTTGGCGTCCAGGCCTTGCCAGGGCAGAAGGCCACGGAGGGTGGCAGTCCCGTAAGCTAGCACCACCAAGGCCAACACCAACCGCCACGACTGGTCTTCCGTCCGCTCCCGCAACGGGCCGATGCGGGCATAGCCAACTCCGATGCTGAGCAGCAGCAGAAAATCGAATTCGTCGAAGAAATAACGCCCACTCCATGGTGCCAGATCCAGCAACGGCAAGGCCGCTGGCACAACCAGCCAAAGCAACCTGGGTCGCCACCACAAAGCCAATCCATAGACCCCGAGCCCAATGCTCAGGAGCCATGGAGCGACGGGGAAGGTCACGACTCCGTAAGCGGCCACCCCTACGGCTACCGCCAATCCGAGCAAAGCAGGCCAGCCGGGGATAGCCAGGCTCCCGGGGCCTTCTGCCCCCATCGGGAAGATTTCACCTCGTCCCTGACCGGCAGATTGGCACTCAGATAATGCACCCTCCCCACTTTCAGAAACTGCCGGATCAACGCCAGTCACCGGTGAGGCGGAATTTTCCACAGACCGAGATCCTGCGTGGCGTGCAAGCCGTTCAACTTGTTGAACCAAACGACATGACAGCCATGCCGCTATGCCCGCAAGCAACAAATTGGTGGGATCGGGGTGCAACCCATTGAGGAACAATTTACTGCCCTCGACGGTGGCCGCCAGCATCACCGCCAACCCAGCAGCCATCCCACCACCCAAAAACGACGCCCAACCCAGCACCCCGATTGGCGCGTACATCAAGCCAACGGAGACGAGACTCAACAGCGCCGCCTGCTCGGTGGTGTAATAGTGATAATAAAGTGGTAGGAAATGGACGTCGCCAAAGGCCTGGGATGCGCCCGCCAAGTTTCGCAGGGGCCGATCAAACCAACCCGTGATGGCCGCAATTGCAATGAGGTACAGCGTCGTCGCCGCAATAGCGTGGCGTCGAATTCCCTCCCCCAGATACAGCAAATCAATTTTCGCTCTGCGCTCCCAAACGAGTGCACCAGCGAGAACGCCAAACCCCCTGGTCAGCACGGACAATCCCTGGGAAACACCGGACACCAGGAAAAGCTGGGCCAACTCCACCGCCACTCCCAGCGCCAATCCGGCACCGAACGCTTGCCGCGCCGACCTGCCCCTGGCGATCAGAAGCGCTCCCAGCGGAACGGCAGCCAGAGACTCCGCCGTTAGCTTCACCACTGCTACGACAACATTGCCGCCGCCAATGCCGGCCAATGTCCACCCCCAATTCCCGGAACCAAGCTTTTCGGAGAGCTCAGCAAAGGAGACCAGGAAATCAAATGGGAACAAGCTGAAAGCGCCGTACGCCAACGCATACGTCACAAGGCCCCGAAAAACGAGGCGCTCCCCCTTTCCAGCCCATGCCGCGAACAAAGCCTGAACCCGGTGGCCCGCAACCCCCGCCAACCCCGCCCCCACACCGCTACCGATGAACTCCGCCAGCAGGTCATTGAGGGATACCGTCCTCGGGGGAAAAGCAAGCTGTGAGAATTCGACAGTGACAGCAAGAGCCGAGGCAAAAAGCACCGCCCCCAAGACGGCCGTCAGATGGTGGCGCCGGCGCCCGGAAAATACACAGGCCGTGAGAAATCCGACCGGCAGGTACAGCACCCCATTGGCGACCCAATCCGCCCTGCCTTCAGCACCCACATTCAGCAACCGGATATTCTGGAAGCTGGTCCATGCCTGCTCCCAAGGGATAGGCCGGTAGTCCAAGGGAACCAAGCTACCATAGACCACAAATGCCAAGTACCCGACCCACCAGCAGACAAGCGGAGCAGCGGTCGACCGGTGCATTCCGGTATTCATGATGAGGGGCGAAGTAGGATTCATTCCGTCTCGTGACCTATGAGCGCGCAAACCGACAAGGCGCACTTCGCAAACGGAATCGCGCATACCCTGTCCAATCGCCACGATCGTACCAAAACCCTCCACAGTGGCCGGCAGTAGGATGTACTACCCTGAGGCTGACGAATTTTCCTTGTTTTCTGAAGCAACGGCCTGACAATACCTAGCCCCAAAAGGCGATTGCAGTAACAGGTCGGCAAATGACCCCTGACCCGCCCAATCCCCCAAGCGCCACCAGACAGCAAGCTCAATTCAATCGATGCAGGAGTCGGGTTAGAATCCCCGCCATGCCAACTGACTCCTTGGTCAGACGGGGACTCGGACGCCTGCCTAATAGACCTGATTTCCCTGACGTGAAATACCTCCTCCGCCGAATTCGAGAATCATGAGAAATTCATCGGCGTCGCCCAAGCAGCCCGCCTCAACGTGATCCAGCCCACCAACGCCCCACCCCTCGACTCACCGTTTTCGCCGGACGACGCCACACTGAAGAAATGAAGCCTGCAGCCACTTCGCTCTTTGCCTATCGAGAATTGATACTGACTCTGGCCTGGAAGAACATCGCATTGCGATACAAACAGGCCTACCTTGGCATCGCCTGGGCAATTCTCAAACCCGTCACCCTGATGCTGATCTTCACGCTGGTGAAGAGCTTCGTTGGCATCGAGAGCGGGGAGATCCCCTATCCGATCCTTGTCTTCGCGGCCCTCATGCCTTGGACCTTCTTCCAGGAATCCGCCTCCGAGGGCGTCACCAGCGTCGTCGGTAACACGGCACTGATCAAGAAGATCTACTTTCCCCGCGAGATATTTCCCATCACCTCCGTCATGACCAAATTGGTGGAGCTTGGCATCAATTTCGTCATCCTTGCCGCCTTGATGGCCTGGTACGGCTTGGCGCCCAGCCCCTACATCCTCTGGGTGCCGCTGCTCATCCTCTACACCATTCTCGCGGCCCTCACCATTGCCTTTGTCGGCGCCGCCATCAACGTCTATTACCGCGATGTCGGCCAAGCCCTCCCGGTGCTTCTCTCCCTGCTGATGTACGCTTCACCCGTTATTTACCCTCTCCAGCTGGTCAAGGACAAACTCCTCATCCAGCAAGCCGCTGGGGAATGGTCCTCGCTTTTCTACACCCTATACACCCTTAACCCCCTCGCCGGCATCATTGACGCCTTCCAGAGTGTGGTCCTCAGAGGCGCCGCGCCCGACATCAGCGCCATGGTCCCCGGCGCAATGATGATTGCGGTGCTCCTCCCCCTGAGCTATTTGTATTTCAAGCGCGCGGAAAGCTATTTCGCCGATGTCATTTGATCCCAAGCCTATGCCCGCCATTGAAGTCAGCCACCTCACCAAAGAATATCGTCTGGGCGCTCTCCAGGGCCTGAAGCAGACCCTCCTCGACACCGGTGCGCGCCTGTTGGGAAAGCACATCCCGGAGCGCCCTTTATTCAAGGCACTGAATGACGTCAGTTTCACCATCGAACAAGGCGAAGTGGTTGGAATCATCGGCCATAACGGGGCCGGGAAATCCACCTTGCTAAAAATGCTGGCCAGAATCAGCACCCCCACCCGTGGCAGCGTAAAGGTCAATGGCCGCATCGCCCCCCTCATCGAAGTTGGAGCCGGCTTTATTCCGGACTTTACCGGGCGGGAAAATGTTTATCTCAATGGCAGTATCCTCGGGCTTTCAAAAAAAGAAATAGATAAAAAATTCGATGAGATCGTCGATTTCGCCGAAATTGCAGAGTTCATCGACACTCCGGTCAAACGCTACAGTTCAGGCATGCAGGTCAAGCTGGCCTTCGCTGTCGCCACCAGCGTTGAATCGGAAATACTGATCGTCGATGAAGTCTTGGCGGTAGGTGATCTGGCATTTCAACGGAAATGCTTTGACCGCGTCGAAGATCTAATAAAAAGGCAAGGAAGGACCGTCCTGCTAGTCAGTCACAATATTCGGCAAGTGGAAAGATTGTGCTCGCGGGTTGCTCTCATGGATCATGGCAAGTTAATTGCGGACGGCGACCCCAGACAGGTCTGTGATATGTTCTTTGCCCAGAACGATGAAAAAATCAAAAGCAATGCAGCATCGACCGTTGCATTGCGGGCAAAAACTCAGATGACGGGTGAAATCGAGTTACAAGACGTTGCATTTCTAGACGCCACAGGGAACCCAACTGAGCGATTAACCTATGGCTCTGATATTACATTAGCCGTTACTTATCGAGTAAACAGTGCATTGTTCAGTCCAAATTTTGGGGTTGGCATCCACACCATTGATTTCCTCTACCTAGCCACTTCGATCAGTGAAGAGAAGTTCCAGGGGCGGGAGCTTGCTCCTGGAGTATATGAGATCAGGTACCACATCCAGAAATTCCCGTTTTTGCCTGGAGTCTATTCCATCCGATTGGGCGTCAGTGCCGGCGAACTCACTCGGACTGTTTTTTATCAAGAAGGTGCGTTGAATTTTCAAGTTCATGCAGTGGGGTCGCATCGATCACAATCAATGCAGGAAGGGTTTGTACTCTTGGATGGAGATTGGTTTTTGAGTGACATTTCCTCGTTCGCCATCGGGCAACCCGTTGTACAAGGATGACGACGAATGTGGCGGCTAAAAATGTTTCTCATGCAAATTGTTCGCGCATTGCGCAAACGTCAAGACAATAAGAAGGCAGTCAGGATCGCGCGTCATTGGATCGCCTTGGTCAATAGCGTGCCAAATCGGCAGGAAAAGGTGCTGCTACATATCGGATGCGGCGATATTGATGCGACTGGTTATATTAATATTGACGCGAGACCACAACCGCACATTCATATAGTTTCCAAGAGTTTGTTTCGACTTACAGAAATCCCGGATAACGTGGCCGACATGATCTATATGTGCCATGTCCTGGAGCATGTAAGTCATCGCGAAATCGTTCCAACCTTACGTGAGATGCATCGAATCCTGAAGGCGGGTGGAGTGCTTAGAATTTCAGTTCCGGATTTCGAAAAAGTGATAGAAATATACAATGCCAGCGGCCGTGATATTGGATCAATTCAAGGACCATTAATGGGCGGCCAAGACTACGCATTCAATTATCACTACACGGCATTTAACGAGTCTCACCTCAGAAGATCATTAGAAAAAAGCGGTTTCTCGCAATCATTGACATGGGATCCGTTCAATTGCGAGCACCATGACTTCGATGACTGGGCGTCGCGAAACATTTCTTGGGAAGGGCGCGAGTTCCCAATTAGCCTTAATATCGAAGCGGTCAAATAGCGTAGGTTGTCTCAGCCAAAACCAAATCAAAGATGAAAATTGCCTTGATCACCGGCGTAACCGGACAAGACGGTGCCTATCTTGCAGAATTTCTGCTAGGTAAGGGGTACGAGGTTCACGGCATCAAACGCCGCACGTCGCTGTTCAACACCGACCGCATCGACCACCTTTACCAAGACCCCCACGAGCAGGGGCGGCGC
>JAEUNY010000169.1 GCA_016791005.1 Zoogloeaceae bacterium
TAATGTGTATTATGTTCACTTCACATTTTTACTACTCACATTTGTGAATTAGCTTTAGCTTCCAAACATCGAATCCCGGATTGCTTGGCCGGCATATTCGACGGCCTGATTGGCTTGAGCAAAGTATTTGCCGAGCGTGAAAAAGCCATGGACCATCCCTTCAAAGTTTTTATGAACGACTGAGCCACCTTCCGCGCGCACCCGATCCGCGAAGGCCAGACAGTCGTCCACCAAGGGATCACAACCCGCTGTGATCAAGGTCATGGGAGGAAGATTGACGAGGGAGTCGGCTTTCATCGGTGACGCGCGCCAGTCGTCGGTGTTCCCCTGGGGAACATAGCGCTCGTAAAACCAGACCAGACTCTCCCGGTCCAGGAAATAGCCGTCGCCATAGGTGGTGCGGGAAGGCCGGTCACTGATCATTTCGGTGCTTGGATACACCAGCAGTAGATGCCGCAGCGCCGGGCCACTACGGTTTCTGGCCTGGAGCGCGGTTACGATGGCCAGATTGCCCCCGGCGCTGTCGCCACCCAGCGCGATGCTTTCGCTATCGACCTCAAGCAGATCCGCGTTGTCAAAGGCCCAATCCAGAGCGAGCAAGGCGTCATTGACAGCCGCAGGAAATGGTTGCTCTGGGGCAAGGCGATATTCCACCGAGAGCACCGCGCAATGTGAGAAGTTAGCCAATTCGCGACAGGCCACGTCATAACTACTCACATCGCCAATGCACCAGCCACCGCCGTGGTAGTAGATCAGTAATGGCAGCCTAGTTCCCGGCTCGGCCGAAATCGGACGGTAGTAACGGGCCAGGAGAACGCCGTCGTGACCTCGTGGAATGGGCACTTCGGTCACCGACGCAACGGCTGGCGCATCGGGCCGAAAGGCAAAGAGGAGTTTTTCCATCGAACGCCGTGCCTGCTCGACTGAAAGTTCATGGAATCGTGGAGCCCCGACCCGGTACACCATGTCAAGCAGCGCGCGGGCCTGCGGATCAAGACTCATGAAGAACCCAACTCATTGGAAATTAAAGAGTACCCAGCTGTTTGGATGCTGCGTTGAGGCCGGGTACAAGCCGTGCGTGGGAGGACACCTCCCAATCAGGAGGCGCGCCCATCCAGGCGCCCTCCCGGTTTAGCCTCTAGCGGATGACCTGGGTGACGTCCCGAACCGCGCCGGTGTCTGCCGATGTGGTCAGGGCTGCATAGGCCTGGAGGGCTGCTGACACCAGGCGCTGACGGTTCGCAGGCTTCCAAGCCTGCCCGCCTCGAGCGTCCATGGCGATGCGCCGCCGCGCCAACTCCTCGTCGCTGACCGCGAGGTGGATGCGTCGATTCGGAATATCGATGTCGATGGAATCCCCCTCCTCCACCAAGGCGATGGCTCCGCCCATGGCCGCCTCGGGGCTCACGTGGCCGATGGACAGCCCGGAGGTACCGCCGGAGAAGCGTCCGTCGGTCAGGAGTGCACAGGCCTTGCCCAGCCCCTTGGATTTGAGATAGCTGGTGGGATAGAGCATCTCCTGCATGCCCGGTCCGCCCTTGGGGCCTTCGTAACGGATGACCACGACGTCCCCAGCCACGACCTGGTCGGCCAGGATTCCATCCACGGCCGCTTCCTGGCTCTCGAATACGCGAGCGCGGCCGGAAAATTTGAGGATCGACGCGTCGACCCCGGCCGTTTTCACGATGCAGCCGTTCTCTGCAATATTGCCGTACAGCACGGCTAGCCCGCCATCCTGGCTAAACGCATGGGCTTTTGCACGCGTTACGCCCTTGGCGCGATCGACATCCAGTTCTTTCCAGCGCCGGTCCTGACTGAACGCCACCTGGGTCGGCACGCCACCAGGTGCCGCTTTGTAGAATTCTCGTACCGCGCTCGAATCGGATTGCACCACGTCCCAATTGGCCAAGGCGTCGGACATGCTGGGGCTGTGCACGGTGGCGACGTCGGTGTGCAGGAGTCCGGCGCGATCCAGTTCACCCAAAATCCCCATGATCCCACCTGCACGATGGACGTCTTCGATGTGCACGTCCGGGACCGCCGGGGCGACCTTGCACAAGCAAGGCACGCGGCGCGAAATGCGGTCGATGTCCTTCATGGTGAAGTCGACCTGCGCTTCCCGGGCGGCGGCCAGGAGGTGAAGTACGGTGTTGGTCGAGCCGCCCATCGCCACATCCAGACTGATGGCGTTCTCGAAAGCTTTGAACGAGGCGATGGATCGCGGAAGAACGGAGGCGTCCTCCTGCTCGTAATAACGCCGCGCCAGGTCCACGATGGTCCGTCCGGCCTGCAGGAAGAGGGCCTTGCGATCGGCATGGGTCGCGACGATGGTGCCATTGCCCGGGAGCGAGAGCCCCAGGGCCTCCGTCAGACAATTCATGGAGTTCGCCGTGAACATCCCGGAGCAGGAGCCGCAGGTCGGGCAAGCTGAACGCTCGACCTCGGCCACTTCCTCATCGGAACAATGACTGTCGGCGGCCTTCACCATGGCGTCCACGAGATCCAGGGCAATGACCTTGCCTTCCCACTTCACCTTGCCGGCTTCCATCGGCCCGCCGGAGACGAACACCGCTGGGATGTTGAGGCGCAGCGCGGCCATGAGCATGCCCGGAGTGATCTTGTCACAGTTGGAGATGCAGACCATGGCGTCGGCCGTGTGGGCGTTCACCATGTACTCCACGCTGTCAGCAATGAGTTCGCGGCTGGGCAGGGAATACAGCATGCCGCCGTGCCCCATGGCAATGCCGTCATCCACGGCGATGGTGTTGAACTCCTTAGCCACCCCGCCCGCAGCCTCAATCTCCCGGGCCACCAGTTGGCCCAGATCCTTGAGGTGCACATGACCAGGGACGAATTGGGTGAAGCTGTTCACTACGGCGATGATCGGTTTCTCGAAATCGCCATCCTTCATGCCCGTCGCCCGCCACAGGGCGCGGGCGCCAGCCATATTGCGGCCAGCGGTAGAGGTGCGGGAACGGTACTGCGGCATGGTGGAACTCCGAATATTGGATTGCCAAAAGCACATTTTAACCTGATGCCCCCCAACCCGACGCGGGATCACCACAGGATCCGCGCAGGGCGGCACGAGGTGTCCAGAAGGACACGCGTTCTGCATTCAATCTTCCCGAGCATCTCGGCGGCACCCTGTCCACGGCCAACGTCTTGCGGGCATAATCGACGCCTGATCGTGTGATCGCGAACTGGTGAGTTTTCATGGCATTCGGTGTAGCGACCTCTCCCCGCCTCCGCTTCCTCCTGATCGAGGGGAATGTCGAGGATGCCCAGCTTCTGAGTCGCCGTTTCGCCGATGCGGGCTACAGCGTCGACTGGACCCGTGTCGGCACCCGCCCGGAGTTGGCCGAGGCCTTGCGCCAACACCAATGGGACCTGGTCATCAGCGACCATCCCCTCGCCGACTTCGACGCGCTTGGTGCCCTCGCCCAGGTCCGCGGCGCTTGCGGTGACCTCCCCTTCATCATTCTTTCCAACCAGATTGATGAAGACGTGGCGGTGACCGCCATGCGGGCCGGCGCCAACGATTGTTTATCCAAATACCATCTCGAACGCCTCGTTCCGGCCTGTGAGCGGGAATTGCGGGAAGCGCGCAACCGCAAGGAACGCAGCCATGCCCTGGCCGCCGAACGGGAAAGCGAAGCCCGCCTGCAAGCCCTGGCAGCCAACACCCCCGGCGTCATCTTCAGCTTCCAGGTCCGGGCGACGGGAGACCTCGCCTTCCAATTCGCAGGAGGCGCCACGCAGATGTTGCTTGGGCTCAGCCCGGAGGAACTGGTGGCGGACGGCAATCGATACCTGCGACTTATCGTCGAGGACGATCGGCCGGGCTTCCTGACTGCGCTAGAGGCCTCCCCGGCCGACGGCAAGCTGAATTGGGAGGGCAGGATCCTTTCCTCTGCTGGTGATATCAAGTGGATCAATCTGCGAAGCTCCGTCCGCAAGCAGGCCAATGGCGAGCCGGTCTGGGAGGGGCTGATGTGGAACATCACCCAAAGCAAGCACACCGAGGCCGAGTTGCGGGACAGTCAGCGCCAACTGGCGGCTTTGTCCCGCCATTTGCAACACGCGAAGGAGGAGGAGCGCGAGCGCATCGCCCGGGAGGTTCACGATGTCCTCGGGGGAGACTTGGTCGCTCTGAAGATCGAAACCTCCCTGCTTGCGGGAAAAATGCTTTCTGATCCGATCCATGCCCGCCAGCGGGTCACCGCCATCGAAGCCTTGCTGGACGATGCGATCGCCACCGTCAGCCGGGTCACCCGGGAACTCCGGCCGGGGATTCTGAAAGATTTTGGCCTTGCTGCAGCCATTGAATGTCAGGCCGAGGACTTTTCCCAGCGCAGCGGAACCCGCTGCCAGGTGCTTGCCGCCGACCACGATATCGAACTCGCGGAAGACACCGGCGTGGCCTTGTTCCGCATCTTCCAGGAAGCGCTGACCAACGTCCGCAAGCATGCCCAGGCGTCCACCGTGGCGGTGCGCCTCCTGCAGGAGGGCGACGAGGTCCTCCTCGAAATTGCCGATGATGGCAAAGGACTCGAGCACGACGATCTGGCCAAGCCGAAATCCTTCGGGCTGCGGGGAATCCGCGAGCGTTTGGCCGGGCTGGGGGGGAGCCTCGAGATCGAGCCGATGCGGCCCCAGGGGACACGACTGACCGTACGGGTACCCGCTGAGGTGGAAATGGAGCAGCAAGCATGAGCCTTCAACGCTTGAGAGTCCTCATCGCCGACGATCACGCCATCGTGCGCCAAGGGCTGCGCCAGATCCTCTCCGACACCGACGACCTGGAAGTCACCGGGGAAGCAGAGAACGGCGTCGACGCCATCCATCTTGCCCGTCAGCAACCGTGGGACGTCATGCTGATGGATGTGTCGATGCCGGACCGAAATGGCATCGACACCCTCAAGATCATCCGCAAGGAATTTCCCCGTCAGCCAGTCCTGATCCTCAGCATGTACCCGGAAGACCAGTACGCGATCCGCGCTCTCAAGGCTGGGGCCGCGGGCTACCTCACCAAGCAAAGCGCGCCGGAACAACTCGTGAACGCCATTCGCCAGGTCGCCAACGGAAAGAAATATGTCAGTGCCTCGCTAGCCCTGGAATTGGCCGAGGCGATCACCGACGATACCGAGCGCCCACCCCACGAGCGCCTGTCCGATCGCGAATACCAGACCCTCTGCCTCATCGCGTCGGGCAAAACCCTGACCCAGATCGGCGAGGAACTGAACCTTAGCGTCAAGACCGTGAGCGTGTATCGGGCCCGCCTTCTGGAAAAGATGCGCCTGCGCAACAATGCCGAGTTGACGCATTACGGCCTGAAACATGGCCTGGTGGAATGACCGATTTGGCGCCAGTCAACGTCAGGAATGGCATCATGAGGGCTGCTGAAACGCGCGGATTTATGTGCAATGCATCACACTAACTATCTATTTTTCAAGTTTTTTGATCCATCTCCGTAATTCCCCTCTATTACCCCTACCCGGCTCCCCATGGCGGAAATGAGCAACCCTTCCGAGATCGCCCGTGAAGCCCTGCGGCGACTCGCCATGAGTCGAATTCCGCCGACTCCCGACAATTACCGGGCCTTCTACCTCCAGATCACCAAGACCCCCGACGAGGACGGCTTCCCCGAGAAGTCCCTGAAGGCGATCGCTGCCGCCCTCCCCCGCCATGTGCCCGAGGCAGCCCGGCGTGCTCAGGATTTCGAGCAGGCGGTGGCGACTCGTCAGTGGGCCCGCGTGAATCAGGCGATACTCGCCCTAGCCGCCCGACCCGAGGAGAATCGCCCGGCCTGGGGGGGACTGATTCGGGATTTGGTCACTCAGTATGCCCTGCACCATGCTGGGCTGACCCCCGCACGCAAGCGGGAAGCGCTCGAACACGTTCTCGAGGCATCGAATACCAACCCAGACCTTTTGCATCGTCGCCTGATGGGCCTGGCCCGCAGCTGGTCAGCCACACCCACCGCTTTGGCCGCGGCCGCGTCGGCTTCAACGGGCGAGGCGTCCCAAACCGACGCGCCCCCATCGCAAGATCTCGCAGAGTTGGTGTCGCTGCTGAGGGCGCTCCTTCGGGATGGTGTTCCCGCGCTGATCGAAGACTCTCCCTCACTCGTGGAAGAGGCTCGTGGCCTGTCAGAGCAACTGACCCAATGGGATTCCAGCGAATCCCTCGAGCCGTTCTACAAGAAAATGATGGCCTTCACCCACAAGCTGGAATGGCTCGGTGAGGATCAGCGCAGCGTACGAATTGCGCTGCAGGGCTTGTTGCAATTGATCATTCAGAACATCGGCCAACTGGTGCTGGACAACAAATGGCTGTCCGGTCAGCTTGCCATGTTAAGCGAGGCTTTCACCGGGCACCTCGACGTTCGGGTCCTCGACGAAGTCGAGCGCCGGCTCAAGGACGTCATTGACAAACAGGGCCAGCTTAAACAGGGGCTGACCGAGGCCCAGCTTCGCCTCAAGGCCATGTTGGCGGGGTTCCTCGACCGCCTTTCGGCATTTGCGGAATCCACCGACGAATATCATGTCGCCCTCGGAGAATGCGCCGAGCAAATCGCACAAGCGGAAGACATTGGAGAGCTTTCCGAAGTCATCGACAAGATTGTTCGGGAAACCCGCATCGTCCAGGAAACCACTGCTGCCTCCCGCAAGGATCTCGATGATTTGCGGACCCAGGTTGATCAGGCCAATGTGGAAATCAGTCGTCTGCAGCAGGAATTGGCGCTGACCTCGCAGCAGGTCCGCCATGATCCCCTAACTGGAACCCTCAATCGCAAGGGCCTCGACGAGGTGATCAGTCGAGAAATTGCTCGCGCCCGGCGGCGGGAAAGTCCAATCTGCCTTTCCCTGCTGGATATCGACAATTTCAAGGCCCTCAATGACACCTTTGGCCACCAGGTCGGCGATAACGCGCTTGTGCATCTGGCCGCGGTCATCAAGGAGTCGCTTCGGCCCCAAGACTCCGTGGGGCGGTATGGGGGGGAAGAATTCATTCTCGTCCTGCCCGACACGGAGATCGAAGGCGGACTGACGGTCCTCACCCGACTTCAGCGGGAGCTCACCCGCAAATTCTTTCTTGCAGATAGCCGGAAGATTCTCATCACCTTCAGCGCCGGCGTCGCGCAACTGGCCATCGAAGAAGAATGTCAGTCCGCCCTAGACCGAGCCGACAAGGCGATGTACGCGGCCAAGCGGGCGGGAAAAAACAGAGTCTTTGCCGCTTGACCCCCAACGATTCCACTCACCGCTTTTCGGGCTGATGAAATCCACCGCTCACATCATCTTTGATCTCGACGGCACGCTGATCGATTCCGCACCAGCGATTCTCTCAAGCTTCCGCGCTGCCTTTGAAAGCGCCGGCCGTTCCCCTGCCCGCCCCATCACGGCCGAAATCATCGGCCCCCCTCTTCGGGAAACCCTCACGATTCTGGCGGACAGTTCCGACCCGAATCTGATTGAAGAGCTCGCAGCAGGTTTTGCCGCGATTTATGACACCACCGGTGTCCGCGAGACCGAGACCTACCCCGGGGTCGCCGATGCACTCCAAAGCCTGTTGTCCCAAGGCAAGACCTTATACATCGCCACCAATAAGCGCATCGCGCCCACCTTGAAGATCCTGGAGTATGTGGGCTGGGACAAACTTTTCCGCGGCGTCTACGCCCTGGATTCCTTCGAACCAAGGCTTCCTGACAAGACGACCCTCCTTACCCGCCTCCTTGCCATCGAAGGCTTGAATCCGAAGGAGTGCATCTACATCGGCGATCGGGCGGAAGACGGCCATGCCGCCCGATCAAACCAATTGCCCTTCATGGCGGTCACCTGGGGCTATGGCGGCTTGGCCCCGACGGATTTCGCGTCCGACTGGCTGACAACCGCAACCCCCACTCAGATGCTGAGGGCTCTTCAATAGGTTCGCCCCGGGGCGAAAGCCGTCCGGGGCGACAATAGTAGCCGTTACTGGATCGCAACTCGGGTCGCCTGGGGCGCCGCCTTCTTCGGTAGCGCCAGTTCCAGCACACCATCGTTGAAACGTGCAACGGCGCGGCCCTCATCGATCTCCTGACCCAATTGGAAGCTCCGGGACACCTTGCCGAAATACCGCTCGCTACGGAGCACCCGTTCGCCTTCCTTCACTTCCCGTTCCTGCTTCCGTTCCGCCGCAATGGAGACCACCGCGCCATCGATGTGGACGTGGATGTCTTCCTTTTTCATCCCCGGCAACTCGACGTGAAGGGTGTAACCCTCCTGCCCCTCCTTTACATCGACCCGCATCGAAGGCGCCTCGGCGGCCCCCCCCATATCCACGGGCCGAACAAAAAAGCCCCGGAATAAGTCGTCGAAAGGGTCGGTCTTAACTATGTTGGCCATGATTCGTGCTCTCCACTCAATCAATCGAAATTTGGGTGTCGGGCGCCCTCGAAATCCCACTGCGGTGCGCCCACGGCTCCTATCTATGGCTCGGCCCCGCAGATTCAAGCCCCTAAAATGTCGAACCTTGATACCGTTGATCCAGATCAAGACATCTGGCCTGCCGCGGCGACGACCAAACGACGGGACTTGGATCGTCAATCGCTTCGGTAGAAAATTCGCAAGTTAATCCACTCCATCAGCCGCTTTCATGACCACACTGCTTGAGATCCGCCAACTCGGCCAACAGATCTGGCTGGACAATTTGACGCGTACCTTGCTGGCTGAGGGTGGCCTGCAAACTCTAGTAAACGACGGAGTCTGTGGTGTCACCACCAATCCGGCGATCTTTCAAAAGGCAATCGCGGGGGGGCGCTATTACGAGGACGACCTTGCTCGCCTCAAAACTCAGCCCCTCACCGCCGAGGCGCGCTACGAGGCGCTCGTCATTCCAGACGTTCAGCGTGCATGTGAAATTCTCGCCCCTGTCTGGGCCGCATCCGGTGGATCGGCGGGATACGTGAGCCTTGAGGTTTCTCCGGCTCTCGCCCATGACGCGGCCGGAACGGTTCGGGCCGGCCTACGCCTTCATCGCGCCGTCGGCAAAGAAAACCTCCTCATCAAGGTTCCGGCCACGCCTGCGGGACTGGAGGCAATCAGCCAGCTGATCGCAGCGAGCATCAGCGTGAACGTGACACTGATGTTTTCTCTCGCCCATGTGGATGCCGTTGCCGAAGCCTATTTGAGTGGCCTGCGGTCGTTGGTTGCTGCAGGAGGTGACCCGGGACGGGTATTTTCGGTTGCCAGTCTATTTTTGAGTCGCGTCGACACCCTGGTGGACAAAGCCCTTCAACCAAAGGGGCCTGACTGCAAACTCCTTGAAGGCAAGACCGCCGTGGCCCTGGCTCGTCTCGCCTACCAGCGGTATCACGAGCGCTTTGGCGGAGCCGGTTTTTCAGATCTTCAGCGCCAGGGTGCGCGGCCCCAGTTCATGCTTTGGGCCAGTACGGGCACCAAGAATCCGGCCTACAGTGACCTCCTCTACGTCGAGCCACTCATTGGCCCCGACACCGTTAACACGCTTCCCGATGCCACCCTGACCGCCCTGCTGGACCACGGGCAAGCCGCGAATACTTTGGACCTTGAAGTCGACGCAGCCCAGGCGCAATTTGTCGCGCTGGCCGAAGCTGGGATCAATCTAACCGAGGCGGGTGAATCCCTTCAGGCCGATGGCCTTGCGCAGTTCGCTCAAGCATTCGACCAGTTGTTGGCCTTGATGAAGTGACCCTCAGTCCTCATGGGGGGGAGCCGCCGCAAGCGCCGCCGTGAGCTCTTCCGAGAGCGCCAGCAACCGGTCAAGTGCGTCGTGGAGTGTGCGAAGCTGCTCCTCCAACATACCCGCGAGTTGATACGAGGCGTGGCGCGGATTGCCGCAAACGACGCGCACGCTATCGATTTTTGCCTGCGTTTCCTCGAGCCGCTCAGCCTGGTCGGGGGAATGAGCATCAATGAAACGCCGGATCGCCCGCGCACGGGCACGAAAATAGGCCGGGGGATCATCCCGCGCCAGACTCGCCCAGTGATCGAAGTCGAATTCCGCCAAAAGAGCCCTCGCGATAAAAGGAGCCGGTGCCGCAGTGCGCCCCTTGGACACCGCGACCAGCATGCGCTTGGCTAAACCCTAAGTGCAGTGGGGCGGATCCGGAAAGCGACTCCTTCACGCAGGAGACCACAAGCCTATGGCGAAGATTCCCCGACGGGATAGCAAAAGATGGGCTTTAGGATCAGGCAGCCATCGCGAGGGGCCCGAGCAAGATCGCTTTGCTGACCCCGCGGTGATCTCCCGAATCGCCAAGGAGTTCCTTGATATCGAGGATCAACACGATCTGCCCGTTGGACAAGGTCGTCACTCCTGCAACACCCTTTGGACGGAAATCATCAAGGGACTTAATGACGGCATCTTCGCGTCCAGCAAAGCTGTCGATCGCCAGAATGAATGATAGCTCGGCGGTTTGCATCAGGACACCATACTCGGGCGGATTCTCTTGATCCCAGCCCAGGAGGCCCACCAGAGGAAGCACAGGCAAGACCTCACCCCGCACGACCATCGTCGCACGTCCGCCCACTTCCTGGACATGGCTCGGCTCGATTGGAAGGATTTCCCGCACCATCGCAAGCGGCACGGCAAACGGTTGATCGCCAAGTCGCACCAAGAGAACCGGTAGTATGGCCAAGGTCAAGGGGAGGCGAATGACAAAGGTGGTCCCTTTGCCCAATTCTGAGCGGATATCGATTGATCCGTTCAGCTTGCGAATATTGGTGCGGACAACGTCCATCCCCACGCCACGTCCGGACACATCCGAAATCTGACCGGCTGTGGAAAAGCCCGGAAGAAAGATCAGGCCAAAGCTCTGACGCTCGTCCAGGGTATTGGCTTCTTCTTCGGAGATCAGGCCCTTCTCGAGCGCCTTGGCTCGCAGCTTTTCTGCGTTCATGCCGCGGCCATCGTCGGCGACGAGAATGACGATATGGTCCCCTTCCTGACGCGCCTCCAACTGGACCACCGACTTGGTGGGCTTGCCATGGGCGGCCCGGTCGGCAGGATCCTCAACCCCATGATCCACGGCATTACGAATCAGGTGAATGATGGGGTCGGACAAGTCCTCAATCATGGTCTTGTCAATTTCGGTCTCTTCCCCGACCAGGACCAACTCGACGTCCTTGCCCAAATTGCGCGCGAGATCCCGGGCAATGCGCGGGTACTTCTGGAACAGGCGCCCGACCGGCTGCATGCGGGTCTTCATCACCGCATTCTGCAAATCGGACACCAGAAGATCCAACTGGCTCACCGCGGAATCCAGGGCCTGCAGCGTGTCGGTATCGCTACTACCGTTCAGAATCTCGCTACGTAACGCATTCAGCCGGTTCTTGGTCAGGCCGATCTCCCCGGAGAGGTTCAGGACCTGATCCAGGCGCGCCGTATCCACCCGAATGGTGTTGTCGCGGGCCTTCTCCCCCTCTCGCCGTCCACCCGCACCAATATTTGCCTTGTCCCCCGTCCGGCGACCGAGGGCAGCCTTGATGATTTGCTCGGCGGGTTGCATCGCCGGCGGCGGCGCCACATCCAGGCTTTCCGGCGCGCTCGACAGCGCCGGTGCGGTGCCCGTGAGCGCCCCCATCAAACCCGGCCAATCGGGTTCTCCGGCGAGTGGCCCGGTAGGCGCTACCAGACGTTCATTGCACGGCGCTTGGCCTGCGCTCGCGAAGCCGCTCGCAGGGGTCTCTCCCGCGATGGCCTGGCGGAGATGTTCGATGAGCCCCGGGTCTGCTGCGGGCGGCTGAGACCCATGCTCCAGGAAGGAAAACATGTCCCGCACAGCAGCCGTAGCGGCCATGATCACGTCCATCGTCTCTGCCGTGAGGCCTAACTCACCGTTACGCAACTTGTCGAACAGGTTTTCGGTCAAGTGGCATAGGGTGACCAGTTCCGTTGCATTCAGAAAACCGGCACCCCCCTTGATCGTGTGAAAGCCGCGGAAGATTTCGTTGAGCAGGCTTCGATCATCAGGCGCCCGCTCCAGGTCGACCAATTTGTTGTCGACGCCAGACAACAAATCTCCCGCTTCCACCAGGAAATCCTGAAGCAGATCTTCCATTCCAGCGAAATCGCTCATAGCTCGCTCATTTCTTCGGTCAGAGACTTTTCACCGGTCTGCTAGAAGCCAAGGCTTTCCAGCAGATCATCAACTTGCTCCTGATCGGTGACCACGTCATCCCGGTCTTCAACGGAAATCACCGGGCCATTCATCAGGCCAGAATGCTTGTCGGCTAATTTCTCGGCGCGCTTTTCCACCGGCATCGCCTCGATCAGTACGCGGATGAGGTCCGTTTCAAGTTGCTGCGCCAGCGCCAACACCTTCTTGATCACCTGTCCGGTCAAATCCTGAAAATCCTGGGCCATGACGATCTCGAGGAGTTGCTCTCGGGTCTTGCGGCTGCCCTCGACCACGGAGCCCATGAACTGCCTGGTCTCTTGCGCCAGAGCCTTGAACTCGTCGACGGTGAGGTCGTTGGCAAACAACCGGTCCCACTGCTGCTGCAAAATTTCCGCACCCTGGTGCAGTTCTTCCTGCAAGGGCTGGGCAATGTCAGTTGCATTGAGGACCCGGCTCGCCGCCTGCTCGGTCATTTTTGCGATGTAAACAAGCCGCTCGCGGGCATCCGGAACCGCCTCAGCCGCGACATGCAGGGCCTCGTCGTACCCCAGTGCACGCAAGGTGTCATGGACCTGACGGGTCATGTGCCCGATCTTGTTGAAAACGGCGTCGCAACTGTGTTCGCCCAACCCGTCGGATGGGGCTGAATCAAGGCCGTCGCCATTCGCAACAAAAACTTCGGCGTCGGGACCATCAAAATCGGCCGCCACCTCGTCGAACAAGGCTTGAAGGTCGTCGGAGTCACTGGTGTCATTTTTTGCCGATACGACTTCCAGCTTTGGTGCCGCCGGCGCCAACGCGATACTGTCAAAGAGGGCTTGCAGATCGTCCGAATCTCCGGACTCGTCAAACTTCATTTTCTTGACCATCTTTTCCCACCCCATTCGGAAGTCGCCGGCTCACGCCGCTTTTTTGCCCATCTTTTCAAAAATCTTTTCCAGCTTCTCGGACAGGGTGCCAGCCGTGAAGGGTTTGACGATGTAGCCGCTCGCACCGGCCTGGGCCGCGGCGATGATGTTCTCCTTCTTCGCCTCGGCGGTGATCATGAGGACAGGAAGGGACTTGAGGCTGGGGGTTTTTCGGATGGTCTGCAGCAGGGTCAAGCCATCCATATTGGGCATGTTCCAGTCGGTGACAACGAAGTCGAACGCCGCGCTATTCAGCTTCTGGAGTGCCACCATGCCATCCTCGGCTTCTTCCACGTTCGTGAAGCCCAACTCCTTGAGCAAATTGCGAACGATCCGACGCATAGTCGAAAAATCATCCACCACCAGAAACTTCATCTTCGGATCCGACATCGGATTCTCCTGTCCTTTCAAATTGAGGGCTTAGACCCGCAAGACTCAACGCGACCGTGAAAGAAGGGGCCGCAATGTATTTGCCAATATGTCCGCGTCGAATTTGGCAACGTAAGCATCAACGCCGACCCGGGTGCCCATCGCGCGATTGGCTTCGGACGAAAGCGACGAATGCATCACGACGGGAATCCCATCGAAGCGGGGGTCGGATTTGATATTTCGGGTCAGGACGTAGCCATCCATCTCAGGCATTTCCGCATCCACCAGAATCAGATCCAGTTCATCGTGGAGCATCCGCCCGCACTGCTTGGCATGGCTGGCCATGGCCTCGAGGCGAGTCCAGGCTTCCAGTCCATTCTGCGCATGCTTGTGCTTGACCCCAAGCTTGTCGAGCACTTCGCCAATCTTTCGACGCGCCACGGACGAGTCGTCGACAAAAAACAGATTGGCCTCGTGGCCTCCGTCTAGGGGTGCGATCTCGCCCACTACAGCCTCACCGAAGGTATTGGCCAGAATCGTCTCGACATCGAGAATCGAAACCAACTTTCCCTCTGCATGTTCCGAGATGGCACTGATGAGGTTATGGGCGGAATTGGCAACGTTTTCGGGAGCCTTCACCTTGTCCCAATCCACCCGGATGATTCGATCGACCTCGTGCACCAGGAAGCCCAAGGTATGTTTGCTGTACTCGGCAACCATCATTGCTCCCCCGGAAACCTCTCCCTGCGGAGAAATTCCGAGGACTTTCGCCAGGGACAGCACCGGAAAGACGCTCCCTCGCAATGAAATCAGCCCTTCGACCGCGAAGGGCATGTTCGGCGTGCGGGTGATGATCGGCGTCCGGCACACCTCCTTGACCTTGAACACGTTGATTCCGAAGGTTTCGCCGGTACCAAGGTTGAAGAGCAGGATCTCCATGCGATTGGAGCCCGCCAACTTGGTGCGCCCATCGATGGATTCGAGCAGAGAGTTATCAAAGCGCTCCAATTCAGGTCTCCCGATTAGGCTGCCGCCGGACTCTTGCTGCCGCGAATCAGCCGCGCAAGGGTTTCGCACAAACGCTGGGGCTCGAACTTCGGCACGTATTCATCCACACCGACCGACTGCCCCAGTTGCTGATTCGACATCCCGGACAACGACGAATGCATCACGACGCGCACACCATCAAATCGCGGGTCCGACTTGATCATCCGGGTCAGAATGTAGCCATCCATCTCGGGCATCTCGACGTCCGTCAGGACGATCTGGACCAAGTCCCGCACCCGCTTGCCAGAGGAATCGGCATGGGCCGCCACCTTTTTGAGTTCTTCCCAGGCGACCCGTCCATTGACCGCACCAAAATGGCGAACCCCCATCGCGTCGAGCGCCCGAATGATCTGCTTGCGTGCGACGGAGGAATCGTCGGCAAAAAAGACCGTGGCATCCTGCTGGAACTGCTGCTCGATATCCTTGAAAAGAAAGTCATCGTCGTAGCGCGAGGTCTCAGACAAGACCTTTTCGACATCGAGCATCATCACCAGCCGGTTTCCCTCCAATTCGGTCACCGCGGTCACCAAGCCTCCGAGGTTGCCCGAGAGCATGTCTGGTGGGACCCGCATCATGCTCCAGTCCAGACGGAGAATCGTATCTACCGCCTCCACCAAAAAGCCCTGGGTGTGGCCGTTGTACTCCGTGACGATCATAATTTCCCGGGGCGTGTCACAGTTCATTCCAGCGTACTTCGCCAGATCGACCACTGGAACCAAAACCCCCCGCAGGCTCACCATCCCCTCCACCGAGGAAGGCATCTCCGGAGCAGCTGTGATGGCGGGAGTACGCATGACCTCCCGGACCTTGAAGACATTGATACCGAAGGTCTCCCTGCGCCCGGTCCGGTTATCGACGCCCAGCGAGAACAAGAGAATCTCCAGCTTGTTCGTCCCGGCGAGGCGGGTTCTGGCATCGATGCTTTTCAGTAATTCGGACATGAAACTCCCCACGAGATCGGGGCCCGTTCGAATTTCGAGGACCTTCCCGATTGCCAGGGAATATCGGCGAGGGCTCGACCCACTTTAGGGCGACATCCGCCAGCGTCGGCGCGTTTGCAGGGGGTCCTGGCCTCAAGGCGGCTCACGGGAAGCTCACAATCGCCAGGCCACTTGCCCACCGTTGATGGTGACCGGGCGGACCCATAATCGAATCGGCCAACAGGGCACCTCTCCTCGGCTAAAATGCTTTCCCTCGCGCCAGTTCAGGAATGTCCAGATGACCACTTCCACCGACAACCTCAACGTCATTGCCCAGGACCCGATGCCGACTCCTGAAGAGATCAAGGCCAAAGTTCCCTTGACACCCGGCGCCGCAGAAACGGTCGTTCAGGGCCGTCGGACACTACAGGCGATACTTGATGGACGCGATCCTCGGATCTTCGTGGTCGTCGGGCCCTGCTCTATTCACGACCCCGTCGCGGGATTGGATTACGCCCGTCGCTTGAAGGCCCTGGCAGAAGACGTGGCGGACAGCCTGGTCCTCGTGATGCGCGTCTATTTTGAAAAACCCCGTACCTCGACGGGTTGGAAAGGCTATATCAACGATCCCTACATGGATGATTCCTTCCGAATTACCGAGGGCATGGAGAAAGCCAGGGCATTCCTGATGGCGGTCAATGAGTTGGGGCTGCCGGCTGCCACGGAGGCGCTGGATCCGATTGCACCCCAGTACTACGGCGACCTTATCTCGTGGACAGCGATTGGAGCGCGGACCGCTGAGTCCCAAACCCACCGGGAGATGGCCTCCGGGCTTTCCTCCCCAGTCGGATTCAAGAACAGTACCGATGGCGGTCTCGATGCCGCCGTGAATGGCATCATTTCCGCCGCCAATCCCCATAGCTTCCTGGGAATCAATGGCCATGGCGTGACATCGATCATCCGCACTCAAGGCAACCGCTATGGCCACGTGGTGCTGCGTGGTGGCGGAGGACGACCCAATTACGACACGGTTTCGGTATCCCTGGCTGAAAAGGCGTTGGCCAAAGCCAAGCTCCCCCCCAACATCGTGGTGGACTGCTCCCACGCAAATTCCTGGAAGAATCCTGACTATCAGCCCCTCGTCATGCGCGATACCGCGCATCAGATTCGGGAAGGCAACCGCTCGATTGTCGGGCTCATGGTGGAAAGCTTTCTTGAACCGGGGAACCAGTCCATTCCAGCGGATCTCACTCAACTCAAATACGGCTGCTCGGTCACTGACGCATGCGTCGGCTGGGAAACAACGGTACAGATGATGCGCCAGACCCGGGAGATCCTCCACGACATCCTCCCCGGCCGGGGTCGCGCAGCGTGAATTTGATCGTCCTGGGCGCAGAGATCGAAACGCCCACGCTCAAGACTCTTGCCAAGCTGACGGGGGCCAGCGGGATCGAACAGATCCACCTGGAGGCGTTTCGGATTCTCGACGCCATCCCCGACGACCGGGTGTCAGTGCTCTGCCAACAAGTAAAGCTCGACTTTGCCTATGTTCCCACCCAACGCCGGCTTGTGGATTTCGGTCTCTTCGTCACCGACATGGATTCCACCCTCATCAACATCGAATGTATTGATGAGATCGCCGACATGCATGGCCTGAAGACCGAGGTCGCAGCCGTGACGGAAGCGGCCATGCGGGGTGAGTTGGACTTCAAGGCGTCCCTGGCCCGCCGGGTGTCGCTGCTGGCCGGTCTGGAGGAAGCCGCACTCCTGCGGGTGTATGAAGAGCGTCTGCAACTCAACCCCGGTGCGGAGCGCCTGATTGCTGGGCTTAAGGACGCCGGCCTGTACACCGTCCTGGTCTCAGGGGGATTCACCTACTTTACCCAGCGACTCAAGGATCGCCTGGATTTCGACGAAGCCTGGAGTAACGAACTGGAGGTGGCCAATGGACGCCTGACGGGACGCATCATCGGTGACATCGTCGATGCCAATGCCAAGGCGTCACACCTTCTGCGGACTCGTCATGCTCTGGATCTGAACCCTGAACAGGTCATCGCTGTGGGCGATGGCGCCAATGACATTCCCATGCTGGAGGCCGCCGGGTTTGGCGTCGCCTACCGGGCAAAACCCGTGTTGCGAGCGGTCGCGGACTGCTGCCTCGACCAATCTCCACTGGACGCCATTCTCAGCCTGTTTGAATAGGAAGCGCCCACCGGGCGCACCAGGAATTGGTGCAACTGGGGCGAGCGAGAAAAAGAGCAGGCGGTGTCGATTCCAGGTTTGAGGAAGACCGGTCACCCCTCGCCTCCGGGCACCTTCTGCACTTCGCGGCGCTCGCCAATCCAGTGCAACTCCATCCTAGGGCAAACTCCCTGGCCCAACTATGCCGCGCGTCACATGGTGCAAGGCATCATGGCGGCCAACATCAGCGGAACCTGACGTCCTCGATTCCGCCCACACCACGAAGCAAGGGCCACTAACTCTCCAAATGAGCCAGCACGGCCAGAAGCATTGCCTCACCCAGGCGCCGACTGCGAGCACCGTTCCAGCCGACTTCGGCATTTGGTAGGTTTGCGTTGTCTTTGAACGGCATTTCCAGGGTCAGGGACACGCAGCCAAACTGGTGGGCGACCCACTTCGACGCCAAGTCCAGCAATTCCTCGCCAAAGCGCCCCGCGACGTATCCGTGCTCCGTTTGGAAATCCGGACTGGCTGAGGCGAAAGCTTCCACAAGTCGCGCCTGCCGCCGCTTGGCTTCCTCGGAGTATCCCGGCACCTCTTCGGCCGTGGAAAAGAAGACGTATGGAAGCGCTTCGTCACCATGAATGTCCAGAAAGAGGTCCACTCCAGACGTGAGCATGGCCTGACGGACCCACCAGACCTCGGGGCTGCGCTGAAGATCCGGCGCACGCCATTCGCGGTTCAGATTGGCCCCAACGGCATTGGTACGCAGATTTCCGCGCACTGCGCCATCCGGATTCATATGGGGCACCAAATAGATACAGGCGAGTTCGCGAACCCTTCGAGACACCGGATCCACGGGATCGAGCAGCCGATCCATCAGCCCCTCCATGAACCAGGAAGCCATGGTCTCCCCGGGATGCTGCCGGGCAATGATCCAGACCTGAAGCCGACTCGGACCGGGATCCCCCACTTCGACCAGGTCGAGCCCCCTCCCCTCCACGGTGGTGCCAAGAGTTTTGACCCGGGCAAACGGTGAGCCATCGATACGACCAAGAAAATCGAGATGCCGCTCCTGGGAGTAGGGCTCGAAGTAGGCAAAATAGACGCTATCTCGTGCCGGCGTGTGGTCGATCCGCAGCACACCGTCCTCGTAACGCGTCTCCTCGATTCGGAACCAGTGTTGGCGATCGTAGGACGCCATGCAGCGATAATCCGGCCAACCGTCGGGGTAGGCGGCTTCACCGGCATTTTCGATGGAAAGACTCAGCGAGCGCCCGGCGACCCCCTGAACGCGAAAATAAAACCATTGGCGAAAATCAGCGGCATTATCAGCGCGCAGGCGAAGCCGCACATTGTGAACGTCTCGCCCGTCGACCACCTCGATCGCGCCGCCGTCGAAATTCCAGGTGATCACTGGGTCCGTCATGCCACACGCACTCTACGTTGGAAAACCAGAACGTCATCGGTTGATCGGTGGAGGGCGCACTCATAGCCATCAGCCTGAAAATCCTGAATGTCCTTGAGCCCCTCTCCTCGAACGTCGATCAGATGGCGCGCCATCCGGCCCCGGGCGCGTTTCGCGTAAAAGCTCACCACCCGATAACGATCTTCCTTCCAATCCTCGAAGACCGCCTTGACGAGCCGCCCGGCCAGCATTTCCGGCTTCACTGCTTTGAAGTACTCATCCGATGCGAGATTGAGCAGAATCGGCTCGCGACCTGCCCTGGCCTCGTCTCGCAACAAACGATTCAACTCCTTGGTAATCCGGTCACCCCAATACTCATACAGGTTGCGCCCAGCCGCCGTCGCAAGACGGGTACCCATTTCCAGGCGATAAGGCTGCATCAAATCCAGGGGACGTAAGACGCCATAGAGCCCCGAGAGAATGCGGACATGGGCCTGGGCCCAGCCCAATGACGCCTCGTCCAGTGCCCCCGCTTGGAGCCCGTCATAGACGTCGCCATCGAAGGCCAGGATCGCCTGCTTGGCATTCGAGAATGAAAAATCCTTTGACCACGCCGCATAGCGCCCAACATTCAGCGCAGCCAAGGCATCCGACAAATTCATCAGTTCTGCAACTTCCGCAAGGCTCAACTTGCGCAAGGTTTGAATCAGTTTGGCGGCCTGGGTCGTCAAGGCCGGAAGCGTATGGGTGTCGGTCGACGGAGGCCTCGTGTAATTTAAGGCCTTGGCCGGAGACAAAATCACGATCATGGTGATGGAGTTCGAAATGTCAGAGCGTAGGTGAGCATTATCCAACTGACGGCCCTGTCGCGTGGCTTTACTGCGCGACAGGGCCGTCAGTCAGCCCACATTCGCGCCTACCTAGCCCCGGCTCCGCTACCGGACGGATTCAGCCATATCGATCACATGCGGGGCAAGGAAAACCCCTGGATCAATCTTCTAGCTAAGAAACTTAGAAATGGCGCGCCCGGCAGGATTCGAACCCACGACCCCTTGGTTCGTAGCCAAGTACTCTATCCAACTGAGCTACGGGCGCTAGGATGGTTACACGCAGTTTACTTGTAACCAGAAGGAAATTTTGTCTTTGGCGCGCCCGGCAGGATTCGAACCCACGACCCCCTGGTTCGTAGCCTGGCGCACGAAGCCGACTTTTTTCTTTTGTAATCAGTGAGATGGAGATCGTCCCGTGTACTACGATTTGTACCGTGACGCTCCAATAACTGATTAAATTAACGATACATCACGCGTTCGAATAGTACACGTCGCGGGCGCTTCGAGCAACCGATCCAATCTCGCGTTGTCCTGCTTCGGCTTCGGGTGCCGAATACGGGGATGGGCGAAGCGGCCAGGTCTGCCAGAAGTGGCTGGAGGTGCGGCAGGCGACCCGTCTGCCTATCGGGACAGTAAGCCCCCCTGCCCTAGATGATCGTTGGGTCCCGCCCTTGCCTGAAGATCCGTCTGCCGCCCACAAGTAGCCTGGTTACGGCACGCTTCCTCGCCCGAAGATCCGCTCGCGGGACAACGTGGCGACCAGGTCGGTCGGCTCCTTCTGCTGCCGAGGGAGTGGCGCCTCGGCCTCCCGCCTTTTCCATCCGAATTTGGGCGGCATTCTGGAAATTGGGTGGAACGGCAGCTTGTCCTCCGGCGAACTCACCCTTGCGACCCAAACCCGTCCGTCGAGTTTCTCCAAAGCAGCCCGACGCTCAGCTCCGGCTTCTTCGTGTTTCTTTTCCACGAAGCGGTCGGTCGTGATCTCGTGCTGTCGGCCATCAAGAGACGTAGCGGCAGAGAAACGCCCGCCAACACGAACGGCGGGTTACCGATTCGGGACCGGTCGGATCAGTCCGTCTTCGGACACGGACAAGTCCTGTTGAGCTTTGTTCGACGCCTGCCCCTTCCTCGCGACGATGAACGCCCCAACTGCACCGGGCGAGCAGGGGTTGGACACAGCCAAACATGAACCGACAAACGGCACGGATGTACGCACTCTGCGTCATGAGGCATAACTTGCTCATC
>JAEUNY010000022.1 GCA_016791005.1 Zoogloeaceae bacterium
GATGCCGGCCTGGAGGGCGGCGGCGATTACCGCCAGGTCGGCGGAGGTGGCGTCCAGCCCGGCGGCGGTGTCGCGCATCTGGGCGATGATCTGGCGGGCGCTCTGGCCGCCGTCCCGGGCAGTCTTGCGGCCGATCAGGTCATTGGCCTGGATGCCGGTGGTGCCCTCGTAGATGGTGAGGATGCGGGCGTCCCGCAGGTGCTGGGCGGCACCGGTCTCTTCGATGAAGCCCATGCCGCCGTGGATCTGGATGCCCAGATTGGCCACGTCGATACTGGCCTCGGTGGCCCAGCCCTTGTGGATGGGAATCATGAAGTCCACGAAGGCCCGGGCCTTGGCCCGCTCGCCCTCGTCCGCGTCCAGATGGGAACGGTCGATGGCCGCGCCGATCACATAAGCCACCGCCCGGGTCGCCTCGGTGAGGGCCCGCATGGTCATCAACATGCGGCGGATGTCGGGGTGATGGGCGATGGCCACCGAGGGGCCCTTCGGATCGGTGAGGCGCTTGCTCTGCACCCGGTCGTGGGCGTAGGCGCGGGCGAGCTGATAGGCCCGCTCCGACACCGCCACGCCCTGCAGGCCCACTGCGTAGCGGGCCTCGTTCATCATGACGAACATGTACTCCAGGCCCCGGTTGGGTTCCCCCACCAGATAGCCGATGGCGCCTTCCTTGTCCCCGTAGGCCAGCACGGCGGTGGGGCTGGCGTGGATGCCCAGCTTGTGTTCGATGGAGACGCAGCGCACGTCGTTGCGGGCGCCCAGGCTGCCGTCGTCATTGACCAGGAACTTCGGTACCACGAAAAGGGAGATCCCCTTCACCCCCTCCGGGGCGTCGGGGAGACGGGCCAGCACCAGGTGGATGATGTTCTCCGCCATGTCGTGCTCACCGTGGGTGATGAAGATTTTCTGGCCTTCGATGCGGTAGTGGTCCCCCTCCGGCACGGCCTTGCTGCGGATGAGGCCGAGGTCCGAGCCGGCCTGGGGCTCGGTGAGGTTCATGGTGCCGGTCCAGGTGCCCTCCACCATTTTGTGGAGATAGATCTCCTTCTGCTCCGGCGAACCGCGGAACAGCAGCGCCTCGATGGCGCCGCCGGTGAGCAGGGGGCAGAGGGAGAAGGCGAGGTTGGCGCTCATCACCATCTCCATCACGGGGCTCGCCACCAGCTTGGGCAGGCCCTGGCCGCCGTAATCGCCGGGGAAATTGAGGCCGTTCCAGCCGCCCTCGATGTATTGGCGGTAGGCGTCGGCGAAGCCCTCCGGGGTGGTCACGGCGCCGTCATCCCAGCGGCAGCCGGCGACATCCCCCGGGTAATTCAGGGGTGCGAGCACTCCGCCGGTGAATTTGTTGGCCTCCTCCAGGACCGCGGCGACGGTCTCCGGGGTGGCTTCCTCGCAACCGGGGAGGGCGGCGACCCCTGGGAGGTCGGCCAGTTCGTTGAGGACGAATTGCATATCGGCGAGGGGCGCGGCGTAGGTGCTCATCGGTGACTCCTTGGAAGCGTTCAGACGGCAAAAAAATCAGGCGGGCTGGCGCGGGAGAGAGGGACTGTGCCAGCCCCCGCGTCAGAGGGGGGACGCGGTCAGCCTGAGGAAAATCGGACGAAGGGAGGCCCGCCGCGAGAGGAGGCTCGCGGAGGCGAAAGGGGTGTGATGACAGCGGCCCGGGGTCCGGGCATGGCGGGTCTCCTCCTCGCATGCAGCGGCGGCGGGCGATGCCCCACCGTCTCGTTATGGGGAGGAAGCGTAAGTCAGGGGCGGTCCCCCGCCAGCCCCCCAAAAGGGGGGGTCAGGCCAGGGGGCCGGCGCTCGGGGTGATGATGCCGTGGCTGCGGGCCCAACGGGCGGCCTGGAGGCGGGAGGTGACCTGGAGCTTGCCGAAGATGTTCTTCAGGTGCCACTTCACCGTTTCGGGGGCGAGGCGCAGGTCCCGGGCGATCTCCTTGTTCGAAAGGCCCCGGGCGAGATGACCGAGGATGTCGTGCTCCCGCGCGCTCAGCAGGCCGACGGGGGCTTCGCGGGTTTGGCCGGCGGCGGCGAGGAGGTCCTCCAGATACCAGCCGAGGACCGAGCCATGGCGGGCGGGTTCCTCGTGGAGGGTGGCGAGCAAGGCGACGACCTCCGGCCCTTCGTCGAGAAAGCTGCGGACGAGGCCATTGTCCCGGCCGTAGTTCAAGGCTGCGGTGAGGGCGGCCAGGGCCGCTTCCCGGGCATCGTCCCGGAAGCGGGCAATGGCGAGGAGGATCTGGGCCTGGGTGGCGAAGTAGGCCAGACCGTGGCGGGCCAGGAAGGAGTGCAGGGCTTCCAGGCGGACGGCCGCCGCGGCCGGATCGCCCCGGGCGATGAGCAGGCGGGCCTCGGCGAAGCTGAAGTAGGCGTGGGTTTCGGCAAAGGATCCGGGGGGGCTGGGGGGCGACCCAGGAGGCAGGCGCCGGGCCAGGGCCTGGAGCAGGCGGGTGGCGGAGGGCAGATCCCGATCCCGCACCAAGAGGCGGACTTTCTCGCCCTCACAGGCGGCCAGCGCGCGCAGCCAGTTGCGGTCCCGCGCCACCACCCGGGCGGCATCCAGGCGGCGGAGCGCCTCGGCGGTGTCGCCGGCGAGGTCGGCGAGGCGGGCGGCCGTGAGGGCGAAGCGGGTCATCGAGCCATTGGGCGCGGTTTCCAGGGAGATCGGGAAGCGCTGGCGCTGTACGGCCTCGGCCTGGGGAGTCTCGTTCCATTCGTAAAGAACCGCTGAGAGGTAGCCGGCCGGCAGCGCCGCAGCGGCGGAATCCACCCCCGCCCGGGCTTCGGCCACCCGCAGGGCGTGGTCGAGGAAAGGCTCGGCTTCCAGGAGCCGGCCGGCCACCAGGGCGCTCAGGCCCACCATGGATTCCCGATACACCGCGGCATAGGCGGGCTCGCGTTCGCTGCTGGAGGTGGGCGCTGCCAGGGCCTGCCCGATTCCTCCAGCGTAGCTCGCGCCAAAGCCCAGGGCCGTCTCGGCGATGCGCTGGACCCAGGAGCCCTCGGCGGGGCTCAGGGCAAGGACGGTTTCCGCCAGGCGCAAGGCCGCGGTGCTGTCGTCGGTGAGGCCCGCGGTGAGGGCCTGCACCGCCAGCACCTCGCGGCGCAGGGCCTCAGTGTCGGGCGCTTCGAGGGTGCCGTTGGCCAGATCCGCTTCGAT
>JAEUNY010000082.1 GCA_016791005.1 Zoogloeaceae bacterium
GTATTCGAGGTCTCGGGCCGGGGCGAACTGCATCTCACCATCCTCCTGGAGAACATGCGCCGGGAGGGCTATGAACTGGCTGTGGGCCGCCCCCGAGTGGTCTTCAAGGAAATTGACGGGGTGAAGTCCGAACCCTACGAAATGCTCACCGTGGATGTGGAAGACACCCACCAGGGCGGTGTCATGGAAGAACTCGGCCGGCGCCGGGGCGAATTGCAGGATATGCAGCCGGATGGCAAGGGCCGCGTCCGCCTGGAATACCGCATTCCCGCCCGAGGCTTGATCGGATTCCAAGGGGAATTCCTGACCCTGACCCGCGGCACAGGCTTGGCCTCCCACGTCTTTGATGACTACGGCCCCATGGCGGGGTCCATGGGCGAACGGCGCAACGGCGTGCTGATTTCCCAGAATGACGGCGAGGCGGTGGCCTACGCCTTATGGAACTTACAGGACCGTGGGCGCATGTTCGTGAGCCCGGGCGACGCCCTGTACGAAGGCATGGTCATCGGCATCCACACCCGGGACAACGATCTGGTGGTGAACCCCATCAAGGGCAAGCAGCTCACCAACGTCCGCGCCTCCGGCACTGATGAAGCGGTGCGCCTGATCCCGCCGATCCAGCTGACCCTGGAATCCGCCATCGAATTCATTGCCGATGACGAGTTGGTGGAAATCACCCCCAAGACCATCCGCCTGCGTAAGCGCCACCTCAAGGAACATGAGCGTAAGCGCGCCGCCAAAGCGGAAGACGCCTGAGGTCCTTGAAGCAATAAAAAAGCGTGGTCGATGACCACGCTTTTTTTGGGTCGAACGAGGCTCAGATGCCGCGCCGGGTCAGATACTCAGCGAAGACCGCCCCCACTTCCGGGTGCTTGAGACCAAGCTCCACCGTCGCCTGAAGATAGCCGAACTTGGAACCGCAGTCGTAGCGCACACCCTTGAACTGGTAGGACAGCACCGCCTCGTCGCGTAACAGCGAGGCGATGGCATCGGTGAGCTGAAGCTCGCCGCCCGCGCCAGGCTTCAGGTTGCGCAGGTGATCGAAAATGCGGCCAGTCAGCACGTATCGCCCCACCACCGCCTGGGTCGAGGGGGCCTCCTCGGGCTTGGGCTTCTCGACAATGCCCGTCACCCGCTGCACGTCGCCAACGTCCCGCTCGGTACTGACGATCCCGTACTGCTTGGTGTCCTCCCGGGGCACATTCATGACGCCGAGCACCGAACAGCGGTTGTAGTTGTAAACGTCGACCATCTGCTTCAGGACCGGCTCGCCACCCTGGCCATCCAGGAGATCATCGGCCAGCAGGACCGCGAAGGGTTCGTCGCCCACCACCGGCGCCGCACACAGCACCGCGTGACCGAGGCCGAGGGCTTCTGGCTGGCGGATGTAGATGCAGTTCACCCCCTTCGGCACCGTATCCCGCACGATCTTCAGAAGCTCCGTCTTGTTGCGCATCTGAAGCTCGGTCTCCAACTCGTAGGCTTTGTCGAAGTGGTCCTCGATGGCGCGCTTGGATCGCCCGGTGATGAACACGAGGTCCGTCACCCCCGCCGACACCGCCTCCTCCACGGCATACTGGATGAGGGGCTTATCCACGATCGGCATCATCTCCTTCGGACTTGCCTTGGTCGCCGGCAGAAACCGGCTCCCCAGGCCTGCCACGGGAAAGACTGCCTTGGTCACTTTTTTCATGCGTTCTCCCCAAATAAGTCCTGCACGGGCGACCCGGACGTGCCGGCCTGTGCCAGCAGGCCACGAAGTTGCGCCTCATCAATCACCGTCACGCCCAACTGGCGCGCCTTTTCCAACTTCGAGCCGGCATCACTGCCCGCCACGACGAAGTCCGTCTTCTTCGACACCGACCCGCTCACCTTGGCCCCAGCCGCTTCGATCAAGGCCTTGGCCTCATCCCGCGACAGCGCCGGAAGCGCTCCGGTGAGCACGAAGGTCTTGCCCACCAAAGCCCCCTCCGTGGGCCTGGGCGCCTCCTCCAGCCAATGCACCCCGGCGGCCCGCAATTGTTCCACCACCTCCACGTTGTGGGGCTCGGCGAAAAACTGGGCGATGCTCGCCGCCACCACCGGCCCGACGTCTGCGACCTGTTGCAGGGCGGATTCGTCCGCTGCCATCAAGGCATCCAGATTGCCGAAATGGCGCGCCAGATCCTTCGCTGTGGCCTCGCCCACATTACGGATTCCCAGCGCGAAGATGAAGCGCGCAAGCGTCGTCTCCCGGCTGCGGGTAATGGCGGCGAGGAGATTCGCAGCGGATTTCTCGGCCATCCGATCCAGATTGGCCAGCGCCAAGACCCCCAGCCGATAGAGATCCACCGGCGTCTTGACGATGGCGCCATCCACCAGTTGATCGACGAGTTTCTCCCCCAGCCCTTCGATATCCATGGCACGCCGCCCCGCGAAATGCAGCAACGCCTGCTTGCGCTGCGCCGGGCAGAACAGTCCCCCCGTGCATCGGGCCGCCGCCTCGTCTGGAAGGCGCACCACGTGGGACCCGCATACCGGGCAGCGTGGATAGCGCGCGAGAAGGTCGAAACGCGGCGGGTCCCCTTCCCGGCGCTCCAGTACCGGCTGGACGACCTCTGGAATCACGTCCCCCGCCCGCCGGACGATCACCCAATCCCCGATTCGCACGTCCTTGCGGTCGATCTCGTCCTGGTTGTGCAGCGTCGCGTTGGTCACTGTCACCCCGCCGACGAAGACCGGGTCCAGCCGGGCCACCGGGGTCAGGGCGCCAGTCCGGCCGACCTGGACATCGATCTCGATCAACCGGGTCATTTCTTCCTGGGGGGGAAACTTGTGGGCCACTGCCCAGCGAGGCTCCCGGGTTACGAACCCGAGCTGGCCCTGGAGATCCAGCCGATTCACCTTGTAGACCACGCCATCGATATCGTACGGCAGGCGATCCCGCAGGGCCTCGATCCGATCATGGAAAACCGCCAGCCCCGCTGCGCCCTGGACCACCGCCCGATGCTCGCACACCGGGAGTCCCAGGGCGATGAGCGCGCCAAGAATTTCCCCGTGGGTCCTGGGGAGCGACCAGCCCGCCGACTCGCCCAGCCCGTAAGCAAAAAACGTCAGGGGGCGCTGCGCCGTGATCGTCGGATCGAGTTGCCGCACCGCACCCGCCGCGGCATTGCGGGGATTGACGAAGGTTTTTCCCCCCCGCTCGCGCTGCTGGGCATTGAGCGCATCGAAATCCGGCCGGCGCATGAAGATCTCGCCCCTAACCTCCAGCAGCGCGGGCGCTATGCCCTGAAGGCGCAAGGGAATGGCCCGGATGGTGCGCACATTGTGGGTGACATCCTCGCCGGTTTCACCGTCCCCCCGGGTGGCGGCACGCACCAGACTGCCTTGCTCGTAGCGCAGGCTGATCGCCACCCCATCGAATTTCAACTCGCCCACGTACTCGACCTCGGGACGCTCGGGGCCCCAACCGAGGGCGTTCCGCACCCGGGTGTCGAAGTGTGCGGCGCCGACGGCCGTGGTGTCGGTTTCCGTGCGGATCGACAACATCGGTACCGCGTGGCGCACCGGCGCGAGGTCCGCCACCGGGGCGCCCCCCACCCGCTGGGTCGGGGAATCCGGCGTCACACTTTCCGGATAGCGGGCCTCCAGCGCCTGGAGCTCACGGAAGAGCCGGTCGTATTCCGCGTCCGGAACCGTGGGCGCGTCGAGGACGTAATAGGCGCGATTGTGGGCCTCGATCTCGGCCCGCAGGGCGGCGATGCGGGCCGCCTCCGGCGCGGGGATCATCCGGCAGAAAATAAGCGGAGCGCCAATCGACCTCCCGCCGGAACGCCATACCCCTGCATCTGGCCCTGGAACTGCTCGATCTGATTGCGGATCATGGCTGCCGCTGGCTCCCCGAAGGGTGCCCGGTTGTCGTCCACCACCTGCCCGTCGAACACCGACGCCAGATGACGCGCGAATTCCATCATCCGATCGAAGGCCTGATGGCCATTGGGCACCCGTGGCACATCCACCACCAGGGTGACGCCGTGGGTCTTGAAGTCCCGCAATCCCTCCGCCTGGAACGCATCCGGCTCGAGATTGGCCAGGGAAAACAGGGTGACCCCACTTTCGTCCTCGGCGTGGAACATGCCGTCGTCGCGGAGCACCAAGCCACCGGCTTCGGCCACGCCCCGCAGCTTGGTGCCGGGGAAGGGTGTCCCGTTACTCACGACATTGACGCCGATCTGCACATCGACCCCCGCGCAGAAACGATCGAGGTCGCTCGCCACCTGCAGCACCTCATTGCGCGCGGGATGGGTTGCCGGGACCGCCATCACTGCGTCGCACACCCGCTGCACGGCATCCACGAATGCGCCGAATTCGGCTGCATCCATCGCGCCGCGGCGATCGGCCATCTGCATGCCGACGCAAAACCAGTTGTGGCGCCCGGCGCTGTGGGCTCCCAAGGGCACCCAGGTATTGCTTTCATCGTCCAGAGCGAACCAGGTGACCGTTTTGGGCACATCCGCCATGTGCTCGCGCTGGGCGAGCCAAAGCCGACCCGCCTCCAGCGGCTCGATGGTCTCGATGCGGATTGCGCAATCAACCCTTGGATCGAGATCCGCGGGCAAATCCGGCACCTGGCGGGCGATTGGCGCCCGCGTTACCACCGGGCGCGGCGTCTCCGCCACGGGGGCCGTGACTTCGGCGCTGCTGTCGCCCGGTTCGATACGTTCTCCGCCGCCACTCCGCTGCTCGTCCCGCGGCGCATCCGGGGTGTCCAGGAGTACGTCGCGGTGGTCACTCGAGAAAACCCGCTCGGCCTGCTTGCGGTGACGTCGCTCCTGCCATTTGCTATACGCGAAGACGCCGACCACCGCCACCGCCCCCGCGCCGATCAATCCCAACTGCAATTCACTGATTGGCATGCCTATCCTTGCTTGGTCCTTCCCTGCTCAAACCGTGACGGCCTCGGCCAGCTTGAGCGCTTCTTCAATATCGACTTCCACGACCCGGGAGGCCCCCTGCTCCTGCATGGTCACGCCAATAAGTTGCTGGGCAATCTCCATGGTGATCTTGCTGTGGCTGATGAACAGGAACTGGGTTTGCGCCGACATGCGCCGGACCATGTCGCAGAATCGCTCTGTATTCGTATCGTCCAAAGGTGCGTCCACCTCGTCAAGCATGCAGAAAGGCGCAGGATTAAGCTGAAACATTGCGAAAACGAGCGCAATGGCCGTGAGCGCCTTCTCTCCGCCCGAGAGCAGGTGGATCGAACTGTTCTTCTTGCCTGGCGGCTGGGCGACGATCTGAATGCCCGCGTCCAGGATCTCCTCCCCCGTCAGGACCAACCGCGCCTCCCCGCCGCCGAAAAGCTGCGGAAAAAGGTTGGCGAAATGACGAGTCACCGTATTGTAGGTCTCGGCGAGCTGTTCGCGGGTTTCCCGATCGATGCGACGAATGGCATCTTCCAGGGTTGCGATGGCGGTGGTGAGGTCCTCGAACTGATCGTCCAGGTAGCCCTTACGTTCCCGCGCCGCCCGCAATTCCTCCACCGCAGCGAGGTTCACCGCGCCAAGTTCCGCGATTTCACGCCCGAGCCGATTGACCTCCCGCTGCAGAGCCGTTTCCCGTAGCTCGCTGGTCAGCCGAGGCGCAAGGCTGACCTCGTCGGCGCCCGACTCTGCCAGACGCGCAGCGAACTGTCCTTCCGCAAGCTCCGCAGCCTGGACCTCCAGACGCAACTGGGCGACCCGCTCCCGCACCGGCGCCGCCCGTTGCTCGGTCTGCAAGCGCGACTCCTCGCGCTCCCGCAGGGCCGCCGCGGCCCCGGCGAGGGCATCACGCCGACCCGCGAGGGCCGCCTCGAAAGCGGCCCGTAAATCCAGGGCCGCCTGAAGCGCGGATTCATTGGTCGCGGTGGACGTGGCGCCCAACTCCGCCTCCCTTTGCTGGCTCTCCCGGGCGATACGCGCCAATTGCTCGTGGGCAAGGGCTCGGTTGCGGTCCAGATCCTCCAGCTTTCCAGTGCATTCCCGCTCGGAAAAGCGGGCCTCCTGAAGCTCGCGACCAAGGGTCTGGTCCAGGCTGCGCGCCTCCCGCAGGGCCCCCTCACGGTCGCGCAGTACCTCCAGGGCGGCCTCCAGCCGCACGCGCTGCAACTCCGCAAGCTCTGCGCAGCGCGCCTGTTCCACGTCCGATTGCGCGAGGTGCGCCTGTTCGACGCCCTCCGCCCGGGAGATCTCCGCCAGGTCCGCCTCGACCTGGGCCTGTCGCTCCAGGGCACGGCTGCGGGCCTGATTGAGCTTGAGGAGCTCGACCTGCTCGCCATGAATCTGCTGCTGGCAGGTCTGCACATCCCGCCGCAGGGTGGCACCCTTCTCCTGGATGTGCAGCACCCGCGCCTCGCCGCGGCGCAGCGCCTCATGCGCGGCTTCCGCCGCGTCGAGGGCAGTGGCCAACTCCCCCTCCAGCGTCTCGATTTCCCGCTCCCGTTCCATCACCCCATGGGTGCGGGCATCGGGGGCATACTGGGTCAGGAGGCCCCGGGTGAGGATCTGCCCCGCGGGGGTGACGAGGGCCGCCCCGGCCGGCAGTGATCCGGCCTCCCCCATCCAGGGGCCCAGGTCCGCTACGGCATGGACCCCACTCAACCAAGCGCCCAGGGCGTCGGCAAAGCACGGCGCGACCCCGGCGCAATGACTCAGCAGCGGCACGCCGGGCAGGTCAGTCGCAGCAGGAGATTCCGCCGCTGACGCGCCGGGGAGGCAAAAGGCTAATGTGGCCGGCGGCGCCTCGGCGAGGGAGGCAAGCAGGCTGTCTACCGATTCCGGCGCCAGCGCGGCCAGCCGCTCCCGCAGGACGGCCTCCACGGCGGTCTCCCACCCAGCAGCCACCCGCAGTCCCTTCCAGAGGGGCTCCAGCCCCCCCCACCCACGCTCGGCCAGCCAGTCGCCCAAGGCGCCCTGGTGCTGAATCTTGCTCTGCAGTTGGGCCAGGGCGTCCCGTCGGGCCCGGATCTCGGCGACCTTGCGCTGGGCGGCCCGGTCTTCGTCGAGAGCCGCCTTCAGATCTGCCTGGGCAGCGGGAAGGGCGGCATTTAGGGCGGCCAAATCCCCCTGCAAGCCATCCAGAATCTGCCGTTCGGCCTCCAGGCGCGCCTCACGCTCCGCCAAACCGTCGCCCGGCGGCAGGGCGATGGACGCCCGCTCGCTCTCAAGGCGCGATCGTCGCTGAGCCAGCGCCTCCAGCGCCCGCAAACCGCTTGCCCGCTTGGTGTCCTCAACCCGCTGAGCCTGCTCCGTCTGGACGAGTTCCCGCCGCAACGCCTGGCTGACCGATTCGGCCTCGCGTAGGCCCTCCTCCGCTTCGGGCAGTCGCTCGCTGGCGGCATCCTGGCGGGCTTCCGCCTGGGCGACCCGCAGGGCAGCGTGCTCGGCCAACCCTTGCCAACGGGTTTCCTCGTCCGCGAGAGCGGCGTGGCGGCGCTCCCACTCGTCGCCCTCGGATTCCAGCTCTGCCAAGCGCTTTTCAAGGCGCTGCCGGGCATCCAGCAGATGGCGCCGTTCCGCCTCGAGGCGGGAGACCTCAGCGGTCACCCCAAAAAGATCGCTCTGGGCCTGATGGGTCGCTTCCGACGCCGCAAAATGCTCAGCGCGACAGGCTTCCACTTCGTCTTCCAGGGCCTGGAGACGGGCATTGTCCACATCGATCTGACGACTCGCCTCGGCCAGGGCGGCACTCGCCGCTTCCCGCTGACGCCGGGCTTCGAGGCATTTGAGGAGCCATAAAAGCTGCTGCTGCTCGGCCAAGGACGCGGTGAGGGCCTGATGGCGCTCGGCCACTTCAGCCTGCACCGCCAAATGCTCGATCCGGGAACCCAGTTCGCCGCGAATGTCGTCCAGGCGCAGAAGATTGTCCCGGGCGTCGGCCAGACGACCCTCCGTTTCGCGGCGCCGTTCCCGGTACTTGGTCACCCCGGCGGCCTCTTCGAGAAAGCCGCGGATCTCCTCCGGCCGGGCCTCGATGATGCGGGAAATCATTCCCTGCTCGATGATTGCGTAGGCCCGCGGCCCCAGCCCCGTGCCGAGGAACAGGTCGATCACGTCCTTGCGCCGCACCGGGGCCTGGTTGATGAAGTATGTGGACTCGCCGCTGCGGTCCAGGATCCGCTTCACCGAGATTTCCGCATACTGCCGCCACTGCCCCGAGGCCCGACCGTCGGCGTTGTCGAACACCAGTTCGACGCTCGCGCGGGCCACCGGCTTGCGGGTGGTGGAGCCGTTGAAGATGACGTCCTGCATGGACTCGCCACGCAGGGCGCTGGCCCGGCTCTCGCCAAGGACCCAACGCACGGCGTCGATGATGTTCGACTTGCCACAGCCGTTGGGGCCCACTACCCCCACCAGTCGCCCAGGGGTCAGGACTGTCGTGGGGTCCACGAAGGTCTTGAATCCGGCCAACTTGAGCTTGGAGAGGCGCACGGGCGAAGCAGGGGAAAGCGGGTTGGCAAGGCAGCGGAAGGATTCCCGCCCAAGGCGATTTCCGGGGCAATCCGGGAAAATCGGCGCGTATGATAGCATTTTAAAAATTCCCGCCGGCGCTTACGCGCGCCACCACGGCCCGTCCAGAGGCCGACCGAATGCTACGGATGCCCCCGTGAATCCTTACCTTTCAGACCTCCAGCCCTACCCTTTCGAAAAACTGCGCGCACTCTTCGACGGCGTGACCCCGTCGCCCCGCAAACCCATCCGTCTCTCGATCGGTGAGCCCCAGCACGCCACGCCACCGCTGATCCTCGAAGCGCTGGCGCGTAACCTGCCGAGTCTGGCGCACTACCCGACCACCCAGGGTTCGGAGGCCTCGCGGGAGGCCATCGCCGCCTGGGCCATGGCGCGCTACGACTTGCCTGCCCTCGACCCGGCCTCCCAGGTTCTCCCGGTGAATGGCAGCCGGGAGGCTCTCTTCGCCTTCGGCCAGTGCGTGCTGGATGGCCGTCAGAGTGGTGCGACCGTAGTCTGTCCCAATCCGTTCTACCAGATCTACGAAGGGGCGGCCCTGCTCGCTGGGGCCCGCCCGGTATTTCTCAACCAGACGGCCGAGAATGGCTTCCGCGCCGATTACGACAGCCTTTCCGATACGGGCTGGGAGTCGGTGCAGTTGCTGTTCGTCTGCTCGCCGGGCAACCCCACCGGCGCCGTGATGACCCTCGACGAGTGGCGAAAGCTGTTCGACCTCTCCGACCGTCATGGCTTCGTAATCGCTTCCGACGAATGCTACTCGGAGATCTATTTCGAAGAGGGTCGAAAGCCCCTCGGCGGCCTGAGCGCGGCCCACCAACTCGGCCGCCATGATTTCCGCAACCTGGTGATGTTCTCAAGCCTGTCCAAGCGATCGAACGTGCCCGGCATGCGCTCGGGCTTTGTCGCCGGCGATGCGCGCATCCTCAAGCAATTCCTCCTCTACCGGACCTACCACGGCTGCGCCATGAGCCCGGCGGTCCAGGCGGCTTCCGCCGTCGCATGGGGTGACGAAACCCACGTGTTGGAGAACCGCCGACTCTACCGGGAAAAGTTCGACCGGGTCACGCCAATGTTGGCGGAGGTCGTCGAAGCCAGCCGCCCGGATGCCGGGTTTTACCTCTGGGCTCGGGTGGACCGTCGCACTGGCCTCTCCGACACCGAGTTCGCCCGCCGTCTCCTCGCCGAATATAATGTGACGGTTCTGCCGGGCAGCTTTCTCGCCCGCAGCGCCCACGGTCTCAACCCCGGCGCGGGGCACGTCCGCATCGCCCTGGTTGCCGAACCCGGCGAATGCCTGGAAGCCGCTGGGCGCATCGTCGAATTCTGTCAACAACTCTAAATCTGGATTCCCCATGCTCGATTTGCAAAAGACCATCGAAGACGCCTTCGAGGTGCGCACCACCCTTTCCCCTGCCTCGGCCCCACCGGCAATCCGCGAGGCCGTGGCCGAAGTCATCCACGGCCTGGATTGCGGCACCCTGCGTGTGGCGGAAAAACGCGACGGACAATGGCAGGTGAACCAGTGGATCAAGAAGGCGGTGCTGATTTCCTTCCGCCTCCAGGACAACGTGGTCATGCCCGGTGGCACCACCCAGTATTTCGACAAGGTTCCGACCAAGTTCGGTGACTACACGGCGGAGCAGTTCCAGGCCGGGGGTTTTCGCGTGGTGCCCCCGGCCACGGCACGGCGGGGCAGCTTCATCGCCAAGAACGTGGTCCTCATGCCCTCCTACGTGAACATCGGCGCCTACGTCGATGAAGGCACGATGGTGGACACCTGGGCTACGGTGGGCTCCTGCGCCCAGATTGGCAAGAACGTCCATCTGTCCGGCGGCGTGGGAATTGGCGGCGTGCTGGAACCCGTGCAGGCCGGACCGGTGATCATCGAAGACAACTGCTTCATCGGGGCCCGCTCGGAAGTCGTCGAGGGGGTTGTCGTCGAAGAAAATTCGGTCATCTCGATGGGCGTCTACATCGGCCAGAGCACCAAGATCTACGACCGGGCCACCGGTGAGGTCTCCTATGGCCGCATTCCGGCGGGCTCCGTGGTGGTGAGCGGCAATTTGCCCTCCGCCGACGGTAAATACAGCCTCTATTGTGCCGTCATTGTGAAACGGGTCGACGCTCAGACCCGGGCCAAGACTGGCATCAACGAGCTGTTGCGCGGCGCCTAAGCAGGGCGCCGTGCCGAGCGTTGGGCCGTCCACGACAGGAGTCCCCATGATCTTCGACAAGCTGTTCCGCCTGATGGCCGACAAAAAGGCCTCGGACATTTTCATCACGGCCGGGGCGGCCATCCACATCAAGATCGAAGGCGTGGCAGTCCCCATCAACCAACAGGCCATGGATCCGCCCACCATCGAGCGCATGGTGCGGGAGCTTCTCACGCCGGAACAATTTGCCAAGTTCAGTGAACGCAAGGAACTGAATCTTTCCCGCGGGGTGCGGGAACTGGGCAACTTCCGTATCAACATCATGCAGCAGCGCAGCAGCATCGCGGTGGTGGTGCGCTACATCCAGGGCGACATCCCCAACCTAGGCTCGCTGAACCTGCCGCCCATCCTCGCCGATGTGATCATGGAAAAGCGGGGCCTGGTGCTGGTGGTCGGCGCAACGGGATCGGGCAAGTCCACCACCATGGCGTCGATGATCGACCACCGCAATGCCAATCGCGCGGGTCACATCCTGACCGTGGAAGACCCTATCGAGTACTTGTTCAACCATCGCAAATCGGTCATCAACCAGCGTGAAGTCGGCATCGACACCGAAAGCTGGCACGAGGCCCTAAAAAACGCCATGCGTCAGGCGCCAGACTGCATCCTGATCGGGGAAATCCGCGACCGGGAGACGATGCAGGCCGCCCTGGCCTACGCTCAAACCGGTCACCTGTGCCTGGCCACCCTGCACGCGAACAATGCCTACCACGCCCTGAACCGGGTGGTGAACTTCTTCCCGCTGGAGAACCGGGCGCTGCTCTATCTTGATCTGGCAGTCGCCCTGAAATGCATCATTTCCCAGCGCCTGGTGAGGAAGCCGGACGGGCGTCGTCTGCCGGCCATGGAAATCCTGATGAACACCCGCCACGTGGCGGACCTCATCGAGCAAGGTGAGCTGAACGAGATCAAGGAAGCCATGGAGCAAAGCCTCGCACCCGGCTCCCAAACGTTTGAGCAGGATCTTTACCGCCTGTACAAGGAAGGCACCGTCGACCTCGAAGAGGCGCTGGCCAACTCGGATTCCCCAACCAACCTCTACTGGCTGATCAACAACGGGCAGATCAGCAATGATCAAGGGGACAAATCGGCCCCGCCGCCCTCCGCCGATTTCCAGGCCCCCCAGCAGGAAGGCGGCGCCTCCTTCAAGGAATTCACGCTCCACCTCGACGACCACCCAGCGAGCTGATCGCTGCCAGGAATATGCCCCTCCCCAACTCCGCCCAGGCGCTCACTCTCGCCCTCGCCCAAGATCTGATTGCTCGCCCGTCGATCACCCCGAAAGATGCCGGCTGCCTCGACGCCATCGCCGAGCGCCTCGCGCCGCTAGGCTTCGTCTGCGAGCGAATCGACGCCGGCGGCGTGTGCAATCTCTGGGCCCGCCGCGGTCAGACAAGCCCGGTGGTCTGCCTGGCGGGGCATACCGACGTCGTACCGACCGGCCCGCTGACCGAATGGGAGTTCCCGCCCTTCGCCCCCACCATCGACGCCGGGCACCTGTGCGGACGGGGCGCGGCGGACATGAAGGCCTCCCTTGCCGCTTTCGTCACCGCCATCGAGCGCTTCCTTGCCGCCCACCCCAACCATCCGGGTAGCCTGGCCTTGCTTTTGACCTCCGATGAGGAAGGCGACGCCGTCCATGGCACCGTTGAAGTGGTGCGGGCCCTCAAGGCCCGGGGCGAGACCCTTGATTACTGCATCGTTGGCGAACCGACCTCCACCGCCCAGCTTGGGGATGTGATCAAGAACGGGCGGCGTGGGAGCCTCTCAGGCCGGCTCACCGTTCGCGGCCAGCAGGGCCACATTGCCTATCCCCACTTGGCTCGCAATCCCATCCACCTCGCCGCGCCGGCCCTGGCGGAACTGGCCGCCACCCAATGGGACGAAGGCAACGAGTATTTCCCCCCCACCACCTGGCAGATGTCGAATATTCACGCGGGCACCGGGGCGACCAACGTGATTCCGGGCAGCCTGGAAGTCTTGTTCAACTTCCGCTATTCCACGGCCAGCACCGCGGAGGCGCTGCAGGCACGGGTGAGGGAAACTCTCGACCGCCATGGGCTCGATTACGAGCTGGGCTGGACCCATTCTGGCAAGCCCTTCCTAACGCCCCGGGGGACCTTGGTGGACGCGATGGCCCAAGCCATCGCCGCGGTGACCGGCGTTAATACCGAATTGTCCACCACCGGCGGGACGTCCGACGGGCGCTTCATCGCCGACATTTGTCCACAGGTCGTGGAGTTTGGCCCGGTGAACGCCACTATTCACAAAATCAACGAGCGCATTCGGCTCTCCGACCTGGGACCGCTGTCCCAGATCTATGAGGGGACTCTCGAACGCCTTCTGCCGGACACCCCATGACCGAATCCTCCTCCTACCCAGACCACGACGAAGACGACCACGACCATGGGGGCCCCTTGGCGGAACTCGTCACCGTACGGGACTGGCTGCGCTATGCCGTAAGCCGGTTCAATCGGGGTGGGCTCACTTTCGGCCATGGATCGACGGAAGCCTTCGACGAAGCCGCCTACCTCATCCTCCACACCCTGGCCCTGCCCCTGGACAGGCTGGAGGTTTTTTTGGATGCCTGCATCACCAGCGAAGAGCGTCCGCCCCTTCTGGAGATCATCGACCGCCGGGTCGATGAGCGCATTCCCGCAGCCTATCTCACCCACGAAGCCTGGATGGGCAGCTTCCGCTTTTACGTGGATCCCAGCGTACTCATCCCCCGCTCTTATTTCGGCGAACTTCTGGATGAGGCAATGGGGCCATGGGTGGAAGATCCGGATCAGGTCGGGTCGGCCCTGGATCTGTGTACCGGTTCGGGCTGCCTCGCCATCCTCATGGCCCATGCCTTCCCCCAGGCCGACATCACCGCGGTGGATCTCTCCACCGATGCCCTGGCCGTCGCGCGCCGCAACGTGGACGACTACGGCCTGGAGGCGCGTATCGAGCTGATTGAAAGTGACGTGTTCTCCGCCCTTGGGCCCCGCCGCTTCGATCTGATTATCTCCAACCCGCCCTATGTGACGGCACAGGCCATGGCCGAATTGCCCGCGGAGTACCGCCACGAGCCGGAACTGGCACTGGCCGCCGGGACAGACGGACTGGACATCGTGCGCCGCATCCTCGCCCAGGCCAGTGCCCACCTGACGCCCAAGGGAATCCTGGCGGTGGAGGTAGGGCACAACCGGGATCTGGTCGAGGCAGCGTTTCCCGATCTACCCTTCACCTGGCTGGCCTCCGCCACGGACGAAGGCAAGGTGTTCCTCCTCACACGCGCCCAGCTGCCAGCCCACGCCGCATCCACCCCGTGAGGAATCGCGTATCATCGATTTCAGTTCGGCGAGGCGGCTGAATCCTCGCCCACAGATCGCCCAACCCAACATCGAGCCGACGTCATGTCATCCGAACGCCCTGTACTCCTCGTCGAGGACAACCCGGACGACGAAGCCCTAACCCTACGGGCTTTTTCGAAAAACAAGATTCCCAACCCGGTGATCGTTGCCCGGGATGGTGTCGAAGCCCTGGACTATCTCGCGGGCAAGGGAAGTCACGCTGGGCGCGACATGTCCGTCATGCCCGCGGTGATCCTGCTGGATCTCAAGTTGCCGCGCATCGATGGCCTCGAGGTGCTGCGCCGCATCCGCGCCGACGACCGCACGTCCCTGCTGCCAGTCGTCGTCCTTACCACTTCCAAGGAAACCCAGGACATCCTCCAGGCCTACCGGCTGGGGGCAAACAGCTATATCCGCAAACCAGTGGATTTCGAGCGCTTCATCCAGGCCATCAGCCAGCTTGGAATTTATTGGCTGAGCCTCAACGAGCCGGTGGCGCCGCCCGCCAGCGCGACCTGAGGACGAGACTCAGGATTCAGCCAGCGCCGCCTCGATGGCGGGGATGAGGGCTTCCGGCGTCGTGGTGGGCGCGAAGCGTTCCACCGAGCGCCCATCTCGCGCCACCAGGAACTTCGTGAAGTTCCACTTCACGGACTCGGAACCCAACAGGCCTTTGGCGGCAGTCTTGAGAAACTGGAAGAGCGGATCCGTATTCGCGCCGTTGACCTCGAGTTTCTCACTTAGCAGGAAGGTCACCCCGAAGCGAGACTCGCAGAATGCGGCAATTTCGCCTGCCGAGCCGGGTTCCTGCGCACCGAACTGATTGCAGGGACATCCAATCACCACCAGGCCCGTCTCCGCAAATCGACGGTGAAGGTCTTCTAGGCCTTGGTACTGGGGTGTGAAGCCGCATTCGCTGGCGGTATTGACGATGAGCAGCGGCCGTCCCGCGAACTGCTCAAGGGGCAGTTCGCCACCGCCGAGGGCGGTCAGGGAAAAATCGAAAACGCTGGGTCCGGCCATTTCCATCCACCTCAGGCGACTTCGTCGATCCAGGCCTGCTGAATTGCCTCGAGGACCCGCTCACCACAATGCTTCGGGTCGTCATCGAACTCCGGCAGAGCCATCACCCAACGCGATAGATCGACGAAATTCAGCTTCATCGGATCGGCTTCCGGATGGGCCTCGGACAGTTGGATGGCGATCTCCTGAACGTCGGTCCACTTCATCAGCGTTTGCCCTCACTGACCATGTTGATGGTGTATTTTGGGATTTCAATCACCAACGGCTCCGTGCCCACGAGGGCTTGGCAGGACAGCCGCGATGTCGGCTCCAGACCCCAGGCTTTATCGAGGAGGTCTTCCTCGTCTTCGCTCGGATCGCCCAGCGAGCGGTAACCCTCACGCACGACCACATGGCAGGTCGTGCAGGCGCAAGATTTCTCGCAGGCATGCTCGATTTCGATGTCGTTCGACAGCAAGGCATCGCAGAGGGACACCCCTGGGCTCGCCTCGATCACCGCCCCGTCGGGGCACAATTCCACATGGGGGAGGACAATCACCTGGGTCATCATCACACCTTGATTTCGTCCACCTTACGCCCGGTCAGCGCGTTGCGAATGCTTTGATCCATGCGCCGGGCCGCGAATTCATCCGTGACCCGGCCGAGGGCCTCGATGCCCACCTTGATCTGGGCGGCATTACCGGATGCGAGGAGATTTTCGAGGGCGTCCATGGCCTGGTCGATGGGGTCCCGCTCGGCATCCGAGAGGAGGCCACCATCCTTGGCCAAGGCCTGCTGGGTGGCCTCCAGGACCCGCCGCGCTTCAACCTGCTGTTCTCGCAGTCCCCTGGCCTCCATGTCCTCGCCGGCATGATCGAAGCCTTCCCGGAGCATCGCAGCCACCTCTTCGTCGGTCAGGCCGTAGGAAGGCTTGACCACCACTCGCGCTTCGACCCCCGAACCCAGTTCCCGCGCGGACACCGACAATAACCCATCGGCGTCCACCTGGAAGCTCACGCGGATTCGGGCCGCGCCCGCAACCATGGGCGGAATTCCCCGCAATTCAAAACGTGCGAGGGAGCGACAATCGCTGACCAACTCGCGCTCGCCCTGAACCACGTGGATCGCCATGGCGGTCTGGCCATCTTTAAAGGTGGTGAAATCCTGGGCCCGGGCAATGGGGATGGTTGAGTTGCGGGCAATGACCTTTTCCACCAGCCCGCCCATGGTCTCAAGCCCGAGCGACAGGGGAATGACGTCGAGGAGGAGCCAATCCTCGTCCGCGCTGCGATTTCCGGCGAGGATGTTGGCCTGGATCGCCGCGCCGAGGGCCACCACCTTGTCGGGATCGAGATTGGTCAGGGGCTCCTGGCCAAAATAGTCCGCCACCGCCCGCTGGACGTGGGGCATGCGGGTCGCCCCACCGACCATCACGACCCCCTTGACGTCCTCTGGGCTCAAGCCTGCATCCCTCAGGCACTTGCGCACCGGGCCGAGGGTTTTTTGTACCAGGGTCTGGGTCATGGCAACGAAGTCATCGCGGGAGATCACCAGGCTCACCCGCTCACCACTGGCCAGATCCGCCACCACGGACGCCTCTTCATTCACCGTGAGGCTTTCCTTGGCCTCCCGTGCCCGCATCGCGAGCCGGCGAGCGTCTTCCACGGACGGCGGCGCAATCTGAGCCTTATCGAGCATCCAGCAAAACAGGCGATGATCGAAATCATCACCTCCGAGCGCCACGTCGCCACTGGTGGCGAGGACTTCGAAAACGCCGCGGGAAAGCTTCAAAATGGAAATATCGAAGGTGCCGCCACCAAGATCGTAGATCGCGTAGATCCCCTCCGACCCGTTGTCCAGCCCATAGGCGATGGCCGCCGCCGTGGGTTCGTTGAGGAGTCGCAGCACATTCAGCCCAGCAAGCGTTGCCGCGTCCTTGGTGGCCTGACGCTGGGCATCATCGAAATAAGCGGGCACCGTGATGACCGCGCCGGTCAGCTCTCCGCCGAGGCTTTCTTCCGCGCGCTGGCGCAGAACCTTGAGAATCTCGGCGGAAACCTCCACGGGGCTCCTGACCCCCTGGGTCGTTCGCAGACGGACCATGCCATCCTGCACCAGGAAGTCGTAAGGCATGGTCTCCACATGGGCCACATCCTTCAGACCACGCCCCATGAAACGCTTCACCGAGACGATGGTATTGCGGGGATCCTTGGCTTGGGCCGCCTGGGCCACCGCACCGACGTCCACCTGCCCATCGGAACGATAGCGAACCACGCTGGGGAGCATGGAGCGCCCGGAAGCATCCTGCAGGCAGACGGCAATTCCATTGCGAACCGTCGCAACCAAGGAATTGGTCGTGCCCAGGTCGATGCCCACCGCGAGGCGATGTTGGTGCGGTGCCGTGGATTCGCCGGGCTCGGCAATTTGCAGGAGCGCCATCAGGATTCCAATGCCTCGAGGGCGTTGTCGATATCGTGTTGAAGTTTGGTAAGGAACATCATTCGGCGGACCAGGTCCCGTGCGTCATCGAGGGCATGGCGGCCGTCCAGCGCGTCCTCCAGATCCGCTTCCAGCCCCTTGCCCTCCCCGCGAATTCGCCGCTGCAGCGCTTCCAATTCCGCTACCTGAGCCGAATCGCGGGCGTCGGCCACTGCCTCCCGCCAAGCCATCTGATCCATCAGGAACTCCGGCGACATGGCGGTGTTGCTTTCTAGCGCCGGGTCAATCCCCTGAAGTTCGAGCAGATAACACGCCCGGGAAAGAGGGCTCCGCAAGACCCGGTAGGCCTCATTCACCTGGGTCGCCCACTGCATCGAAAGCCGCTTTTCGAGATCCGACAGATGCGCGAAGCGATCCGGATGAACCTGCGCCTGCACGTCGCGGTAGGCCTTGTCCAGCGCCGCGCCATCGATGCGGAAGGACACCGGGAGCCCGAAGAGTTCGTAATGGTTCTTTCTGAGGTCCACCGCCATGGTCAAACGCCGCCATGGGCGGCTTCAGACATTGAAGCTTTCCCCACAACCACACTGATCCTTCACATTGGGGTTATTGAACTTGAAGCCCTCATTGAGGCCCTCGCGCACGAAATCCAGCTCAGTGCCTTCCAGGTAAGGCAGGCTCTTCGGGTCCACCAGAACTTTCACTCCATGGCTCTCGAAGACCAGGTCGGAGTCATCGACCTCATCGACGAATTCAAGCTTGTAGGCCATGCCAGAACAGCCGGAGGTGCGTACGCCGAGACGAATGCCCACGCCCTTGCCACGCTTGGCCAGAAAGCTGGACACATGCTTGGCGGCTTTTTCGGAGATGGTGACGCCCATGATTCTTTCCTCGCACTACGGTGCTGCGTTGCAACTCGGTCAGTCGGAATGCTTCTTCTTGTAATCCGCGACGGCCGCCTTGATGGCGTCCTCCGCCAAGATTGAGCAATGGATCTTAACCGGCGGGAGCGCCAGTTCCTCGGCGATCTGGGTGTTGCGAATGGACATCGCCTCGTCGAGGGTCTTACCTTTCACCCACTCGGTTACCAATGAGCTGGAAGCAATCGCCGAGCCACAACCGTAGGTCTTGAACTTGGCGTCTTCGATCACGCCATCCTTACCCACCTTGATCTGCAGTTTCATGACGTCGCCACAGGCCGGCGCACCGACCATGCCGGTACCGACGTCGCCATCCTCTTTACCGAAAGACCCGACGTTACGGGGATTTTCGTAGTGGTCCAGTACTTTCTCGCTGTATGCCATGATCGTTCTCCTGAATTTCGTGGTGTCCTAGTGGGCAGCCCATTGCACGGCCGAGAGGTCGACACCATCCTGGACCATCTCCCACAGGGGGGACAACTCCCGCAGCTTGCCGATTTTGCGGTGCAGCAGTTCGATAGTGAAATCGATTTCCGCGTCAGTTGTAAACCGGCCCAGGGTAAAGCGGATGGAACTGTGGGCCAACTCGTCGTCACGCCCCAGGGCTCGCAACACATAGGAGGGCTCCAGGCTCGCCGAGGTGCACGCAGAGCCGCTCGACACCGCCACATCCTTGATCGCCATGATCAGGGATTCCCCTTCGACATAGGCGAAGGAGATGTTGAGGTTGTGGGGCACTCGATGCTCGACGTCGCCATTCACATAAGTGGCCTCGATGTCCTGCAACCCCCGCATCAACTTGTCGCGCAGGGCACGGATACGCTCGTTCTCGATCGCCATTTCTTCCCGCGCGATCCGGAACGCCTCGCCCATGCCGACGATCTGGTGGGTCGCCAGCGTTCCCGAACGCAAGCCGCGCTCATGACCACCGCCGTGCATCTGGGCCTCGATGCGCACCCGGGGCTTGCGCCGCACGTACAGTGCACCGATGCCCTTTGGTCCGTAGGTCTTGTGAGCCGAGAACGACATCAGATCCACCTTCAGAGCCTGAAGGTCGATAGCCACCTTGCCGGTCGCCTGGGCCGCATCGACGTGGAAGATGATGCCTTTTTCACGACAGATCTCACCGATCTGGGCGATGGGCTGGATCACCCCGACTTCGTTGTTTACGAACATCACCGACACCACGATGGTGTCGGGACGCAGCGCAGCCTTGAACGCCTCAAGATCAATGAGTCCGTTCTCCTGGACGTCGAGATAAGTCGCCTCGAAGCCCTGACGCTCGAGTTCCCGCACCGTATCGAGCACGGCCTTGTGCTCGGTTTTCACTGTGATGAGGTGCTTGCCCTTGCTCTGATAGAAGTGGGCCGCCCCTTTGATGGCGAGATTGTTCGATTCCGTGGCGCCGGAGGTCCAGATGATCTCCTTGGAATCCGCGCCAACAAGGGCCGCCACCTGCTCCCGCGCCTCCTCGACCGCCGCCTCGGCCTCCCAGCCATAAGCATGGGAACGGCTTGCCGGGTTGCCGAAATGCTCGGTCAGGTAGGGAATCATCTTGTCGGCCACCCGGGGGTCCACCGGCGTGGTGGCGGAATAGTCAAGGTAGATGGGCAATTTCAACATCACTAGTTCTCCATGCATCCCCTGTCGGATTAGACCGAGCAGGCCGTCATTTGTCTCAAATCCCGCACTGTCATCGCCAGCGCTTCCAGGAATCCATCCACATGCTCGGCCACCGTGGCCCAGCCCAGGCTGACCCTCAGCGCACCGCGCGCCATTTCCGCTTCGACCCCCATGGCCATCAGCGTCGCTGAGGGCTCAGGGTGCGCGCTGGAGCACGCCGATCCACTCGCCACGGCATACCCGGCCCGATCGAGTTTGCCCACCAGGGTTTCACCATCCAATCGATCAAACGCGAAAAACACCGTATTGGGCAGGCGCTCCGCACGAAGGGAGAATACCTCGCCCCCCAGCGCCGCCACGCCGGCCTCCACCCGCTGACGCAACTGGGCGAGACGCTCCGCCTCGGCGCGCTGGGCGGCCACTGCCAACTCGCAAGCCACACCGAATCCAACGATGGCAGGCACGTTTTCGGTACCCGACCGCAGTCCCCGCTCTTGTCCGCCTCCAGCGATCTGGGGCACGAGGTCCACCCGCTTATCCACCACCAGGGCGCCGATACCCAGGGGGCCGCCGATCTTGTGCGCCGACACGGTCATTCCATTGACCCCGAGGCGGTGAAAGTCGACGGGAGTCTTACCCAGCGCCTGCACTGCGTCAGTATGAAACAGCGCACCTGCGGCCCGGGCCTCGGCAGCGAGGACCTCGATCGGCTGAAGCACGCCTGTTTCATTGTTGGCCAGCATCACGGACACCAATGCCGGTCGTTCCGCCAAGATCGCCGTGTAGCCTGCCTGGTCGACCCGACCCTGGCCATCCACCCTCAGCTCCCGCAGTTGCCAACCCGCCCGACGCATCTGCCGGGCCGGCTCCCGCACACAGGGATGCTCGATCGCGCTGACCGCAAGGACGCCCGCCGACCTGCGTCCCCCACACACACCTTTGAGGAACAGATTGTTGGCTTCGGAACCGCCGCTGGTGAAGATGACCTCCGTGGCGTGGGCGCCCACAGCCGCCGCCACCTGGGCCCGTGCGCGGTCCACCGCAGCCCGTGCTTGGCGGCCATATTCATGGCGGCTGGAGGCATTGCCGAAGCGGGCCTCGAAGTAAGGCGCCATGACCTCCCGCACCTCCGGCCGGAGCGGCGCCGTGGCGTTGTAGTCGAGGTAGGCGGGCGCGAACATCCAGAAATCCTCAGGCGGACACGGCTTCCCGCCGCCGTGGCAAGCGCTCGTCCCGCAACACGGCGACGTTGCCATTCTTACCCCTCTGGCGATCCACCAGATTCGCCAGCGTCACCGAATCGAGAAATTCGTACATGTGACGATTCAGATCGGTCCACAACTCGTGGGTCATGCACACATGCTCATCGTGGCAGTTCCCTTTTCCGCCGCACTGGGTGGCATCGAGGGGTTCATCCACTGCCACGATGATGTCGGCCACCGAGACGTCATCCAACTCCTGGGCCAGCACATAACCCCCTCCTGGCCCACGAACGCTGGCCACCAGGTTATGGCGCCGCAGCTTGCCGAAGAGTTGCTCCAGATAAGACAGGGAAATGTGCTGCCGATCCGCGATGCCCGCGAGAGCCACAGGCCCCTCTCCCGCACGCAGGGCCAGATCGATCATCGCAGTCACCGCGAAGCGGCCTTTGGTCGTGAGTCTCATGGGAAACCTCGCCAGGAAAAGTGAATACCCGATTAATTTGGTTCACTTTATCAATCCCGACTTTTTTAATCAACTATTCTTCCGATGCCCAAGATCAATCGACCAGCTTTGAAATCCGCTCCGCATCGAAGCTGTCGGCCGGGCGGGTGGCCTCGTCCATGGCAATCCCCGAGCGCTCGAGGCGCCGGAGGATTTCCTGGAGGCGACGATCCGTTTCCACCGCATGATCAAGGAGCCCGTGCAGCGCCTTTGATACCGGGTCATCCATGTCCCGAGTCACCCCGTAGGCGGAAAAGCCCATCTGCTCAGCCTTTTGGGCCCGTGCCTCGTCACGCTCCGGGTCGAGGATGCGCGCCGGGTTGCCCACCGCGGTCGCCCCGGCGGGGACGGGTTTGACGACCACCGCGTTGGAACCCACCTTGGCCCCGTCTCCCACCTCGAAACCGCCGAGAACCTTGGCCCCCGCACCGATCACCACGCCCTTGCCCAGGGTCGGATGCCGTTTTGTCCCGCGATACAGGGAGGTACCCCCCAGGGTCACCCCCTGGTAAATCGTGCAATCGTCGCCCACCTCCGCGGTCTCCCCGATGACGACCCCCATGCCGTGGTCGATGAAAACGCGCCGACCAATCACGGCGCCCGGGTGGATCTCGATCCCCGTCACTAAGCGGCCAAGGTGACTGACGAAGCGCCCGAGCCAGAACAGCTTGCTCTGCCAGGCAAGATGGGCGAGACGATGCAGGACCAACGCGTGAATCCCCGGATAACAGGTGAGGACTTCCCAAGAAGAACGCGCCGCGGGATCCCGCTCCCGAACGCTGGCAATGTCTTCACGCAGACGACCGAACATCACACCCTTCCTCTCGCAGGCGGGCTCACATGGCGAGCCGAGTAGTTGAGTATTTTACTTGGTTTTCTGTTCGACGGCAGTGAGGAAGCCCCGCAGGATGGCAACCTCCTCGGGTTCCAGGCGGCTGCGCCCAAAAAGCCGTCTCAGGCGCGGCAATAGACGGCGTGGATTGGCGGGGTCGAGAAACTCCACCGCCACCAGCACCCGCTCCAGGTGGGCGTGAAAGCGTTCGACCTCATCGAAGGTCGCTGACGGCTGAGGCGCCTCCAGCGGGCCTTCCGCCCCGGCAGCAATCCGCACTTCGTAGGCCATGACCTGAACGGCGGCGGCCAGGTTGAGCGAACTGAACGCTGCATCGGTGGGAATGGTGGCCGGACGCTGGCACAGGGCCAACTCGGCATTGCTGAGCCCGCTGGTTTCGTTACCAAAAACCAAGGCCACCGGCCCATCGCTGGCCCGCTGGATCGCCTCATCGGCCGCCGCCCGAACCGAGACAACCGGGAGACTCAGCTCCCGCCGTCGTGCCGTGAGGGCCACGGAAAAGACCGTACCCGCCAACGCCTCGGGAAGGGTGCCCACGACCTGAGCCGTCGCAAGGATGTCCTCGGCGCCGGATGCCCGCGCGTCCGCCACCGGACTGGGGAAGGCGACCGGATCAACGAGGACCAGATGCCGCAGCCCCATGGTTTTCATGGCCCGAGCGGTGGCGCCGACATTGCCGGGATGGCTCGGGCGGGTCAGCACCACGCGGATTCGGTCAAGCAGGGAGAGACTCTTCATATTAGAATTCACAGCTTTACGCGCCCTTGGGGGTCTTGACCCCTACCCGTCGCGTGTCCGCCGAAGTCACCGCACCCATGCATCCGACACTCACCATTGCCATCAAGGCTGCGCGTCGCGCCAGCTCCGTCATCAACCGGGCTTCCCTCGAACTGGATCTTTTGAAAGTTCAGACCAAATCGCCCAACGATTTCGTCACCGAAGTAGATCGGGCTGCAGAGGCCGCCATCATCGAAGTTTTGCAGGACGCTTACCCGGGGCACGGGATTCTAGCAGAAGAGTCAGGCGAGACCGCCGGGCCCGGCGAGGCGGAGTTCCAGTGGATCATCGATCCCCTGGACGGCACCACCAATTTCATCCACGGCTTTCCCCAATATGCGATCTCTATCGCACTGGCGCGCCGCGGGATAGTGGAACAGGCCGTGGTTTTCGACCCAAACCGGAACGAACTCTTCACGGCGTCCAAAGGCAGCGGCGCCTTCCTGAATGACCGCCGTATCCGGGTCAGCAAACGCATCCGTCTCGGCGAATCCCTGATCGGAACCGGCTTTCCCTATCGCCAGTTCGACCATATCGACGCCTACCTCGCAATGTTTCGGGAGCTGACCCAGAAGACCGCCGGTATCCGCCGTCCGGGCGCCGCGTCCCTGGACCTCGCCTATGTCGCCTGCGGCCGGCTCGATGCATTCTGGGAGATGGGCCTATCTCCGTGGGACATGGCGGCGGGCACCCTGCTGATCACGGAAGCAGGCGGCCTCGTCAGCGACTTTGCCGGAGATGCCGACTATCTTCGGGATGGCAACGTGGTGGCGGGCACTCCGAAGGTGTTCGGCCAATTGCTGCCCATCATTCAGAGCCACCTTCCGCGACGCGCTGAAGCCTGATCTTCGCCCCTTCTGGCATCGGGAGAGTGCCGGGCCCGTCAAGGCGGGCACCGGCCAGATTGCGCCGCAGCCACAATGCGATGTCCTGGGCGGGCATTGGCACAGCAAACAGGTAGCCCTGAAATTCAGCGCAGCCCACCGCAGCGAGTTCGGCGAGCTGACTTGACCGCTCGATTCCTTCCGCCACCACGGTCAGGCCGAGCGCCGTGCCCATCGATACGATGGCGCGAACCAGGGCCCGGGCATCCTCGCACTGGTCGCACTCGGTGACGAAGGAGCGGTCGACTTTGAGCACGTCGAAGGGAAATTTCCTCAGGTAGGACAGGGCTGAATAGCCCGTGCCAAAGTCATCCAGCGCAATCCGCACCCCGAGCCCGCGGAGATCCCGCAGTTGCTTCGCGGTATGTTCGATGTTGCCGACCAGCAGACTTTCGGTAACTTCGATCTCCAGGCGGTTTGCCGCCAGCCCCGACTGACGCAGCGCGTTGCGGACCAGTTGCGGCAGCCGGCCATCAGCAAACAGTCGGGACGACACATTCACGGCCACTGGCAAAAGGCCGGCATCCCCGCCCCATTCCGCGGCATCCCGGCACACCGTGGTCAGGACGAACTCGGTGATCTCGTGGATCAGCCCCATCTCCTCGGCCAGCGGAATGAAGCGGTCGGGGCGCAGCCCCCCGAGGCTCGAATGGGTCCAACGCAGCAGGGCCTCACACCCGCAGGCGCGGCCCGCGACATTGACCCGCGGCTGGTAATGCATCCGCATTTCGCCGCCTGCCAGGGCGCCCCGCAGCGCCGTTTCGATGGCAAACCGCTCGCTCACCGCCCGGTTGAAGGCCCCGGTGTAGAAGGCGAAGCGCCCCTTCCCTTCCGCCTTGGCGTGATACATCGCCGCATCTGCATGGCGCAGGAGGAGATTGAGATCCTCGCCGTCATCGGGGTACACGCTGATGCCAATGCTCGCCCGGACATGGAGACGATGTTCCCCGATCACGACCGGATCGGCCACCGTTTCCTGAATCCGCTCCAGCGTCCGCGCGATGTCGGACAGCCCGGGCTGACCCATGAGGATCAGGACGAACTCATCGCCTCCGTAGCGCGCCACGGTGTCCGTTTCGCGCAGGCATGCCACCAGCCGGCCGGCCACTGCCACGAGCAGAAGATCCCCCGTGGCATGTCCAAGGGTGTCGTTGATCACCTTGAAATTGTCGAGATCGACGAAGGCCAGAGCGACCTTCGCTCCAGCCCGACTCGCCAGTCCGATCGCCTGATGGAGGCGGTCCTGCAAGAGATTCCGGTTGGGCAGGCCGGTGAGGACGTCATGGGTCGCCTGGAATTCAAGCTGCTCCTCGTAACGGTGCCGCTCCGTCACATCGACAACGGTGCCCTCGTAGCATCGGAAATTGCCCTGTGTATCGTAGACGGCGTGTGCATCTTCCGACACCCAGATTCTGGCGCCATCCTCGCGCACCACCTCCGACTCAAATCCGGTCACCCGACCCAACTCGCGAATTTGCTGACGGTAATCGCTTCGCCGAGCGGGGTCGACATAGAACTGCCCGGCCCGAGCCGCGAGTCCGGCAAGCAATTCGGCCGGGTTGCTGTAGCCGAGCAGGGTCGACAAGGCCTGGTTGGCGGCGAGGTACTGACCATCCTCGGTGGTCTGATACATCCCGATTTCGGAGTGCTCGAAAATGCTGCGATAGCGCAGTTCCGCCTCGGCCAGTTCAATCTGCGCCTGAACCCGCTCGGTAATGTCCTCCACCAAGCCTTCGATCACGGGGGGGCCGCCCGACCGCTGCTCTGCCAGGCCGCGTTCGAGCACCCACTTCACCTGCCCATCCCGGCAGACGATGCGGTATTCGATCTGGTATCGACGCCCGAACTCCGCCGCGGCCTCGAGGGTGCCCTGAACCATTTCCCGGTCTTCCGGATGAATGAGGGACGGATACCGTGCCCCGTCCCCCTGGGTCAGTTCCTTTCCCTCAAAGCCCGTCAAATGCAGGCATCCAGGACTGATGAACACGAGCTTCCGACCGCCCTGCAAAATGCAGCGAAACACCATGCCTTCGAGGTTGTCGACGAGCAGGGCCAGCACCTGCGACCCCACGGAATCCGCGGCGGCCGACGCGGGCTGGAGCCGGCGCCGCAGCCGCGCAAGGATGCTTCCCGAGTTGCCCTGCGGGGCCCCCGCCTGCTCCATCTTCAATTTTCGTCCACAGAACCCAAGGCCTGGGAGAGATGGCCGCCACAGACATCAATCCAGTCAAAGATCGCATCGATGGCCACCGTCGCCAGATGGAAATAGGCTTCGGCCGTCACCCGCACTCCGGTCCGCATCAACATTCGGGATCGGATTTCGGTCACCAATTCTCCGGCACGGCGGGTTGCCGTTCGCCCCTGGTCCGACCCCGGCTCCGTTTCCCGGAGATGGTCCAGCAACGCCTCAGCGTGGGCCACCAGGCGGACGAGGCGAACCCGCTCCATCGGCGAGCAGCCCTCCCGGGTCGCTACCGCGGAACCGATCGCCCGCGCCTGACCCAGGCATTCCGCCAACTCCGGCAAGCGCTGAAAATAGTTGCGCGCGGCCCGGCGCTGGATTTCGTCATCGAGCACCGGAAGCACACAGTCGGCCCCCAGGTGCTCGAGCCATCCACAAATATCGCCAATCAAAAAGGTATGTAAAACGAGACTTTGCTCGACGCTCTTTCCTTCCAGGCCCCGAACCATGAGCTCCCACCGCTGGAAAAGGGTCTCAATGTCAGCCCTTGGCAGGGCGCTACCCAACACCGCCCCCCAAACCTCATGGGTGGCGAGGACCTGCGGCTGGAGATGGGCGATCTCCTGGCGCTTCTCCATGATGGAGCCAACGAAGCTGACGGTCCCTGAAAGCCAACCGGAGGACAGGCCCCGGTGCTGCTGGGCGAGGCGAACCAATTCGAACAGCGATCGGCTCATGGCCATGGCGGCCAAGGCCGCCTGTTCGTGATGCCCAGTGTCTCGGCGTCGCCACGCCGAGGTAAAACGAGCGAGGGCCGCCAACGGAAGCGGTCCGGCCAAGCGTGACCCAGGGAGTTCGCCGATCATCCTAACCCCACGCCCCCGCGACGACCCGATGAAGAAAAATTTCCGTGTGACCCCATCCAACTCGCCGCCACCGCCATCGCTCCCAACTCGTGTACCACCCGACCAGCGCCGTGAGCCCAGACGGTAGCGGACGGAAGCCGCGTACCAAGCTTTACGGCACCATCAACCCAGCCTTGAGTCCCGAAGTCCCCCGCATCGCCCGCCTTGCAGGTCGACCTCCCGGGAGCAAATCGTCGACAATCTCTGTCCGCGCCGTCGAAGTCGCCACGATGAATCACCTGTATTCCTAACCTTCTACAGTTACATCAAGCCACCTGTTGTACGTGGGGTTTGACGAAGGTCTGCACCGTCTCAAAAGGGGTGCGTCCGTTGTTGCGATAGCCCAGATGAGGGCGCTCGCGGTTGTAGTGCCGGAGCCA
>JAEUNY010000092.1 GCA_016791005.1 Zoogloeaceae bacterium
ATCCCGCTGGGCACATCCAGAGCGAGGCGGCGGCACTTCTGCGCGTTCAGGGTCTCGATCCAGGTCCGATAGCGGCCTTCGATGGGGCGTTGCAGGCCGATCCCGAAGAGGGCGTCCACCACCAGGCTCCACCCTTCGGCGGGGGGGGCCGGGAGGTCGGAGGTGGTGACCCCGCCGCTGGCTCGCCAGGCGCGGTGGGCGGCGGCGGCGTCCTCTGGCAGTGCGGCCGGATTGCCGGCGTAAGCCACCACCACGGATCGCCCGGCGAGATGGAGATGACGAGCCATGACAAAGCCGTCGCCACCATTGTTGCCTGGACCACAGGCGATCAGGATCGGGCCGGGACGATCCAACGTCAGGCGGACGGCGTCCTCGGCGACGGCGCGCCCGGCCCGTTCCATCAGGCTGGGGCGGGCAGTCGGCAGGACGGCGGCCTCGATCGTTCGAATGCCGGCGACCGGGTAAATGGGCGGGGCGGGAGTGGGCATGGGCGGTCGGTCCCTGGGGGGACCCGAATTGTACGGTGTCGGCCCAGACTTGGGGATTGGATCTGGGCGGGTCAGCGGGGCTTGGGGCGCCCGAGCTTGCCCTGCCAGTAACGCCAGGCCACGTAGCCGAGACTGGCGGCGACGATGCCCCAGAACCCGACCCCTTGCCAGAAGGCGATGGGATCCGTGGCGAGGAAGTAGTCCCGCGGGGGACGGGAAAAATGGATGCGTCCCGTCGCGATCGCCAGGACGCCGGCACCCAATGCGGCCAAGGCCGGGCTGAACCAGACCAGCATGCCCGCCGCGACGATCAGATTGTCCAGGGTGGGGGTGGGGCGGGAGCGCGGCTGGAAGACGCTTTCGACGCCGTTCCAGACCGCGAGGAGCAGACCGACCAGGGCGAGGAGGGGAATCACCGCCAGGGCACCACCCAGCAGGGTCGCGGACGAGAGGAAGGCCAGACCCTCCAGGTGCGCAATCCTCATCCACAGGTCGGCGAGTTCGCGAAACAGGAGGATTGCCAGAGCAGCGGCACCGATGGAAGTGAGGGTCCAAAGGCCGGCGCGCCGGCGCAGACGGTCGCCGGGATACGGCATGAATGATGGGTCTAGGGGGGCAGTCATGGGTGCGTGAAAGGCGAAAACAGCAGGAAGTGTACGGGGCACCCGCCTTCCCTGGCTAGGCGAGGGTGGATCTTTCCCGGTGTGGCGGAGGGAAAGGTCAGGGGATGAGGACGGCGGCGCCCTGAAGTCGCCCTTCGCGCAGCAGGGTGAGCGCCTCGTTTGCAGACGCGAGGGGAAAGGGTCGGATGTCGCTTCGGACCGGCACCTGGCTCGCCAGCGCAAGGAATTCCTCCCCATCGACGCGGGTCAGGTTGGCCACCGAGACGATTTGCCGCTCACCCCACAGGATGGAGTAGGGAAATGCCGGGATGTCGGACATGTGGATCCCGGCACAGACGACGGTTCCGCCCTTGCGCACAGCCCGCAGCGCGGCCGGAACCAAGGCCCCCACCGGGGCGAAGAGGAGGGCGGCGTCGAGGGCTTGCGGGGGCATCGCCGTCGAAGCGCCGGTCCAGATCGCGCCGAGGGAGCGGGCGAAGGCCTGGCTCTCAACATCCTCCGCGCGGGTGAAGGCATACACCTCCCGTCCTTGCCAGCGGGCGACCTGAGTGATCAGGTGGGCCGCAGCGCCAAAGCCATACACCCCGAGCCGGTGGGCGGCGCCCGCCATGCGCAAGGCGCGATAGCCGATCAGCCCGGCGCACAGGAGAGGGGCCAGGTGGACAGCGTCTTCGCTGTCCGGGAGGGGAAAGCAGTAGCGGGCGTCCGCGACGGTATATTCCGCGTAGCCGCCGGGAATCTGATAACCGGTGAAGCGCGCCGCATCGCAGAGGTTTTCACGGTGGTCGGCGCAATACGGACATTGTCCGCAGGTCCAGCCTAGCCAGGGAACGCCCACCCGCTGGCCCAGGGCGAGGCCGGAAACGCTTCCACCGAGGGCCGCCACCCGGCCGACGATCTCGTGGCCCGGGATCAACGGCATGGCGATGTCGGGGAGATCGCCATCGATCAGGTGGAGATCGGTCCGGCACACGCCGCAGGCCTCCACCCGAATCAGCACCTGACCCGGGCCCGCCACGGGGACCGGCAGCTCGATGGCGGACAGTGCTTCGCCTGCCGCCAGTAGCGCCATCGCCTTCATGCGATCAGGAAGCGGTGGGGCAGCGGTGGTGAGCGCGGCGGAAGACTTCACGATGTTCCTCGGATTCTCGGAGCGCCCGTGCATTCGAGCTTGTGAGCGTCACGATACTAGTCTATTCGTAGTAGTGACCCCTTGGCATGCCGGGGAGGTTGGTTTTCCGCACAACTTGGAAAAAAGGACTTCCTTTCATGTACAGTCAAACCCACACGCGGCGCCGCGGCGCCGCCAGATCGCCCCACCTTGAATCGCCTGAACCGACGGGAGAGCCCATGCTGGAGAGCGGAGACCTGGCCCCAATGTTTTCCCTGCCGGATGCCGACATGGAAATGTTCGATCTGGCGTCCCTGCGGGGGAAGCAGCATGCGGTGATCTATTTCTATCCCCGGGACAACACCCCCGGCTGCACCCTGCAAGCTGCGGACTTCAGTGATCGTGAGGGGGATTTTGCCGCCCACGACTGCGTCATCCTCGGCGTCAGCCCGGACGATTGCCTGACCCATGCGCAATTTCGTGACGATCACGGGCTTTCCATCCGGCTTCTCTCCGACAGCGACACCGAGGTCTGCCGCTTGTATCACGTCTGGCGTCCGCGGGAGGTGGATGGGGTCCAGAAGATGGGCGTCCTGCGCTCCACCTTCATCATCGACAAGGACGGCATGATCCGCGACGTCCTATACAATGTGACCCCCCGGGGCCACGCAGCCGCGGTTTTCAATCTGGTGAAGCAACTCAATTCAAGGAATGGACATGCAAATCGTCAAGAATACCGTCGTAACTCTCAAATATGAGGTACGGGATCCGGACGGCAACATGATTGACGATGGTCATCACCCGCTGGTCTATCTGCACGGCGGTTACGACGGAATTTTTTCCAAGATCGAAGAAACCCTCCACGGCAAGCAGCAGGGGGACCAGTTCCAAATCAAGCTCCAGCCGGAAGAAGCCTTCGGTGATTACGACGAGGAACTGGTCCTGGTCGAGGACGCCTCGATGTTCCCCGAGAATATCGAGGTCGGCATGTCCTTCGAGCGGGTGACCGACGACGGGGAAGACGAAATCCTCTATCGGATCACCGATATTGCCGACGGCAAGGTCGTGGTGGACGGCAATCACCCCCTGGCGGGCACCGCCCTCGTCTTCGACATCACCGTCTCCGAGGTGCGTCAAGCCAGCGCCGAGGAGATCACTCATCGCCACGTCCATGGCCCCGGGGGGCATCACCACCACTGATCGGCCGCGCTTTGCGCCGCCCTTCTGCTGGCGGCGCTGTGGCGTGAAAGGGGTGGCCCCGACACTCCTGCGGGCCCCGGATATCAGCCTTTTTTGCTCTCCAAGTGTCCCAGTCGGAATCTCGCCCGGCCTCTACGGAGGTGATCGTTACTACGCCCCCGTTGCTTGAAGTCACCGGGCTTACGGTGGCCCTGGCCGGTCCCCAGGGGGCGCTTCGGCCTGTGGTCGATGCGAGCTTCACCGTCGGCTCCGGCGAGACCTTCGCGCTCGTGGGCGAATCCGGATGCGGCAAGTCGATGACGGCGCTGGCCCTGGCGCGGCTCCTGCCCGCCGGGGGCGCCATCGCGGCCGGCGAGGTGCGCTTCCTCGGACAGTCCCTCCCAGACCTGGCGGAAGCCCAGATGCGGGGTCTGCGGGGCCCCGGAGTGGGGATGATCTTTCAGGAACCAGCGACCAGCCTCAATCCGGTCCTCACGGTTCGCACCCAGATCGTCGAAAGCCTGCGCCTGCACCGTGGGCTTCAAGGCGATGCCGCCGAGGAGGAGGCAATTCGCCTGCTCCGCACGGTCGGCATTCCGGACCCGGCGAGCCGACTCTCGGGCTACTCTTTCCAGCTGTCGGGCGGGATGAAACAGCGGGTGATGATCGCCATGGCCCTCGCTCCGCAGCCCAAGCTCCTCATCGCTGATGAACCCACGACCGCCCTGGATGTGACCATCCAGGCCCAGGTGCTCGATCTCCTGGCCGCCCTCCAGGCGGAGGCAGGGATGGGGATGCTGCTGATCACCCACGATCTGGGGGTCGTGGCCCGCATGGCCGACCGGGTGGGCGTGATGTACGCCGGCGAGATCATCGAGACCGGGCCCCGGAGCGGCTTTTTCGCTCAACCGCTTCACCCCTATTCCCGGGCCTTGTTCGGCGCCCTGCCTCGACGCCAGGGGCGGGGGGCGCCCCTCGTCGCGCTGGGCGGTCGGGTTCCTGCGCTGGATGCAGACTTGCCAGGCTGTCGCTTTGCCGACCGTTGCCCCCAGGTCATGCCCCGCTGCCGCAGCGAAGCGCCGGTTTGGTACCGACGTGAGGAAGGCCAGGCTGTGCGCTGCCACCTTTACACCGATGGACAGCCCCGCCCACCGGGTTCGGCCTTTGCCGATCCGCTGCCCGCCGGGGCGGATCGCCCGGCGGCGCGTCATCCGGTACTGGACGTTCGCGGCCTGACAGTGCATTTCCCCATTCGGCGTGGGCTTTTGCAGCGCCAGGGCGGCGCGGTGCGGGCCGTGGATGGTGTCGATCTCGAGATCGCCCCGGGCCGGACGCTGGCCCTGGTGGGG
>JAEUNY010000155.1 GCA_016791005.1 Zoogloeaceae bacterium
GGCTCCCGCCTCAGTCTCGCCGAAGCGCGCCGCTGCGCCCCCGACAACAACGCCACCAGCCTGCAGGTGGCGGCGGGCGTCCTCGGCGCCCTGGTCTGGGCCCTGGAGCACCCCTTGGCCGGTGTGGTCGAGGCGGAAGACCTGGACCACCGCCGGGTGATGGCCATCGCCGCCCCCTACCTGGGCGAACTGGGCGGGATGGACACGCCCTGGCGCCCCCCCGGAGGCGGGCCGCTGGTCTTCCCGCGCTTTCTGCTGGAGGCCGGCCGGGCGCCCTCGTCGACCGGCGCGGACGGCTAGCTCCTCCGCAGGCGTCAGCGCGTCAGAGTCAGGGTCGCCGTGGCACTGCCGCCATTGGCGCTGGCGGTAATGGGCACCGCCGTGGTGGCCCGGACCCGGGAGGTGCTGATCTTGAAGCTGGCGCTGCTCGCCCCGACGGGGATCTGAACGCTGGCCGGGAGCTTGACGAGGGACGGATTGCCGCTCGCGAGTTGGACCACCACCCCGCTATTGGCCGAAACCGTCACTTTCCCCTGGGTACTGCGCCCACCGACCACGGAGCTTGACGCCAAAGTCAGCCCGGTCGGGGTCGGCGCGATGACGACCGGACTGGCGCTCACGCTGATCGGCGCGGCGGAATACACGCTCTCCCCGGCATACCAGTTCAAGGTCGCAGTGAAGGCCCCGGCCCCGTAGCTATGGACTGGGTTGGCCTCGGCCGAGGTGGCCCCATCCCCAAAAGTCCAGTAGTAAGCACCCGAGGTGCTGAAGAGATCCACCAGCTGCGAGGTGAAATTCACCGCCAGGGGAGCAGGGCCAGAGACCGGGCTCGCCTGGGCATAGACGGCGCCCATGGTGTCGAGGATCCCCGTCTGGCGGAAATGGGTCAGACGCAGGGGCGACTCGCCCACCACATACACCGCGTTGTCGCTGCCCAATGCAACCCCCACGCCCCGCACGCTGGAGAACGTGGCGTTGGCCCACTCCTGGGCGCCGTCGGCCCGGTATTTGACCGTCACCTGGCGCAAATAGCTGAGGTTGCCGCTGGCCGGCCCAGGGCCGCCCTGACCGGTCACATAGATAGCGTTGTCGGCACCGATGGCAATGGCGCCGGGGGTCTCGTCGTTATAGCCATGGAGGTCGTAACCCCGGCTCCACAGCACGTTCCCGGCCGGGTCGAGTTTGGTGGTGACCCAGTTGAAGTAGCCGCCCCCCGGATTGATCATGCCGGTCACCACCGGATTCCCCAGCCCGTCGAGGGCGAGGCGCTGACCATAGCGGGCTTGGGGGTAATTCTTGCGCCACAGCTCGGTGAAATCGGCGGCGTGCTTGATCACCAGCATCTGCGTCGCGCCATCGCTGGCAACGCTGCCCCCCACCGCGTAGAAGTCTCCGTTTGGGGCAACCTGGACATCCATCGCGGCGGTGACGCCAGGGACGGTCTTGGTCCACAAGGTGTTCCCGGCGGGGTCGTAGGCCGCAAACAACAGGCTTCCCACCGCGCCGCCGGTCACGATCACGTTCCCGGTGGGCGTCAGGGCCATCGCGGCAGGGGCATCCACCGACGTGTCCGAGGCGCCAAAATACCGCGTCCATTCCCGCACCCCGGCAGCGGAATAGCGGATCGTCACCAGGTCATGGGTGGTGTTGCCCGACGCATTGGTCTCCCAGGCCCGGCCGAGCACATACACGTGACCCTCGGCATCCACGAGTGCGCGGTGGGCATAGGCAAAGGCCCCCGGCAGGACGTCCTGCCAAAGGAGGTTGCCATCCGGGTCGTATTTGAGGACTACCAGGCCCGCTGGATCGTTGCTCGACCCCGCCACCAGGCGGCCCACCACAATCGCATTACCGGACCCATCGACGGCGATCCAGTTACCCTGCTCGCGGGTGCCGGGATTATCGAATTCGCGCTGCCAGATCAGCGTGCCCGTCGGACCGTATTTCGCCACCAGAATCGTGGCGAAGGGCACCGACCCCACCACCAGAGCGTTGTTCGCTCCGTCCACTGCGACCATGTGGCCGTAAGTGCTTGGGATGCTCACGGTCCAATCGTTCAAAGCCTGGGCCCAGGCGTGCGAGGCGCCCACCAACGTCATCGCCACAGCGGCCCCCAGTGACGACCATTTTCCGATTCTCCGCGGCATCTTCCACCCCTCGCTTTTTGTTGACGATCACAAGTCGCCGAGCGTCCAGAATATTCTGTTTTGGTAATAGTCCGGATGGCGGCATTTGTCTCCAAATGTCTTGAATTTCTTGACTTTGGGAACGCGGGGAGGAGGCACTGAAGGTGAATTGTGCGGGCCAAAGTCGCCGCTCCCGGTGCCCACTCGCGTACTGCACCGAGATTCCGCCTTGAAGAAGTATGTCACCCGTGGTTTGATCCTCACCGCATACCCCAGAGAGGCTCACACCATGAAAACGACCCAGCTCCTCCTTGCCGCCGCGGGCATCGTTACCGCCGCGGCGGCCCACGCCGACACGATCACCGACATCGTGAACAGCGGACCTGCTTTTGGCGGCTACTACTACAGCGACACCACCCTGGAATGGAGCCATGCGCCCATCCTGGATTCCTTCCAGAGCGCCACCCTCACCATCGATGCCCTGGACGTCGAGTTCGATGCCGTCCCCCCGGAACAGGATCGCGTATCCGTCTTTGATGACGATCTGGGATGGATCGTACTGGGATATCTCAACGGTCCGCCGTCGGGAAGCAGCACGGTCTTCGATCTGTCGTCCAGCCTTTTTGACGACATCGCCACCGGCCTCATGGTGAAGATCGATATCAACGTGGGCACCACGGCGGTGGACTACGCGATGACCCTGAACCGCTCCACCCTCACGGTGAGCAACCCCGACACCCCGCCCTCCATCCCCGAGCCCGGCACGCTGGCCCTTGCTGGCCTGGGCCTGGGTGCCCTGGCCCTGGGGCGCCGCCGCCAAGGGACCTGATCGGCCGCCTCAGTCCCGCCCGCCTCGGCGGGACCGCCAGGCCCAGGCCCCTTCTCCCGCCCCATAGGCCAGGAGCAGCCCCCCCAGGATGAGGCGCCCTTCACCAATGCTGGCCTCAGGCAAGGCGAAGCGGACCGCCAGGACGGACAGCGCCAGCGCCGCCCCGGCGCGCACGGCCAGCAACGCCCAACGGTAGGGGCGTCCCAAGGCCGCCACCAGGCGATCCACATCCGCCTCCCAGGCCTCGTCGCGCAGACGGAAGACCTGGCGACGGGCCAGGGCCGCCAGATCCGGTGGCAAATCCTCGGCACGCGGCACCGCCGCCTCCCGCAACAAAACGGGGATCACCCGCACCGGCCGCCCTAGGGCGGCGGCCACCTCCATGTGGACGAAATCCTTTTCCGATTCCGCCGCACGCCGCTGCACCTCTGCGACCCACCCGGGGCCGATCAGCACCAGCGCCTGCCGACACTGGCCCAGGGCCTCGGCCAAGGCCGTCTCGAAATCGTCGCCTGGATGGATCGCCGCGAGATCCCGGAACACCGCGCCCTTGCCCAGGCGCTGTTGCAGAGCGTCAGCCAGGCGGCCGGCCTCGGGCCCGGTGTCGCCCCGCCGATAACTGATGAAGACCCGCGTCACGCCGGGCCGGCTCGGGACGTCACAGGATGGCTCACGCCCTCATTCGCCATTGAGCGCGTCCCAGATCCCGGCCTTCACCAAATGGAAATGGGCATCGCGGCGGGGATGCTCCACCAGCGATGCCCGGGCGTTCGCGGACGGCTTGGCGAACTCGTAGACCAGGGCGTCCGCCCGGGTGTTGGCCGTGAAGGGCACCACCGCCAGGGCCTGGGGCAGCCGGTTGGCGCCACAGTCGAACAAGGCGTCAAAGCGCCCCTCGCCGCGATCCGCGCCGCCGCGCTCCCGGGCCTCGTCGGAAACCACCAGCGCGATCACCCGGTACTGACCCGGTGGCGCACGGAACAGGGCCTGGATGAACTCCATCAGCCCCAGCTCGCCCACCCGAGGCGGCTCCCGGCTCCAGCGGGCGGGGCTGGGGGCGCCATCCGGGCGAAACTGCTCCATTCGCGTCACCAGCGCGAACCCCTGGGTGCCCACCGCGAGAAAGCTGTACTCGTAGCGTGCCTCGTCCAGGGCGGCGACCATTCGCCGCGCCACGTCGCCCAGGGTCGTCGCCCCCGAGTCCGCCCGGAGCAGGCGGTGAGGAATCTTTTCCTCCGAAGAGGGCGGACCGGGATCGAACACCGGCAAGCCGTGGATACGGGCCGTGGGCAGACCCGGCGGATCGTCGGGACAGGCTTTTCCGGGTGGCTGGCCTTCGTTGGCGGCCCAATCGCCGCTCGGCAAAGGTCCGCTGGCGGCCGCAGCCGGGGCAGGATCGACCCGAGGCATTTCCCCCACAACGAGCGGGTCGTCGGCGGGACGGGGTTTGACCTGACCCGATGTTCCCGTGACGGGTTTCGCCGGCTTGGCGGGTTTGGCAGGGGGCGCAGGCGGGTCGGCCCGCCCCGGCGCGTCGGGATCGACTGCCCACCCGCGGCGCGCGACTGGCGCCAAATCGCTCTCGTCCAAGCGGCCCATCCCTGACACCACCGCCGCCTGGGCAAGGCGCACCTCCCGCTCAGCAGCAGCCAAATCCCCTTGGGCGCGCCGAGCGGCCCGGTGCGCCGCCAGGAGGCTTTCAAGGCTCGTCCGGCCAACGGCGAAGCGGCGCTCGTCCGCCTTCACCACCTCAACCAGTGCCTGGACACGGGTCTGCTGGAGGCCCACCACAGTACGCGCACGCTGGGCCCGCCCCCAGGCAATCTGCGCTTCGGCACGATCGGCATCGGCCACTGCGGCCAGGAATCCTGTCTCCTCCTGGGGCCAGCGCTCGGCCCAGGGCAGTGCCTTTGCGGCCGTATCGAAGGCGGCGCCGAAGCGAGCCAAATAACGTAGGCGTCCCGCCTGGAGGGCGGCCGCAGCCGCCTGCCCGCCGATCTGGGCTTCCGCCAGGGCGGCTGTGGCAATATCAACCTCCACCTGGCTCAGGGAACCGCTCTGCACCGCCATCAGAATCTGCTGCCGAAGGGTTCGCAGAGCGCCCTCGAGTTCCTGGGCTAGGCGGAACTCCTTTTCTAGCTGCACGAGATAGGTCTGATCGCCCAGCTTGTCGAGGAGCAAGCGGTTGGCATAGGCGCGCCGCGCCTCCACCTGGACGGGATCCAGAGGCGCGGCCCCCTCCTGGGCCGACGCGATCCCCACGCTTGCCAGCCCTGCCGCCATGCACAGCGCCCATCGGACAATCTTCGTCACCGTTGATCGCTCCCCACCGTTGTTCTGCTTAAATGGTAGCGAGCCAACCCCCAGGCGTACACCCGAAGGCCGCAGCCCGGTGCTCAGGCGTTGGAACCCCACAGCCAAGCCGCACCCCGCACCCCCGAACTGTCCCCATGGTGGTGACGCACCAACCGGGTATCCACTCGGTCCGAGAACACATGGGCCTGCCACAAGCGCGGCACCTCGACGTACCACCGCTCGACGTTGGAGAGGCCGCCACCGAGGACGATGACGTCGGGGTCGAGGAGATTGATGACCCCCGCCAGGGCGCGGGCGAGGCGCTCGGCATAGCGCGCAAGGGTGGCAGCGCAGGCCGGCTCCCGGGCGGCGGCCGCGGCGATGTCGTGTGCTAAGCGCTGCTGGCCGGTGTGACGTTGGTGATCCGCCGCCATCCCCGGCCCGGACAGATAGTTTTCGATGCACCCCGACCGGCCGCAGTAGCAGGGGGGCAGGGGCAGGTCGTCCCCCGCGGGCTGGGGAAGCGGGTTGTGGCCCCATTCGCCGGCAATGGCGTTGGCCCCAGTCAGGGCTTGGCCGCGGACGACGATGCCACCCCCCACCCCGGTGCCGAGAATCACGCCGAAGACGACCTCCGCCCCGGCCGCAGCCCCATCCACCGCCTCGGACAAGGCGAAGCAGTTGGCGTCATTGGCCATCCTCACCGGACGGCCGAAGGCCGACGCCAGATCCTCCCGCAGGGGCTGGCCGTTCAGGCAGGTGGAATTGGCGTTCTTGATCCGGCCCGTGGCCCGGGACAAGGCCCCCGGCGTGCCGACACCGACGCTGCCGCGCTGGCCGGTCGCCGTTTCGACGTCGGCGACCAGACGCGCCACCGCTGCCACAGTCGCCGGGTAGTCACCCTGCGGAGTCGCGACCCGCCGCCGGTCGAGAACCGCCCCATCCTCGGCCAGCGCGATGGCCTCGATCTTGGTCCCCCCCAGGTCGATGCCGATCCGCATGACCCGGCCCGGGGTTAGCGGGTCTGGCGGGCCGTAGCGTCCGGATTGTCGGTGGCGTAGGCCAGCTTGATCGCCTCCCAGGCTTCCTCGGCGGTATCAACGTAGTGAAAAAGCTCCACGTCGGCGGCGTTGATGAGGCCGTCTTCGATAAGAACGTTGAAATCGATCAGGCGGGTCCAGAACTCCTTGCCAAACAGGAGGATCGGCCGCCGGCGGATCTTGCCCGTCTGGGCCAGGGTGAGGACCTCGAAGAGCTCGTCCAGGGTGCCGAAGCCGCCCGGGAAGCTCACCAGCGCCACCGCCCGCATGAGGAAATGCATCTTGCGGATGGCGAAGTAGTGGAACTGGAAGCACAGCTCGGGGGTGATGTAGGGATTGGGCGCCTGCTCAAAGGGCAGGTAGATGTTCATCCCCATGCTGCGGCCGCCAGCCTCGAAGGCGCCCCGATTGCCGGCCTCCATGATCCCGGGCCCGCCGCCAGTGGAGATGATCACAGGCTCGCCCAGGGCGTGGGCCTCACGGGTGACCAGCTCGCCGAAACGCCGGGCTTCCTCGTAGTAGCGGGACAATTCCACCTGGCGCTCGGCGCGCTTGATCGCCGCCGCGTCGCCCCCCTGGCGGACCTCGGCCAGGCGCTCCGCGGCGATGTCGCCGGGCAACAGGCGCGCACTGCCAAAAACCACGATGGTGGACTCGACCCCCTGGTCCTGCTGAATCAACTCCGGCTTCATCAGCTCGAGCTGGACCCGCACCGGACGCAGTTCCTCCCGCAGCAGGAAGGCGTTGTCGGCAAAGGCCATGCGGTAGGCGCTCTCCGGCCCTTCGTAGCGGTGGATCGGTTGCTGGGCGACGGCTTCGTCATGGGCAGAAGGAAAATTGCGCGCCTTGAGCATGCTGGTCGAATCCATGGCTGTTCTCGTTAGGGTAGGCAGGTGAGGAGGGGATCATAGCCCCAATGGCGCGCCGGCTGGGGCTTCACCATACGCCGAGGGCCTCCAGCTGGCGGGTGGCGGCCCCATCCCAACCCCGGTTGGCCGCCGGGCTGGCGGGGCTGGGATGGAGGATCCGCCCGATGCGGACGGGCCGGTTCCCGATGACGGCCTGCGCGCGCTGCTCCGCCCAGGCGCCGATCCCGATCAACCACTCGGGCTGGAGGGCGTCCACCAGGCGCAGCAGGTGGACATCGCAGGCGGCGAGGAGCGGCGCGGCCTCGGCCGCGGTAAGCTTGTCCGGCGTGAGGTTGCGACCGCCGTCAAAGAAGGCCAGGGGACAGTAATTGGCGACGAAATGCCCGGCAAAAAAGGCCTCCGCCGTGCCAAAGCGCTGGGAAAACAGGCCCCAAAGACGGCGACCGCTGACCTCGGAGCGCCCGCAGGCAAAGCCTTCCACCGGGCGCTTCGGGTTTTCCCACGCGGGCTTAGCCACCGGACCCGCCAGACCCAGCCAGTCCCGCACCGCGCCCACCTCGCCAAAGGGAACCCCGGTCTGCACCATGCCGAACGGCCCCGGGTTCATGCCAAGGAAGACCACGCGGCGGGTTCCGTCGCCATAACGCCGGAGGTACTCAGCATGAACCGACCATGCGTACTCCAGGGGGTTGTAGACGTGGCTGACGGGGTCCGAAAAGGTCAGGCCGGCCAGTTCCGCGGAGAGCCGCCGGGCCGCCTCCATGAGATCGGCGGCTGGGCATGAGGAGGACACGGCGGTCATCATTGCAGTCCGAGATCAGCGACAAACCTGGCCTCGGTCGAAATGCGGTCGCGCGGCACCCGAAAATGGGTCACCAGCAAATCTTCCAAGATCCCAAAAACCATCACCGGGTCCGGTCCCGGCGGGTCGCCGGGGGGGTTGAGGCGGGCATGCAACAGGTCGGCCAACTCGCCCACCGTACGGACGGAGTCCAGGGCTGCATCGTCCAGCTTGAGGCCGAATCGGTCTTCCACGAGCAAGGTGAACTCCACGGTGTCCAGGCCCATCAGGCGCGCTCCGCCGCCGGCTCCTGCCAGGGCGCCACCTTGAAGAGCAAGAGCATGCCCGGGATGGCCAGCACGAAGCAGAGATTGAAGAATCCGAACCATCCCAGGCCCTCCACCAGGGCCCCGGCAGTGGCGTTGATGAAGGTACGCGGCATGGCCATCAGGCTGGTAAACAAGGCAAGCTGGGTCGCCGTGTATGACGGGTGCGTGGTGCGGGCCATGTAGGCGACGAAGGCGGTGGTGCCCAGCCCCACGCCCAGGGCCTCCAGGCCGATCACCACGGCCAGGGCCACCAAGCGCGCCGGATCCGAGGGCGCGGCCCCCTGCCAGGCCAGCCAGGCAAAGCCGAGGATGGACACGATCTGAACGACCCCGAACAACCACAGGGCGCGATTGATGCCGAGCTTCACCATCCACAATCCACCCAGCAAGCCACCGATCACGCTGGGCCACAGGCCGGCATTCTTGGCGATGAGGCCGATCTCCGTCTTCGAATACCCCATGTCGAGATAGAAGGGCGTCGCCAACGCTGTACACAAGGAATCGCCCAGCTTGTAGAGAAAAATGAAGGCGAGGACGTACAGGGCTTCGCGCAGGCCATGGCGGTGGAAGAATTCATGAAAAGGCTCGACCACGGCCTCCCGCAGAGTGCGCGGCGCTCGGGCGGCGGCGGAGGGCTCGCGGGACATCAGGGTCATGGCGGCCCCAGGGACCATGAACAAGGCCGTGATGAGAAAAACCTGTTCCCAGGGCAGATGGTCCGCCAGGATCAGCGACAGCGACCCCGGTACCAGCCCCGCGATTCGGTAAGCGTTCACGTGAATGGCGTTACCCAGGCCCAGTTCCACGTCGGGCAGCAACTCGCGGCGAAAGGCGTCCAGGACGATATCCTGGGTGGCGGAGAGGAAGGCCAGGACCACCGTGAGCCCCACCACGAGGGGCAGGTCGGCATTGGGCGACAGCCGGCCCAGCCAGGCAATGGCGCCGATCAAACCCAGCTGAGTCGCCAACATCCAGCCTCGCCGACGACCGAGCCAGGGCAGGGCGTAGCGATCGAGGAAGGGCGCCCACAGGAACTTCCAGGTGTAGGGAAACTGGATCAGGGCGAAGGCACCGATGGCCTTGAGGGAGAGCCCCTCGGTCTTCAGCCAGGCCGGAACCAGATTGAGCAGCAGATACAGAGGCAGGCCGGAGGCAAAGCCGGTGAAGATGCAAATCAGCATGCGGCGGTTGAGCAGGGCGCCGAGCCAGGGAGCGGTGGAGGAAGACACGGAATGGGGGCGGAGGCGTGAAAAGCTCACGCATTATTCCAGAGGGCGTTGAAATGAGGGGGGTCACAGCCGTTACAGAATTTCCCTTGTTTCGATTTCCGCCATGAAGATCGACACCCATCGCACCATCTGCGCTCTCACCAGCGTGCTGGATTTCGTTGGCATCGATGAGATTCAGCACGGCAAGCGGGTCGCCCTCATGGCCGAGGCCATCGCCCGTCAGGCCGGCTGGGACACCGACCGCCAGACGTTCATGTTTTACGCAGGCATGCTCCATGACTGCGGGGTATCGCGGGCAGCCGAACACCGCAATCTCACCGCCAGCCTAGTGTGGGAGGGTGCGGAGGCCCATTGCCTACGCGGCGCCGACTACCTGCGGGATTGTCCGCCCCTGGCGGAATTCATCGACGCCGTGCGCTGGCATCACACCGATTGGCGCCAGTTGAAGGATGTCCCCCTGCCAGCGGAGCGTCGCCTGGAAGCGAACCTCCTCTTCCTTGCCGACCGGGTGGATGTGCTTCAGGCCCCCTGCCTTACGGCAGTCTCCACCGATCGGGACGTGTTATGCGTGCGGGATCAGATCATTCACACCATCCAGGAGCACGCCGGCTCCCTGTTCGAACCAGGCCTCGTCGCGGCCTTTGCCGACGCCGCCCGGCGCGAGGCGTTTTGGCTCGCCATGGACCCGTACTATCTTCTCGAGTACCTGGAAACCTATCCCCGCGCGGCGCCGATCCGGGAACTCTCCAACGGCGATGTCGTGTCCATGGCCCGGCTCTTCGCCCGGGTGGTGGATGCCAAAAGCCACTTCACCCATGACCACTCCATGCGGGTCGCCACCCTCGCCCGGCACCTCTACGCGGCCCTGGGGGGCGAGGGGGATGCCCTGGACATGATCGAGATGGCCGGCCTGCTCCACGACATCGGCAAGCTCCGGGTACCCGACGAGATCATCGACAAGCCGGGGCGCCTCACCCCGGCCGAACGCGCCGTGATCTGCCGCCACAGCTACGACACCTTCCGCATTCTCTCCCGGGTCTTTCCCGAAACGCCGGTGGCGCTGTGGGCGGCCACCCACCATGAGAACCTGCTCGGAACCGGCTACCCGTTCGGCCTCAAGGACGCTGACCTCCCGCTAGAAACACGGATCCTGTCGGTGAGCGACGTCTTCCAGGCCATGGCCCAGGACCGGCCCTACCGGGGTCGCCTCGGCCCGGATGCCATCCTCGACCACCTTCGCCACCTTGCCGCCGAAGGCCTCCTCGACCGGCGCATCGTCGACCTCGCCGAACGGGAGCAGACGATCCTGTACGACCTGGCGGTCGGCCCCCACTGAGCCCTGCGATCACAATTGGATACGTTCCTTGCGCCCCGGCGGCGTTCGCCCAAAAATTGACCCGACGTGACCAGTTCGGAAGGCGGCCCACCATGACCCCCGTCGTCATCGTGACCTTTGGTGAAGACCGAGAGTACGAAATCACCCTCCACGCGGAGGATCTGAAGGGCTTCACGCCCGACACCGCGCGGGCGTGGCTGGCAGAGGAATTCGAAGCCCTGGAATGCACGCCGAGCAACCCCATGGGCAAGATACTGGCCGTGGATATGATCCTCAACGTCGCCAAATATGGCGGCGAGGCCCGCTTCGCCACCGGCACCCCCTGGGCCCGCCGCTTCGCCGCCGCCACCTTCACCGTGCTCGGGCGCCCGGTGGTTGCGGTGGACGTGCCGGGCTTTATGGTCGGCTGAGGCCCCGCCGCCCGAGGCGGTAGAGGGCGGCACTGGCGAGGAAATTCGGCTCTTCCAGCACCACCTTGCCTTCGTCGAAGGCCAGGCGCTCGTGGATCACGATGTCGTCCATCTCACACAGAGCCTCGAAATCGGCGATGGTGAAGAAGCGCACGTTGGGGGTGTTGTACCACTGGTGGGGCAGACTGTCGGACACCGGCATGCGGCCATTGAGAATGGACTGACGGTGACGCCAGTAGGCAAAGTTGGGGAAGCTCACCACCGCCTCCCGGCCCACCCGCAACATCTCCGCCAAAATCCCCTGGGTGTTGTGCATCGCCTGCAGGGAAAAGCTCATGATCACGTGGTCGAAAAAGCCGTTTTCGAACCCGGATAGTCCCTGGTCGAGATCGAGGTGGAGCACGTTCACGCCATTGGCGATGCAGGCCCGCACCCGCTCGATGTCCTTTTCCACCCCCCAGCCCTGAATCTGCCGGGCGGCGGTGAGGTGGCGCAGCAAGGCCCCGTCGCCGCAGCCCAGGTCGAGCACCCGCTCGCCGGGGCTGATCCACTCGGTGATGACGTCGAAGTCGAAACGATCGTAACGCATGCTCAGGCCTCCCGTCGCGCCGGGCGTGGCAGGCTGGAATAGCGGGGACGAAGCGGGTACCGGGACGTCATGCTAGACCTCGATGCGGTCGAAATACGCCCGTAACACGCCGTGATAATCGGCATCGTCGAGCAAAAAGGAATCATGCCCGGCGGGGCAGTCGATCTCGGCGTAGCTGACCGGCCGCCGGTTGTGCACCAGGGCGCGAACGATCTCCCGCGACCGCTCGGGCGAGAAGCGCCAGTCGGTGGTGAAGGACACCACGAGAAATTCGGCCTCGGCCCGCGCCAGGGCCGCCGCGAGGCTGCCGCCGTGCTCAAAGGCCGGGTCGAAATAATCCAGGGCCTTGGTGGTCAGCAGGTAGGTATTCGCATCGAAAAAGCCGGCGAATTTGTCGCCCTGATGGCGCAGGTAGGACTCGATCTCGAACTCGACGTCGTAGTGGTACACCGCCTTCCCATGACGCAGGCTGCGGCCGAATTTCGCCGCCATGGCGTCGTCGGAGAGGTAAGTAATGTGGCCCACCATCCGCGCCAGTCGCAAACCCCGGGCCGGCACGACGCCGTGGCGGTAATAGTCACCCCCGTGGAAATCCGGATCCGTGAGGATGGCCTGGCGGGCGACTTCATTGAAGGCGATATTCTCCGCTGACAAGCGGGGCGCCGCCGCAATCACCAGGGCGTGGCGGATCCGCTCCGGATACTGGAGCGTCCAGGACATGGCCTGCATGCCCCCGAGACTCCCCCCCATCACGGCGGCAAACTGGCGAATGCCCAGCCGATCGGCGAGGCGGGCCTGGGTCGCCACCCAGTCTTCCACCGTGACGAAGGGAAATTCCGCCCCCCAGGGCTGGCCGGTGTCCGGATTGGTGGCCTTGGGGCCGGTGCTCCCATAACAACTGCCCAGGTTATTGACCCCCACGACGAAGAACTTGCGGGTGTCCAGCGGCTTGCCTGGGCCCACCAGGTTGTCCCACCAGCCGACGCTGGCGGCATCATCGTAATGGCCCGCAACGTGATGGGAACCCGACAGCGCGTGGCAGACCAGGACCGCGTTGCTGGCCCCGGCGTTGAGCTGCCCGTAGGTCTCATAGACCAGATCGTAGGCCGGGAGCACCCCACCGCTGCGCAGGGTCAGGGGTTCAGCGAAATGGGCCACCTGGGGCGTCACGCGGCCGACGGATTGAGGTGCGATCATCGAAACCTGAAAAACGAAAAACCCAGCCGGCTAGGTGGCGCGGACTGGGTTGCCCTCGCTTTAGCCGTATTTTTAAGGCGCCCGCAAGCTGGTGGTCAAATCGGCGCCGATGGGTGCGGAACTTAGCCGGCCGTCGGCCGCTTGTCAAATGCGGCGCGGCTCCCCTCAGCCGCCCAGGCGCTCCACCGCCTCCCGCAGACGGGCCGGTTCGTCCATCTTGAGGATGCGCTGGACCCGGGGCGCCAACTCGGTCAGATCCGCCCGCAGCACCTGCTGCTTCACCTCGAGAATCTTGGAGGGATGCATGGAAAACTGGCGCAGGCCCATGCCCAGCAGGAGGTGGGTGAAGGCGGGATCGCCAGCCATTTCGCCACACACCGAGACCGGCAGGCTGAACCGGGCGCCGACCTGGATGGTGCCGCTGATGAGCTTCAACACCGCCGGGTGGAGCGGGTCGTAGAGGTGGGCCACCGCTTCGTCGGAACGGTCGATGGCCAGGGTGTATTGGATCAGGTCGTTGGTCCCGATGGACAGGAAGGCCAGACGGCGAACGAACATCCCCAGAGCCAAGGCGGCGGCGGGAACTTCCACCATGCCCCCCACCTCCAGGCGCTCGTCAAACTTCACCCGCTCGGCGCGCAATTCCCCCTTCGCCCGATCGATAAGGTTCAAGCTCTGGTCGATCTCATGGGCGTGGGAGAGCATGGGAATCATGATCTTCAGCCGCCCGTAGGAGGAGGCCCGCAGCAGGGCCCGCAACTGGGTCATGAACATCTGCGGTTCCGCCAGGGAATAGCGGATGGCCCGCAGGCCCAGCGCAGGATTCGGCTCGAAGCGGGCCTGCACCCCGTTGAGGGCCTTGTCGGCCCCCACGTCGAAGGTGCGGATGGTCACCGGGCGGGTGCCCATGGACTTGAGCACCGAGCGGTAGGCCTCAAATTGTTCGTCCTCGTCGGGCAACTCGTCCCGACCCATGAAGAGGAACTCGGTGCGGAAGAGCCCGACGCCGTCGGCGTTCGCCGCCTTCACCGCCACCGCGTCCTTAGGGCCTTCGATGTTGGCGAGGAGCAGGATGTCCTCGCCGTCGAGGGTCGTGGCGCGGTTGTCCTTCAGGCGATTGAGCTTGGAGCGCTCCAGCTCCAGCTCGGTCTTACGCAGGCGGTACTCGTCGACGATTTCCGGCGTCGGGCCGACGATGAGGATGCCGCGGGTACCATCAATGATGAGGAGCTCGTCCTCCTCCACCAGGTGGCGGACATGATGAAGAGCCACCACCGCCGGAATACGCAGGCTGCGGGCGACGATGGCGGTGTGGCTGGTGGGCCCGCCGACGTCGGTCACGAAGCCGGAGATGTTGTGGTCGCGAAAGCCGATGGTGTCGGCGGGCGACAGGTCGTGGGCGACAACGATGGTCCCCAGGCCGTCCCGCCGGCGCGCTGGCAGGCGTCCCGGCTGGCCCAGCAGCACCTTGACCAGCCGCTCCACCACCTGCACCACGTCGGCCTTGCGCTCCCGCAGGTAGGCGTCCTCGATCTCCTCGAATTGCTCGACCAGCTGCTCCATCTGCTGGACCAGGGCCCACTCGGCGTTGCAATGGCGCTCGCTGATCAGCGCCCGCGAGGCATCGGCGAGCATCGGGTCGGCGAGCAGCATGATCTGCAATTCGACGAAGGCGGTGACTTCGTTGTGGCCCTGACCGCCGGAGGAGGTCACGGCTTTCAGCTCTTCCAGATCCTTGCGCACCGTGGCCAGGGCGTCGTCGAAGCGCGCCAGCTCCTCGAGGAGGTGCCGGTCCGCCACGTGGTAGTGATTCACCTCGAGCAGAGCATGGGACACGATGTGGGCATGGCCGATGGCGATGCCTTGAGAAACCGGGAGGCCGTGCAGAGTGAAGGGCATGACGGGTCAGCCTGGAGCCGGCGGCCTGGGCCGCTCGATGCCGAAGGTGGGAGCGCGGCCCACGGCCTACTCCCCTTCGCCGAACTTGTCGGCGATGAGCGCCACCAGCGCGTCCATGGCCGCGTCGGCCTCGGCGCCATCGGTTTCGATGGTCACCACCGCCCCCCGCGCCGCGGCGAGCATCATCACCCCCATGATGCTCTTGGCATTGACCCGGCGCCCATTGCGCTCCAACCAGACGTCGCAGGGGTACGCGCTGGCGGTCTGGGTCAACTTGGCCGATGCGCGGGCATGCAACCCCAACTTATTGATGATTTCCACATCCAGCCTGGCCATCGTCTACCGCCTCACATGCAATACGCCTTCACAGCCACCCGATACGGCGCGCTGGATGAGCGTGGTCATATCCCGATCCCGATACGTGAGCGCCCGCATCAACATCGGCAGATTCAGTCCTGCGATGACCTCCACCCGGCCCGGCTCGATCAACTTGGTGGCGATGTTGCTCGGGGTCGCACCGAAAAGGTCGGTCAGCACCAGCGTCCCAGCGCCCTTGTCGGTCCAACCCACCATCTGCTGCGCCACGGGCAGCAGGTCCAGCGGATCATCCTGGGCCGCCACCCCCAACTGCGCCATCTGGGGTGGTCGCTTGTTGAGCACATGGCAAGCGCATTGAAGCATGGATTCACCCAGCGTGCCGTGGGTGATGAGGAAAAGGCCGATCATGGCGTCCCTGCGCGTTTGTAGCCCATTGTAGCCAAGGTCCGGGGCCCTGCGCCAAACCTCACTCCGCGGTGGCCTCCTGGGCCTGCGACGGGTCCGGCAGAAAAGCGCGGAAGCTGGCCGGTAGGGGCGTCTGTTCCAGACTGCGTTGCGTGAAGAGGTGTCGGCCGTCGCAGACGAATCCCAGGTCCGCCCAATCCACTTCGTTGAGCGCGTCGCGAAAGGTGGCCAGGTCTATGTCCGCCCGGTGGGGAAAAATGGCCAGGACCCCGCCGTCAAAATGGGGGCTGGGATGCAGGAAGAATGGCCGGCCGGCCCGCGTCTTCCCGTTCACATACACCCGGGGCCGCTCATTGAGGGGGTAACCCCGCCCCCACTGCCACCAGTTGCTTTCATCGAAAGCCCGCACCTTGCGGCCAATGAGGCGCGCCTTGTGGGGCAGCAGAATCTCCGGGGGCGGATCCTCCGGATCGACCCACAACATCCGCCGGGTCTGGCCAGTCTTGCGGGTCGCGGAATAGACGAAATCCCGATTACCGTGGGCGTCGCTCGCGTAAAGCTCGTCGGCGCCCGACACCGCCCCGACCTTGACCGAGGCCACGTCGGCAAAGCGGAGCGGATAGTCGCCCCGCACGAACATCAAATGACCGCCAAACTCGGCAAAGCGGCGGTATTGCCAGGGCGGCGACGCCAAGAACGCGTTGAGATCGTCACCCACCCGCGCCTCGGCCCAGGCCGCGTTGCGAGACAGGTTATCCAACTCAAAGCGCCAGATCAGGCAGTTGGGCACCGCCCCGTGGAAGATCCGCGCATCCCCAAGTTCCAGCGCGTGGGTGATGGTCCCGCGCTCGAACAACCAGTGGTTGAGCCGCACCGCACCGGTGGACTTGAGGAAATCCCGCGGCGTGATGAAGATCAGCTCCCCACCAGGGCGCAGGTGACGCACCGCCTTCTCGATGAAGAACAGGTAGAGATTGGAGCGTTTGTCCAGGAGGTCGCTGGCGAGCAGACGCCGGGTCGACGGCGGGATGTCCTGGAAGCGCACATAGGGCGGGTTGCCGATCACCGTGTCGAACTTTTCCTTCTCCGGGTAGGCGAAGAAGTCTTGATTCAACGAGCCAGCGGGGCAGTAGGCCGGGTCGATCTCGATGCCCACAGCCCCCCGCAAAGCCTCGAAAAAAGCGCCATCGCCGCAGGCCGGCTCCAGCACCGAGCCAGGATTCTGACGCAACGCCACCATCGCCCGCACCACCGGCGGCGGCGTGAAGATCTGCCCCAGCATGGTCACGTCCGGGAACGGAAAAGGCGTCTGGGGGCGGGTCATAAGGGTGTCCTGATGAACGGGCGGGCGGGGTTCATAACGCTATCCTAGCGGGTGTCTGCGCGCTTAGGGAGATGGCGAAGGTTTGCTCGAAAAGGCGCCCCACCGGAACCCTTTCGGGTTAATCTCGCGACATCGTCGCCGCTACCCGCAAGTCATAAATGAAGAAGCTTTTCGTCATCGCCGCGGTCCTCGGCGGGCTGTGGTACTACTACGGCCCGGCAGCGCTTCGTTCCGCCTCCGTGCCCCGGCCCGTGACCAACGCCCAGGCCGCATCCGAGCCCGCCACCGACCCGGTGGCCACTTACCGTTGCGATGGGCGGATCTACTGCTCCCAGATGACCTCCTGCGAGGAAGCCACTTTTTTCCTGCGCCACTGTCCGGGCGTAAAAATGGATGGCAACGGCGACGGCGTGCCCTGCGAACAGCAGTGGTGCCGTTGAACAAGGCCGAATTACGATCCGCCGCTGCGCCCTGACGGCGAATCAGCTAGGCTGTGCGGCCCAGCCGATCAGCTCCTTTCATGTCCGCCGCCGACGACACACCGTTTTCCGCCCTCACCCCGGATTGCATCCTCTCCGCCCTCGAAGGGCTGGGCATTCCCTGCGATGGCCGCCTGCTGGCCCTGAACAGCTATGAAAACCGCGTCTGGCAGGTGGGCGTGGACGCCGACGATCCCGCGGCCCGTTTCTGCGTCGCCAAGTTCTATCGTCCCGGTCGCTGGTCCGAGGCGGCCATCCTGGAAGAGCATGGCTTTCTCGCCGAGCTGGCCGAGGAGGACCTGCCGGTCGTCCCCCCTCTGACTCTGGCCGGACGGACCCTCCACCGCTCCGGCGTCTATCCCGTCGCGGTCTTTCCCCGCCGGGGCGGGCGCGCCCCGGAACTCGACGATCCCGACTGCCTGCGCTGGATGGGCCGGCTGCTGGGCCGAATTCATCAGGTCGGCCGCCGCCACCCCCACGCCCATCGCCTGCATCTGGACCCGGTCCGCTTCGGCGAGGAGCCCAGAGCCTTCGTGCTGGCCGGAAGCTGGGTTCCGCCCGAACTCCTGGACGCCTACGCCAGCGTCAGCGAACAGGCCCTGGAGGCCGTCCGCCAATGCTTTGAACGCGCTGGCGGCGTCAGCGTGATTCGCCTGCATGGTGACTGCCACGCCGGCAATGTGCTGTGGACCGACGCCGGACCGCACTTCGTAGACTTCGACGACACCCTGAACGGTCCGGCGATTCAGGATCTGTGGATGTTGCTTTCCGGCGACGAGCACGCCATGGCGCGCCAGCTCGATACCGTCCTCGAAGGCTACGAGTGCTTCGCCCGGCTCGACCCCCGCGAACTGCATCTCGTCGAGGCACTCCGCACCCTGCGCCTGCTCCACTACTCCGCCTGGCTCGCCCGGCGCTGGGCCGATCCCGCGTTTCCCGCCGCCTTTCCCTGGTTTGCCAGCCCCCGCTACTGGCAGGACCAGATTCTCGCCCTACGCGAACAAATCGCCCTGATGGCCGAATCGCCCCTGGTGCGCCTCATGGCGTGAGCCCAGGCCCCGAACCCCTCAACCGCCATGAGTCTTGGGCGGCTGTTCCGATACCTGTTCCAAATAAGGATTGGCCGGGAGTTGCCTGACTACCCAGCCCCGGCTCGCCAGAGCCTGCGACAATTTCCCAGACGGGACCGACTTGAAAAGCGCTGCAGTGAGCAACGCGGTCTTTGCCAACCCGAGCCGACATAACAGGTCCGCCAGGGCGATGCGCCGTAGCAATCGAGCCTTGAGCTTCCTTTGGGACGGCGTGCTTGGCACCTCTGGCACGAACTCCACCCCGGGCAGGTGAATGTCGTTGCAACCGGTGAAGGCCACATTCCGGTGGTGCATGCCCAGGAGAAATTTTTCAAGATCCCGCTCGGCAATCGAATAGACATAGTTCCCCACCGATTCGAAGGTATGGCCGGGGACCGTCCTTCCGAGCATCCCTTTAAGCCCTCGCAAAATGAAGCCCAGCGGGGCCTGCTCCGCCGATTGATCCCGTGGCTCCGTGAGGATCACGGCCCTTCTCGCCACCCTGAACATTTCGTGAAGGGCCAGATAGGGTCTCGGGAAATGGTGCAAGGCCTCCTTGCAATAGACGTAATCGAAGGATTCGTCTGCGAACTGCAGGGATTCCGCATTCTGAGCGGAGTAGGACTGGATGAAACCGCGGTCGTGGCCGATCCGCAGCAAAGTATCGGAGATATCCGTGCAATGCACCGACCGAGCGCCGGATCGGAGCAGGAAGTTGGCGTCCGTGCCATAACGCCCGTCACCGATGGTCACCCAACTGGCTTCGGGATCCTGCTCGATGAAGGCCGTCACCGGGGCACGCATGCGGGCATGGCGCCACGCATCCAAGGTACCCGTATCGAACCAGGTTTCCCCCACCCGCCGACGATCATCATCAGCCAGCACGCGTTGCCATTCGTCCTCGTGATTGTCATATCTGACGGAAGATGAAGCCAAAATCAGCCACCTCGCAAATTGGGATTCGTCAGCACCCGTAGAGGCCGCCGCGCGTTACTCGCCGTGGTGCTCGCGGAGCGCCGCCCGAATGTTCCACTCCGGGCCTGCGGCCTGAGGGGCCCCGGGGGTGTCCAGGTGGCTGCTCACCAGCCGTTCGATGATCCCAGGTTGGGGCAGGACGACGCCATGGAACAGAATGTCCTCGTCACGCTGGATCACCAGGGTAGGAAAGTTCTCGACGTCGAGATCTCCCAGCCAGTCCGCGTCGTCCTCGACATCCACCCACACAAAATCGGCTTGGGGACTGCGAGCGGCCAGGGCATCGAAGATCTGACGGTAATCCCGGCACGTTCCGCACCAGGCCGCGCAAAGGCAAGCCACGAGAAACGGCCGGGGCGGATTAGCCATGGTCCTCCGCGTCGGGCTCGTCGATGGCCTCCCGCACCCGGGCCGCCAGATCGCCGATATCGTAGGGCTTGCTGATCAGCCTTGCCACGTCCACGAAGGGCTCCTGGGTCGATGAAGCGTTGCCGGTGTACCCCGAAGCATAAAGCACCTTCAGTTCGGGTCGCTCGGCCTGGGCGGCGGCCGCCAGACGCGGACCGGTCATCGCCCCCGGCAACACCACATCGGTAAATAGCAGGGCCACCTCCGGTGACTCCCGGAGGATCTCCAGGGCCGAGGGGCCATCCGGTGCTGCCAGAATCCGGTAGCCCAGTCCTCCCAGCACCCGGCAGGCGAGGGCGCGCACATCGGGTTCATCCTCGACCACCAACACCGTCTCTCGACCGGTCGGCGCCGCGGCGCCCAGACCGGCCGCGGGAGAAACCCCAAGCTCGGCCCCGCTCTGGGGCAGAAAGATCTTGACCGTCGTGCCCCGGCCCAGCTCGCTGTAGATCTTGACGTGGCCATTGGATTGCTTGACGAAGCCATACACCATCGCGAGGCCAAGGCCGCTCCCCTGGCCCACGCCCTTGGTGGTGTAAAAGGGCTCGAACGCTCGCGCCAGGACCTCCGGCGCCATGCCGCTCCCGGTGTCGGAGACGGCGAGCAGCAGGTAGCGCCCAGGCGGCAGACCCCAATCCCGCTCCACCCGCGGATCATCAAACACTGCGGCGGCGACCTCAAGGGTCAGCGTACCGCCCTCCGGCATGGCATCCCGGGCATTGACCCCCAAGTTGAGCAGCGCGGTTTCCAGTTGGGCCGGATCCGCCAAGGCCGGAGGCAATCCCGGCGCCACCCGAAGCTGAATGTCGATCCGCTCGCTCAAAGTCCGGCGCAGCATGCCGGCGAGATTGGAAACCAGCTCGCCCAGATCCACGGGCGCCGGCGCGAGACGCTGCTTGCGCGAAAACGCCAGGAGGGTGCGATTGAGGTCGGCCCCCCGCTTGCCCGCCCGCAGGGCGGACTGCACCAATTCGCCGCCCACGGGATCGGCGTTCATCCGCAGGGCAAGAATCTGCAGGTTGCCCATCACCACTGTCAGCAGGTTGTTGAAGTCATGGGCGACGCCGCCGGTGAGTTGACCCACGGCCTCCATCTTCTGGGCCTGGAACAAGGCCTGCTCAGCCTGGCGCCGGTCTGCCATCTCGGCCCGCAGGGCCAGGTTGGCCGCCTCCAGGGCCTCGGTCCGCTCGCGAACCCGAACCTCCAATTCGTCCCGCGCCAGGCGCAGCGCCTCCTGCACTTCCCGCCGCTCGCTGATATCGCGAATTGCCGCCGAAATGAACACGCCCTCGGAGGTGTGGAGGGGGCTGAGACTGATCTCCACCGGAACCTCGCTGCCATCCCTGCGGCGGCCTGAGAGATCCTTGGCGCTGCCCATCGGCCGCACCGACGGGTGGGCGATGAAGGCGTCGCGCTGGCCGACATGACGGCCGCGATGGGTCTCGGGCACCAGCATCTCGATCGCCTGGCCGATGAGATCGGCACGGGCATATCCGAACAGCTTCTCCGTCTGACTATTGACCAGCACGATCCGCCCGGAACGGTCCACCACCACGATGGCATCCGGCGCCGCCTCCAGGAGGTCCCGGGCCCGCAATTCCAATGCCTTGGCCTGCGCCAGCTCGTCGTTCAGGCGAGAGATTTCGTTGAGCAGGGCGGAGGAGGGACGGTCATTCATGGGACGCGGCCGGCCTCCCGGTCGAAGGCTTCGACGACCTGCTGGAACTGGACCCGGTTGTCCTCGCTCAACTCGCACAACAGACGATGGGCGTCGGCGATGGTGCGGGCAAGCACCCGCTCCTCCACGGGAACGACGGGTATCGCGGCCACCTCACCCGGCGCCATGCCCGCCCCGGACGGGACGATGCAGCACACGTCATCGAGACACACGCTGGTCAGCAGCTCGTTGATTTCAGGGTTGGCCGAAAAGACGACCGGGCGCGCGCCGTCCGCTCGGGCCAAGCCCCGGGCGATCTTGGCCAGGAGCCCGATCCCCGTGCTATCGATCGTCGTCGCGCCGTTGAGATCCACGCTCACGCTCGTCGGCCGGGCATCATTGAACAGCCGGTCGATGAAACGATCGACGGAACTGGCATTGGTGTAGCGCAAGGGCCCCTCGACCCGCAGGACCCAATCGTCCCCACTGCGGGCGTAGAGAATCTGGCCGTCGTCGGTCATGATGGAACAATGCCTCTCAGGGAAAGGACGCTCACGTCGTCCGGGCGGTGTGCCTTATCCCACACTCCCAGCCTGGCCGCCAGCCCCTCGGCGTCGAGGCCACGATCCGCCGCCAACGTCTGCAGGACCGACTTGCGCTCCGAAAGGGTCGGCATGCCGACCAGTTCCAGGGCGCCGTCGGAAAAGAGGCGCAAGGCACTGTCGCCATCGAAGCCGAATTCCTCGGAGCGATACTCCGCCCCCTCGAAAAGCCCGACGGGCGCGCTGCGACCACCGACCTCCCGCAGACCGTCGCCATCGGCGATCATCGGATACGGATACTGGCCCGCGTTGGCACAGGTGAGGCGGCCGCCGGCGATGTTGATCACCCCGTAAAACATCGTGAGATGTTTGCCGTAGCGGGCGGCGAGGAACTCCTCGTTGAGAGCCCGCAGCAGGTCCGCCGGCGAGGTGATGGTGGTGTCGCCGTAACGGCGATGGTTCTCCAGGTAGCGCCCCACCGCGCCCTTGAGGAGCACCGTAATCACCGCCGACGGCACGCCGTGGCCCGCCACGTCGGCCATGTAAAAGCCAAAGCGGTCGCCATCGATGCTGAAGTAATCGACGAAATCCCCGCTCAGGAAGGACGATGGGGCGATGAAGCGGGTCAGCTCAAAACCGCCGAAATGGGCGGGGCTGGCAGGAAGCAGGGCAAACTGGATCTGCCGCCCGTGCTCCTCGTCAGCCTCCAGCTGGCGCAGGGTGGCGGTCAGGCGACCATTGGCGGCCTCCAGGCTCGCCCGGTAAGCGCGGTTTTCGGCCTCCAGCCGGGCCCGCTCCAGGGCCTTGCCCACTGCGTGGTCCAGGACCGCGAAATCCTCGATGGGTTTGGTGAGGAAGTCGGCAGCGCCAAGCTTCAGGGCGCTGATGGCGTCGGCCATGTCCCCGGTGCCAGAGATCATGATCAGCGGGAGCCCCGGCACCGCCGCATGGATTTCCCGCAAAACGGTCAGCCCGTCCATGCCCGGCATGCGGAGGTCGCACAGCACCAAGTCCGGCGGCGATTGCCGGCAATGCTCCACCGCGGCCGCCCCGCTACCGAGCGCCGTGACCGCATGGCCCTGCTGATCCAGGTAGAAGCGAAACATCTCCCGGATCAGGGCATCGTCATCGATGACCAGAATTCGTGTTGTCACGCAACAAACCATGACGCGAAAAGGGGCTTTTGCCTTGCTTTTTCGCCAAAAATTGGAATTGAGCGTTGCAGTATAGACCGGTCCACCAGGAAGGTGGGCCGCAGTGAGTCCGGGCCGGGCGACACCCTGGCAGGGGGCGGGAGTTCCCCTGCTTTAGACTGTCCGGCCCCCAGACGGCACCCAGTTCGGGCTTCGCATCTCCCCCTTGAGGGCCTTGCCTGCTGCATTGCGGGGAAAATCGTCCATCCACTTCCCCCGGCGCCAGATCTCGGTCCCCGTCGCCCACAATCCGCAACGCAAAGAACTGCGAGGACCACGCCCAGGGACAGGATGCATTCGAGGGACGCCAGGAGGTCAGACCCAACGCCGGGGGGCACCCGCCTCAACTCGGCGGCCGGCCTTGCCCCGGCGTCCCCGCTCCCCCAAGCGCCCGGGCGATGAAGCGGCGCGGCACGGTCGGGCGGGGCACGCGCTGCTCGAACCAGCTTCGCACATCCTGATCCAGCCCCAGCCCGTGCATGTAGTTGTAGAGCGCCTTGTTGAGGGCACGGCCCAGGGCGTCATGATCCACGCCGGTGGGGTCGATGAAACCGACGTCGTTGCGGGCGAAGCCGCCCGGCGGCAGGGGCTGGAGGGTCACGCCGTATTCGCTGGGGTTGAGGCCAACCGGCGAATGCACGGTGCAGGCGAAGCGGTGAAAGAAGCCGGACTGGATGCAGCCCTCGGCGAAAAGTTGGCGCACGTACTCCAGGGCGTCCACGGTGTCCTGCACGGTCTGAGTGGGAAAGCCGTACATCAGGTAGGCATGGACCAGGATCCCCGCGTCGGTGAAGGCGCGGGTGACCCGCGCCACCTGCTCCACCGACACGCCCTTCTGCATCAGCTTCAACAGCCGGTCGGAAGCCACCTCCAGCCCACCGGAAATCGCGATGCAGCCGGACTCGGAGAGTTCCTGGCACAGCTCCGGGGTGAAGGACTTTTCAAAGCGCACGTTCCCCCACCAGGAGATGGCCCGCCCGCGGGCTTTCAGCTCCGCCGCCAGGGCCCGCAGCGCCTTGGGCGGTGCAGCTTCATCCACGAAGTGGAAGCCGGTCTGGCCGGTCTCCGCCACCACGGCCTCGATGCGATCCACCAGGGTCTTGGCGCTGGCCGCTTCGAAGCGGGCTATGTAGTCCAGGCCCACATCGCAGAAGCTGCACTTCTTCCAGTAGCAGCCGTGGGCCACGGTGAGCTTGTTCCAGCGCCCGTCCGACCACAGCCGGTGCATGGGGTTGAGCATGTCCAGCAGCGACAGGTAGGCCCCCAAGGGCAGACCATCCCAGGTGGGTGTGCCCACCTCCTCAAAGGGAATGTCCGGTTCCGGGAAATTTTCGTAGCGCATGCCGCCGCCCTTTTCCCCTGGGTCGTCGCGGCGAAAGGTCCGCACCAGGCGCCCGGCGCTGCGTTTTCCGGCGAGGTGCTCCAGCAGCGCCAGCAGGGGACGCTCGCCGGCATCCAGGGTGACGAAATCGAAATAATCGAAGACCCGCGGCTCGGCCAGTTCCCGCAACTCGGTGTTCACATAGCCCCCGCCCAGCACGGTCGTAACGTCCGGCCGGGCGGCCTTGACCGCCTGGGCGATGCGAAACGCCCCATACACTGACCCAGGGAAAGGCACCGAGATCAGCACCACGTCCGGCAAGTGATGGGCGAGGGCCTCGACGGTCAGCGTAGCCAGGACGTGATCGACCCAGGTCGGCGGCGCCGCCAGGGCCTCCGCCAGGGGGTCGAAGCTCGCCTGGGAGAGGGCGAGGGACTCGGCGTAGCGCACGAATTCGAAGCGCGGGTCGGCGGCCTCGCGCAGCACATCGGCCACATCGTCGAGGAAGAGGGTGGCGAAATGCCGTGCCCGGTCCTGCACGCCGAGGGCACCAAAGGCCCAGGCCAGGGGGTCGCCGCCCTCCGGGTCGATGTACTCGTCGAGGCTGGCAAAGCGGGGCCCCTCGGGCAGAAAGCTGCGGCCGGCGATGCGGTGGGCCAGGGTCGGGTCGCGCCCCTGCAGGAAGGCCAGGGTCGGCGCCATCGCCGCGCGATAGGCCGCGAAGTGCTCCAGAAAGACCCGCGTCGCCGCTCCCCGCCGTTTGGCCGGCAGGGCCTGGGCGGCTTCACGCAAAGCGTCCAGCCCGGCCGGGGCAAAGAGGCGCAGCACCAGGCCCAGCGCGAGATCGGCCTGAAAGGCCGCTACCCCGCGGGAGCGCAGGAATCCCGTCAGGTAAGCGGTGGAGGGGTAGGGCGTGTTGAGCTGAGTCATCGGCGGGATGAGGGCCAGCACGCGGGGCGAGGCGTTCGGCGCGGACACGGCCTGAGAGTGCCTCGCCGGCTTCCCGCGAGCAAGCCCCGGCGCTGGGCGGGAATGCGGCACAATCGCGCCATCTTGGCCCCGGAGGCCTGCGTGAGCGCCCCCCTCGACCGTCCCGTTTCCTTGCCCCGTCTCTACGCCGCCCTGTGGCATCACGCTGCCGGCGTTCGGCATCTCATTCTCGGCGCCTTCGCCATGCTCCTGGCCTCCCAGCTCTTCAAGCTGGCCGTGCCGTGGCTGGCGGGCCAGGCCATCGACGCCATCCAGGGCGGCGGCCTGGAGGGGGTCGGCACGGCGGGCAAATGGCTGGCCCTGGTGTTTGCTGCCACCGTGGCGAGTTGGGCGCTGCACGGGCCGGGGCGCATCCTGGAGCGCAACGTCGCCCTCAAGGTGCGGGAACGGCTCTCGGGCCTCCTGGTGGAGCGGCTCTTCGCCGCGCCGCTGGCCTGGCACCAGCGCCACCATTCAGGGGAGACCCTGCACCGGGTGCAGCAGAGCACCGGCGCCCTCTACGACTTCGCCCAGAGCCAGTTCATCTACCTGCAGAACGCCGTGCGGCTGGTGGGGCCGGTGATCGCCCTGTGGCTGATCTCGCCAGTGGTAGGGATGGTGGCGGTGCTGGGCTACGGCCTGCTGGGCGGGATCATCCTGCTTTTCGATCGCCGCATGATGGGCCTGGCGGTGGCGGAGAATCACGCCTCCCGCCGCTACGGCGCAGCCCTGGTGGATGCCCTGGGCAACGTCTTCAGCATCACCGCCCTGCGCCGGGGCAAGGGCGTGGCGGCCCTGGTGGCGGAACGCCTGGCCGCCTCCTTCGAGCCGCTCCGCCGCAACATCGTGCTCAACGAAGCGAAGTGGGCCACGGTGGATCTCCTCTCCAGCCTGCTGTGGTGCGTGCTGGTGGGGCTCTACGCCTGGCTCGAATCCTCGGCCGCCACCGCGGCGGTGGCCGGCGGCGTCGCCCTGGGCAAGGTGTTCATGGTCTATGAATACTCCCAGCAGGCGGGCGGGGTGATCACCGCCATTGCCTCCCACTTCCAGTCCCTCGCCCGCCAGCAGGCCGATTACGCCGCCGCCCTGCCGGTGCTGGGCGCCCCCCAGGCGGTGCAGCCCGACGCCCCGCTGGCCAGCCCCTGGCGGGCGATGCGGCTGGATGGGGTCCGCCACTTTCATGCCGCCCATGATGAGCGGCCTGCCCTCGCCGACGTCCACCTGACCCTGGAGCGCGGCCTGCGCTACGCCCTGATCGGCCCCAGCGGCGCTGGCAAAACCACCCTGATGCGGGTGCTGGCCGGCCTTGAGGCTCCCGCCGATGGCCAGGTGTGGCTCGACGACGAAGCCCTACCGGACCCGGTGGGCAGCCTGCGCCGGGAAGCCACCCTGATCCCCCAGCAAGCCGAGATATTCGAAGGGACGCTGGCCGAGAACCTGCTCCTGGGTGCCGAGGCTGATGCGCCCCGCATCGACGGTGCGGTGCGCGCCGCCTGCGCCGAGGACTTCATCGCCGCCCAGCCGCAGGGGCTGGCCAGCCCGGTGGCGGAGGGTGGCGCCAACTGGTCCGGAGGCCAGCGCCAACGCCTGGCCCTGGCGCGCGGGACGCTGGCCGCCGAGGGCAGCGCCCTGGTGCTCCTGGACGAACCCACCAGCAGCCTCGACCCGGAAACCGAAGGCCGCCTCTACCAGCGAATCTTCGCCCACTTCCAGGACGCCTGCGTGGTCTCCTCGGTGCATCGCCTGCATCTCCTGGAACGCTTCGACCGGGTCATCCTGATGGAGGCCGGGCGGGTGGTGGAGGTGGGGACGGTGGCGGAGCTGACGCGGGGATCTCCTCTTTTCCGGACGCTGCTGGCGGCCCAGGGGGCTGCGGGATGAAGGCGAAGCCGACAGCGGCGGGCTGCCTGGCCGCCCTGGTGGCCGTGGCGCTGGCAAGTGGCTGCTCGGTGCTGGCGGTGGCCGATGCGACAGTGACGGTGGTGGCGGCCACGGTATCCGTAACGGCGACGGTGGTCGAGGCCGGGGTGTCGGTGGCCGGGGTGTCGGTGGCCGGGGCCGCGGTGGATGTGACTGCCGCAGGGGTGCGGGCCGCCACCGCGCCGTCCGATCCGCCCAAAACCGAACCGGTCAAGATCAATCCGGTCGAGGTTCAGCCGATCAGGGAGTAGTGGGCGCGCCCCGCCCCGAATTACGGGAGCAGCCGGGCATGGCGCGGAACCTGCTGGCGGGGAGCACGGCGCTCAGGGCTGGCTCGGTTCGTGAAAGGTGACCAGGTTGCCATCGGGATCAAGAATGGCGAACTCCCACGTGCCCCACGGCGTGTCGGTGAGGGTCGCGCGGGGATGGACGATGCCCTGTTCGCTGCAGCGGGCATAGAGCTCGGCGATCCCCGCGACCTGCAGGCGGCAGCTGGTGGCCTCGGCGATCTTGCGGTCGGCGCAGGCCCAGAAGTGCACCTGCACCCCGCCCTGCCCGACGATGCCATACACCCCCTGCTCAGCATGGAGCACGGAGAAGCCCAGGTGGCTGGCGAAGAAATCCACCGAGCGCTGGATGTCGAGGGAGGCGAGCGCGGGGGTTGCGGAAATGAAGGCGGTGGGCGGCGGCATGGCAGGGGGCGTTGGTATGTGCGAATTGTCCCGGTGGACGCCGGCTAGGCACCGTTGGGCCAGGTCAGCACCGCCTTGAAGGCGGGGCCGGCGCCAAAGTGGCTGAAGGGGCCTTGGGGATAGACCTCCACGAAGACCCACCCCTCCATCGATTGATCCAGCTTGGCCCCATCCACCTCGTACAGGTCGCTGGAGGAAATCTCCCGCAGCAAACCATTGAGCTGCCGCGCCTCCGGGGCGCCGATGCCGACCCGGTTGCGGGTGGCTGCCCCCAGGCGTTGGGGCAGCCCGACCTGCGCCTGGCCGGGAGGCGGATCGTCACAAATCGGCACCAGGAAGCCGCGGGCGCGGGGCTCCCTCAGCGCCACCCCGCCGGCCCGGTTGAAGTACTCGGGGCCGGCCTCGTCGAGGACAAGGATGGCGGCTTGCCTCAGGTTGAAAAGGCAGATTTGCATGGGCTTGCGCTCCTTGTCGCCGCCGCAGCCCAACGAAGGACAGGTTCCGCTCGATCACGGGCCGCCGCTGTCGCCCGGCCGGGCATGCCGGTGTTACTCGGGAATCGCCCTTGTCGAGGCGGCGGCCAGCCCCTTTTCCAGCAGCTCCCCCACCAGGGTGTTGAGGTCCAGGCCGCCCGCCTCGGCCCGATCCCGCAGGCGGGTGGCCAGATCGGCGGGGATCTTCACGGCGAAGGGTACCAGACCCTTCTCCTGATCCAGCTTGCGCTGGGCCCGGCGGTCGAGGGGCTGGCCGGCCTCGGCGCCAAATCGACCCGCGGTGAGGCCCTGTTTAAGGGTGTTGTTGATCTTGAGACCCCGGAGTTTTTCCAGGTCGGTGCGCTTCATGAGGCGGCTCCTGCAGAACGGGAGGCCGCATGGTAGCCGCTCTTGCGGCGCAAGGCGGCGGTCACCCGTCGTCAGGGCAACGCCGGCCTCGCGTCTGCGGGAATCGCCGCCGCGTTTTGCAGACGTCAAGGAACGGAAAAATTCCTGCCATCGGCCCGTCACCATGGCGGCCCAAATTAGGGTCGGGACATACCCCCTTCCTTTGACTGTTCCCTGGAGATTTTTATGCGATTGCCCCCTCGGATGGCACTACCCATCGCTTTGGTCTACTCGACCCTGATTGCCCTACCCGTCCTAGCCGACGGCGGCCGTGAGCGCGCAGAAGCGCGCAACGACGCCACCGTCCAGCTCGGACCGCGCCCTTTTTACCTCGTCGAGGGCATGGACGAGAGCCCCCTCAAAAACCGCCTTATGCAGTGCGAGAAGGGTCCCTTTTACCGCACCGACTTTTCCATCGGCCACCGGGGCGCCGCGCTGCAATTCCCGGAGCATTCCGATGTGGCGTATCGCGCCGGGGCCCGCATGGGGGCCGGGATCGTCGAATGTGATGTGACCTTCACCCAGGATGGCGAACTGGTCTGCCGCCACAGCGAATGTGATCTGGCCACCACCACCAACATCGTGGCCACCGATCTCAATCAAAAATGCACGGTGCCCTGGACGGGCCCCGTCGGAGCCAATCCAGCGCCCGTGTGCTGCACCAGCGACCTCAAACTGGACGAGTTCAAGACCCTGATGGCCAAAATGGACGCCAGCAACCCGTCCGCGACCACGCCGGAAGGCTTCCTGGGCGGCACCTCCAACTGGCGCACCGACCTCTACACGGGGCGCGCCCAGGTGGTGACCTTCAAGGAAAGTATTGCAATGAATCAGCAACTTGGCGTCAAGCACACCCCCGAACTGAAGAGCGCCACCTTCCAGGAGCGGGTCGATGGCATTTTCGGCAGCCAAGCCCTCTACGCCCAGAAATTCGCCGACGAGATGGAGGCCGGCGGCGTCAAACCGAATGAAACCTGGCCCCAATCTTTCAACGTGGAGGACATTTTTTACTGGATCGACCACACTCAATACGGCAAGCAGGCGGTGTATCTGATCGACTACGACGCCAACAAAAACGACATCGTCATCCAGGCCCCCTACGACGCGATGGATCGCATGGCTTACCTCAAGATGCTCAAGCAACGGGGGGTGCGCATCGTTGCCCCGCCAGTGCCCGCGCTGCTGGCCGTAGATGGGGGAGGCCACATCGTCCCATCGCAATTCGCCAAGGATCTGATGGGCATGGATTTCGCCATCATCACCTGGACCTTCGAACGCGCGGACCTGCGCCAAGGGGCGGCCCAGGCTGGCTACTACTACGACTTCGACCCCACCGGGGCGGCCATCAAGAAAGATAGCGACATGTTCAAGGCGCTGGACGTCCTGGCCAAGGAGGTGAAAATCCTGGGCATCTTCTCCGACTGGCCCGCCACGGTGACCTATTACGCCAACTGCATGGGTCTGAAATAACACTTCGTCGGGGCGCCACCCATGGCGTCCCAAGTGAACAAAAAAGCGGCCCACCCGGGCCGCTTTCAACGCGTGGCAGGGCGCCGGATTATTCTAAAGTCATGCGCTGCCAGCTGAAGGGCCCAAAGGCGTTGCTGCTGGCCGGGGCGTTGGCACGGGGATTGACGGTCAGCTTGAGCCATTCCAGGGGGAAAGTGCTGCCGTGAACCACCACGCGGTGGAAATTCGGAACAAAAAATGGCGGCTTGCCCAGGGCAGCCCGGTTACCTGCCTGGGTGTCGTAGGCATCGTCGCCGCAGGCAACGGTACTCCCGTTGGCACCCTCCGTGACACACGGCGCATTGTCCGCCAAGGGATTATCCGAACGATATGCGTGGGAATCGCCATTCAGAAGCAGGACCGGCTTGCCAAAAGCTACGGCCCGGGCTGCGATGCGATCGATGAAGGGCTGGTAGTTGGCGATATGGCTCGCGGCCTTGCCATCCTGGTCCCACATATCGGCTTGAAGCTGGATCACCATAGCCTTCGCAGCAAGGTTTTGCGCTCGGTCAAAGGCCGCATCCAGCCAGCGCAGGTCGGCGCCGGTACGCTCCTCCCGTTCGTTGACCTGTGCCGCGCTCAGGGTCGGCGTCCCGTACCAGGCGTCGGCGTCGTTGTTTGAGCCGCCGGGGACGTTGAGACTCACGAACAACACCTGCGATTGTGCCCACATGACGTTTTCGACGTACTTTTCGTCGCTCGGGAAAGCCGAATCGAAGGCCTGGGCCTGGGAGAGCACCACCTTGTGGGCGGCCAGGGTCACACCGGGCTCGGCGAAGAAAATCGACCGAACCAAATCGAGATTGGCAATTGGATCGCCACCTGCATAGTTAATGAGGTTGCCGGCCGGATCGGTCTTATAGTCGATCTGCCCTGTCGTGATGTTGTAGGCACCGCCCCCCTCCCCTGTCTTGTGGCAATCCGTCCATTCGTTGTCGCCGGGGGTGTAGATCAGGGGGTGCTGGAAGGCTGTCCACAGCTCGTAGACCGAACGATCGTAGGCTTCGGTGCAGTACTGCTTACCCGAGTGGATGTCGCCGACGTGCAACACGAGGGAAACGTCGGGATCCGCGTTGATGGCGTCGATAAAGGACGGGGACGCATCGAATTCGGCAGTATCGGTGGGGGTGGTGCCGTAGGGTGAATCGCCGAACACCGCTAGGCTGATAACGCCTCGCGAAGGACTGAAGGGCGAGGCATCGGCCTGGGCGGCCCCACAAGGGACGAGCATGGCCGAGCTAATCAGCCAGGGCAGAATGCGCGAACGCATAGGGGAATCTCCAACGGTAGGTTCAAGGCAGTTTTTCGGAGGCGCGGCGGCCCATCCGACCCACATGGAGGGTCGGCCGCCACAAACTGCAAGGATTCACCGCGGATGCGACAGGAAGATTACAAGCAGATGAATTTGCCTTGAGCCGCCACCCGACGGTGGGGCCCCGCCCGCATTCATTTCTCCAGATTGGCCTTTCGGCCCCGGGGCAGCCACACCGATACGCGCAATCCCGGATCCGCGTTTTCGGCTTTGACGCGGCCGCCGTGGGCTTCGACGATGCCTTTCACCAGCGCCAGGCCAATACCGCTCCCGAGATCGCTCGACCGGCTTGTGTCGGCCTGATAGAAGCGATCGAAGAGGTGGGGTAAGGCCTCGGGGCGGACCCCGGAGCCTTGATCGCGCACCACCAGATGGGCAAACGCCTCGTCGGTGCCGAGGCTCACTTCCACCTCGCCCGCGCCGTGACGCAGGGCGTTTTCCAGCAGATTCTGCAACAGCTGGAACAGCAGATCCCGATCCCCCTCGATCACGGCCGAGCCACCGGCAAGGGTGATGCTGCGCCCCTCCTGTTCCGCCTGGGCGGCGTAGAGGTCCACCGCGTCTTCGGCGATCTCAGCCAGATCACAGGGCTGACGGCGCACTTCCCAGGTGCCCGACTCCAGCCGCGCCAGGCGCAACAGGGCGGCGAAGGTGGCAAGGAGGTCGTCGGTCTGGGCCAGAAGTGCCTTGAGGCGCTGAGCCAAATCAGCCCCAGGGGCCAGTTCCGCCAGCTCCGCCTCCAGGGTGTTGCGCAGGTGGATGAGAGGGCGGCGCATGTCGTGGGCCAAGGCACTGGAAACGTGGCGGGTGGCGTCCACCAGCCGCTCGATCTCGTCGAAGGCCTGGTTGAAGCGCACCGCCAGGACGTCCAACTCGTCCCGGCGGGGGCTGAGGGAAAGACGGCGGGAGAGGTGGCCGCGCTGGATGACCTTGGCCTCGTCGGCCATGCGCTGCAGGCGGCGATGCAAATGTCGCATGAAGGCGCCGACGATCAGGGCGGTGGCGAGGATGGTGAGGGCCCCCGACCAGGCCAGGCGCGTGCTCATGCTCTCCCGGAAGGGGGCGAGCGGCGAGCGGCGGCCGACCAGGAGCCGCTCGCCCCCGTAGAGCACGAAGATCTTGCCCTCGATGTTGTGGCCCGCCGCATCCTTGATGCGAAACCAGGCTTCGTCCTGATGGGTCAGCCCGGCGGGCCAGGCGGACAGATTGCCGGCGAGGATCCGGTCCTGGGGGTCGGCGAGGCCGTACACCGCATCCGGGTCCACCGGCGAGGCCACCCGGTCCCCCAATTCCTCTACCAGCCCGGCCAGGCCCTTCTCATGGAGATGGTCGTCGAGGGAGAGGATTTCCAACTCGATGGCGGCGTGGACTTCCTGACGGATGTGCTCTTCGGCCTGGCGGTAGAGGGGGTAGAAAACCGCGGCGAGAATCGCGCCGATGACCACCGGCATGGCCAGGGCGAAGCGGAAGAAGGGGCTCTGCAGGCCCACCGCGCCCTCAGTCGCCCAGACCGAGGCGATAACCCGCGCCGCGCACGGTGTGGATCAGGGGCGGCAGGCCGGGAAGATCGAGCTTGGCCCGCAGGTTGGAGATATGCACGTCGATGATGTTGGTGCGCGGGTCGAAGTGGTAGTCCCACACCGCCTCCAGGAGCATGGTCCGGGTCACCACCTGGTCGGCGTGGCGCAGCAGATATTCCAGCAGGCGGAACTCCTTGGGCTTGAGCTCGATGGGCTTGCCCGCCCGGATGACGCTGCGGCGCAGGAGGTTCATTTCCAGATCGGCCAGCGCCAGGCGGGAGGTTTCAACCCCCGGTGCGGCCGCCCGCCCACGCCGCTGCAGGGCTTCCAGCCGCGCCATTAGCTCGGACACCGCGAAGGGTTTAGGCAGGTAGTCGTCGCCCCCGGCCTGCAGACCCGTCACCCGTTCATCCACCTCGGCCAGGGCCGAGAGGATCAACACCGGCGTCGCATTGCCAGACACCCTCAGGGTCCGCAACACCGTGAGGCCATCCACCTTGGGCAGCATCCGGTCCAGCACGATGGCGTCGTAATGCTCGGTGGTGGCGAGGAACAGAGCCTCCTTGCCGTCCGCCGCCTGATCGACCTGATGGCCGGCCTCCCGCAGTCCTCGGGTGATGAACTGGGCCTGATGGACGTCATCCTCGACAAGCAGGACTTTCATGGACTCCTTCCGGGCGTTGGCCTGGGCAGCACAGGCAGGTCTCGGGCCTGATCCCGGCGAACTCCCAGGGCGCGCAGTGTACTCCCCCCGGCAGGCTGAATCCTTTCGATCAGACAGGACTTGTCGTCCGCCACGAAGGCGTCGATGCGCGGCGACAAGCGCCGTTGATGGGTGGTAACACCGGCCACCCTGGCCACCCGGACATCGGGACAACCTGAGGCGAGGTCCACCAGGTAAGGCTCCTCGACCCCGGCCCAAAGAACGACCCGGCGCCCATCGACGGGAAGCCAGCCGTAGCTATGGGCAAAGCGAACGCTGCCCGGCACGTCGGCCGGGCGGGGGAGCCCACCGGGCGGGCGGGCCCAGGCCATACCGGACCCCACCAGGATCAACCCAGCCAGCCAGTGAACCAGCGGGCGCCCCCAAAACGGACGCGCCGCCGGACGATTGCACGTCGGGCGGCGCATGGCCAATACCCAGCGGGCTTAGTTGGCGGGCGCGGCGGCCGGCTTGGCGGCCTTGGTGGTCTTCTTGGCGGCCTTATGCTTCTTCACCATTTTGTGCTTGGCGGTCTTGGCCGGCGCGGCGGCAGCGGTGGCGTCATCGGCAGCAAAGGCACCGGTGGTGCCCAGGGCGAACACGGTGGCCAGGGCAGCAGCGCTGAGCTTGAGGGCGGAAACTTTGGTCATGGTTCTTCTCCGTAAGAGTCATTGTGTGGGTGACCAGCCGGCCTGCATTGCCGCGCTGTCGGAAAGCACTTTGCGCCGCACGGTCTCAACGGCTGCACAACGCACCATGAAGTTTTCTTAATCTCGGCGGGATGACGCCGGCACCCTCAACTTTGCTGTGCACCATCCGTAACGGAAGACAGGGCGGCCTGACCGCCCATTTGTTTCTTCCCCAGCGAGACTACCGTGGCGACGTACAAGAATCTCACCCTCGACGACACCCTGGCGGGCCTGGTCCGTCACATGCAACAAGTGGAGGACTACCGGGAGTCCCTCCAGCAACTCCAGAGCAATTGGGACAACCTGACCCTGCTTGGCCAGCTCTCCGGCGTCGGCACCGACATGAGCACCACCCGTCAGGGCTTCCACGCCCTCACCGGGTCGCTGATCAATCAGTTGGCGGGCGAGACCCTGCACAAAACGGTGCAGGAGATGGGCGGCCGCGCCCAGGTGGCCATCGACATCCTGGTGCGCAACCTCTTCGAGCGCACCGCCGACATCGGCTTTCTCGCCACCGACGGCGAGATCCGCGCCTTTCTCGCCCTCGCCGAGGCCAAGCGCAAGCTCTACGACCGCGACCACCAACTCGACGAGCCCCGCCGTAATCTGGAAACGCGGTTTGCCGAATACGTGGCCAAATACTCGGTGTATTCGGACATCGTGCTGCTGAATCCCGACGGCGAGGTCGTGGCCCGCCTCGACCGAGGGGTGGATGCGGCCGTCTCGCGGCACCCCTTCGTCCGCGAGGCCCTCACCACCCAGGCCGCCTACGTCGAGACCTTCGGGCCCATCGACCTCTTGCCCTCCGGCCAACCCTCTCTGGTCTATGCCTACCGGGTCACCGATGGGCGCGGCAGGCCAGCCGGCGTCCTGGCCCTGGTGTTCGCCTTCGAAAACGAGATGGCCGGCATCTTCGGCAAACTGGTTCCCGCCGGCGACTGGAGCGTCGTCACCCTTCTCGATGAGACCGGGCGGGCGATCACCAGCTCGGACCCGGACCACATTTCCGTCGGCACCTGCCTCGCCCCTGTGCTCGACGCGCCCTGGCAGGTGGTGCACTTTCGCGGGCAGGAATACCTCGCGGTCAGCCGGCGCAGCCAGGGCTACCAGGGTTACCCCGGCCCCGCCTGGATCGGCCATGTCATGCTGCCCCTGCAGCAGGCCTTTGGTGGCGACGAAGCCGCCGATCTCCAAGGCGTGCCCCGCCAAGTGCTCGACATCGTCACCCAGCACTCGAAGCTCTTCGGCCCGGAGCTCAAAGGCATCCCCACCCAGGCCGCCGTGATCCAGCGGGACCTCAACCGCTCGGTGTGGAACGGCAATGTCCGTCACCGGGCCAGCGCGGCGGGCCGCGACAGCGGCTTTTCCAAGACCCTGCTGTGGGAGATCAGCAAGACTGGCCAACGCACCCAGGATGTCTTCCAGCAATCCATCGACAACCTGCAGGCCACCGTGCTGTGGGCGGCGCTGGCCGACAGCGCGTTCCTGGCCGCCCTGGCCATCGACATCATGGACCGCAACCTTTACGAGCGGGCCAACGACTGCCGCTGGTGGGCCCTGACCGCCGACTTCCGCGACGCCCTCGCCCACCGCTCGCAGGACGCGGGCGTGCGCATCGCACCGATCCTCGCCGCCATCAACGACCTCTACACCGTCTACACCCTGCTCCTGGTCTTCGACACCCAGGGCCGGGTGGTGGCGGTGTCCCGGCCGGAGGGCGAAGCCTGGGTGGGCCAGAACCTCAATGATGACTGGACCCGGGCCGTCCTCACCCTGCCGGATTCCCAGGGCTACGCCGTCTCGGAGTTCGCCGCCACCCCGCTTTACGACGATCGGCCCACCTACCTCTATGGCGCGGCCATCCGGGCGCCCCAAAGCCAACGGGCAGTCGGCGGCGTGGGCATCGTCTTCGACGCCGCCCCTCAGTTCGCCGCCATGTTGCAGGACACCCTGCCCAAGGGCCCGGACGGCGCGCCATTGCCCGGCAGCTTTGCCGCCTTCGTGACTCCCACCGGCCTCGTGGTCGCCTGCTCGGACGAGCGCCTCCAGCGCGGCCAGACCCTCGCCCTGCCCGCCGAGCGCCTTGACCTCGCGCCCGGCGAAAGCTGGAGCGACGTGGTGGACCTCGACGGCCAGTTCTATGCTGTCGGAGCCCGCGCCTCCAGTGGGTATCGGGAATTCAAGGGCCCCCGGGATCCCTACCGCAACACCGTGATCGCCCTCGTCTTCTCGACCCTCTGCGCCAGCACCGGCCACGCTGAGCAGGTGGACCATCCTCGCCCCACCCTCGAACACGACACCCGCCACGGGCCGCATCGGGAGATCGCCACCTTCCGGGTGGGGGACGAATGGCTGGGGCTGTGCAGCGAGCGTATCGTCGAAGCGGTGGACGCCGCCGGTCTCACCCCGCTCCCCGCGGCCGAGCCCAACTTTGCCGGCCTCAAGCTCTACGAGGGCCAGGCCACTCCGGTCTTCCGCCTGGATGGTCTGCTCGGCGCCCCGGTGCCGATCTCGGCCGAAGCCCAGATCATCCTCATCCGCCGCGAAGACGGGCCGCCCTTCGGCCTCCTGGTCGACGAACTCGGCGAAATCCCCGAAGTGCCGGCCGAACTGGTAAAGCCCCTGCCGCCCATGGCCTCCGACCGGGCCGCCCTGGCCGAAGCCATGATCTGCCCCATGCACCCCCCCGGCGCGAAAATGCTCCTGGTACTCTCCGCCGACCACTTGGGCGCCCATTTCCTCGGCCCCGACGCGGCCGGCCGCCTGCACCTCGCCCATTCCCGCGCCGCCTGACCGCTCGCCGCCCGCCCCACGCCGGACAGCGGGCGGCGAATCCAGACCCGCAGCCAAGAAATCCGAATCGGCCCGCACGGGCCGGCCACAATCGGGATGGACGCATCCCGGATGACTGCGCGACGATGCGGTCTCGCGGCAGCGCGACCCTCGCCGCTGTCGCCCTTCCTGATTCGGGAGACTGCAGGACATGCTCAGACTGCTGATCTACGGCCTCACCGTCCTGCACCTGGGGCCGGGCTTCGCGTTCGCGGTGCTGGCTTTCGGCTGTGACGACAGCCCACCCACCCTCGGCGCCCTCTGCCGTCAGGACTCCCTCGCCACCTTCCTCTGGATCACCCTCGGGATCTGGCTGCTGTGTGGGCTGGGCATCGGAATCAACCACTATCTCAAGCGAGGTCGGCAATTGGACGCCTGACGCGCCCGACGGGTACCCGCGTCCACGTCAAAAATAGGTCGGCGCAAATTTGCGGCAAATCCAATTACGACCTGTCAGGCCCACACGTTAGAAGTCGACGTACCGCGCCCATCGCCAGCCGTACCACCCCAAGATAGCCCCGCTGGCCGCGCCGATCCCAAACCAGGCCAATGGCAAACGAGTTACGCCGAGTGCCTGGATCACGACGACTGCGAGGCAGCCTAACGACGCGCACAGGACCGTGCGAACCAAAGGACTCTCAACCCTTCGTATCCAGCGCCACGGCAACGACGGTGCATCCGCTGACCGATCAAACGCCACGATCGTCCCAAAGATCGCACCGAATATTGCGAAGAGCAAACACACCTGGAGCAACGCTCCCCAATGGAAAACGGCAATGGTGCCAAGCGAGTGGATAAACGCACCGGCAACGAATAGAAGCGCGCCCGCTGCCGCGAACAGAACAGCGGTGAGAAGAGCGCGCAGGGCGCGGCGGATGCGCGCGGCGGTTCGCTCTAGCGACATATCTTGCTTGTATTCCTAATCTTCTTTCATGACATAAGATATGCGAAAGGAGAATTGGGATGAATGCAGAGGCGAAGGTAGCGAAGCAGCGGCTGTCGGTGCTGGAATTGGCCGAGGTGTTGGGCAATGTGAGCGAGGCGTGCCGTCGTCGTGGGATGACG
>JAEUNY010000163.1 GCA_016791005.1 Zoogloeaceae bacterium
AGCAGGCGCTGGAATTCGCTGTCGGTGAGCTTCACACGGTTGAGCGCCTCGAACTTCTCGCGGAAGTTGGCCTCCAGCGTGGCGCGGTCGCGGATGTCCGGTCGGTAGGTGTATTTGAGGTCGCCCAGCTTGGCGATCAGGTCCAGTTCGATCTGGCTTTCCGTGGTTGTCATTTCCCTGGCCCGCAACATGCGAATTGGAAGTTCGTTGCCGGGGCAGTCTAGCAGTGTGGTCGAGCACGGTCAGCATTCGGATTGATCGCTCATCGGTCTGATCTTCATAGGTCCATTTAAGTGTCTGGTGGGCTCCCAAAAAGTCTGAAGTGTGACGCGAGGTACGCAGACGACCATTTCCGACCTCCCCGCCCTGCTTTTGCTTTGCGCATGCTGATGGACCGATACCGGCCGTTGCCGTAGACAGGAGCGACTCACAGCATTGGCCGAGGGGCTACCACTATTCTTTCCCGTTCTCACCTCCGTACAGTTATTGACAGAACTCCAAGGGGACAAACCCTTAATGCGTGGGCCGGCATCGGGCGGCTGGGAAACTTCCCCCAGTTCGCCCCCTTTGGTTTGCGTACAGTTTTCCCGCTTCGGCCTTTGGGTAATGGTCCAGGTATGGAACCGGGTCGTGAACACCACGTTGCCCTGGCAGACCCCGACTACACGTAGCCCGATGGGCTCACCGTAGCGGCCGGGCTGCTCGTCGTGACGTTTCGCCAGCGAAATCGGCAAGGCGGCCCGGGGGACAGTGGGGCCGCCCATCAGGGTCACGAATTGCTGCCAGTCCCCCCGATTGGCGGCGTCTGCGAGTTCTCCCACCACGCCGGGATTTTCAGCCACTTGCGGAGCGCGCCTCAGCTCCCGCCACAGGCTGACCGGCGGGCCGCCGATCTGCTGGAATTGGCGAATGCCCCAGGTGGAAGTCCAGGCACCCACCCGTTGGGCCAAGGTGTCGGGCGCCAGCTCCGTGTCCGTCGAGGCGAGCCCGTGGGCGTCGATATTCTTGGAGATGTTCTTCGCCACATAGCCGGTCGCCGAACCCTTCGTGCGGTCGATTCTCTCGACCTGGAAACGGTGTTCCATGGCCCCCGGTTCGTCGGGGCTGTCGGCCATGGCGTATTACCGCACGGTCTCCACCATCGCCGCGCTTAGGCTGGGCTCGATGAAGAGCAACACATGCCAATGGGGCGTGCCGTCGTGGTGGGGCTCGGTGATGCGAAAGCCGTTGGGGCGAATTCCTTCGCGTTGCCACTTGGCCCGAATGCGGGTCCATAGCCGGGCCAGGTAGCATCGCGTCTGGCACGAGGCCATGCGCGGCACTTGCGGCGCCACATCGACGACGACGGCAGCCAGAATCTACGCCGCCAGCGCAACAGCTTGCGCCAGGAAGAGATCGTCGAGGAGATCGAGGTCATGGCCGGCTTGCGCCGGCCCCCCGCAACCGCGGGCGGCTGAGGGTCGCTCATCAGCTCAGTTCTACCCGCTCCAGGTAGTCGGGCACGCTCACCTCCCAGCCCAGGGTTTCGGCGACGTGCTGGCGCATGGCGTCGGCCGCCTCGGGTTCGCCGTGGGTGATGAAGACGCGGCGCGGCGGGGTGGCGAGCGGGCGCAGCCAGTCGAGAATTTCCGCGAAATCGGCATGGCCAGAGAGATTGTCAAGGTTGGCCACCTTCTCCGGAGCCCTGGCCTACCTCGTGGAGCAGACCGGTCGCCCGGCGGCTGCGGGATAGGGGCCGCCGTCTCCGGGAGTGCCCGACCCACTCTGGCTAACGCCGCCAAAGGTAGGCGGAAGGCCCTTCGGGACGGTTTTCATGGCTTGCCAGCCATGAATCAGAGGTACCCATCCCCTGGCCAGTCGTCCGGCCGAAACCCCTCGGCAATGAACGTCCGTGCCGGCTCGGCGGGGATCGGCCGGGAGATCCAGTAGCCTTGGAACTCGTCGCAGCCGCATCGGCGCAACACATCGAACTGGCTAGCCAGTTCGACGCCCTCGGCCACGATGCGCAGCTTGAGGGTCCTGCCAAGAAAGATCACGGCATGGGGAATCGCCATGTGCTGACCTTCGAGTTGGCAGTCCGTCACGAAGGAACGGTCGATCTTGAGGCCATCGATTGGGAGGTCGCGCAGATAGGCGAGCGAACTGTATCCAGTCCCAAAGTCATCGACGACGATCGAAACCCCCATCGCGCGGAGGTTCGCAAGGATCGCGACGGTGCGCTCCATATGCTGCATCAGGAGGTTTTCCGTGACTTCCAGTTCCAGACAGCTCGGCGGGAGCGCAGTCTTGGCGAGGACGTCCTGGACCTCGCCAAGCAACTCGTCGCGAAGTTGGCGGGGAGACAAATTCACCGCCACGGTCAATGCCTGGCCGGTCTCTTTTTGCCACCGGGCGGCCTCTTCGCAGGCGCGGTGGAGGATGTGGCGGCCAAGCTCGATGATCATTCCCGTCTCTTCCGCCACCGCAATGAAGCGATCCGGCGGCACCGGGCCGAGACTGGGTGAGTGCCAGCGAGCCAGGGCTTCGAATCCGGTCAATGCACCGGCCCCGGTGATTTTGGGTTGGAAAAAGACCTCGATGCCGCCCTCCGCGATGGCGGCGCGAAGTTCCGTGGTGAGTTCGAACCGGCCCTTGAGGGCCTCGGCCAACTCGGCCGAATAAAAATGGAGACGCCCTTTTCCGACCCGCTTGGCCTCGTAGAGGGCGGTGTCGGCGGCCTTGAGCAGGTGCTCCCAGTCCGGCGCGTCTTCCGGGAATCTTGCCACCCCCATGCTCGCCGACACCTTGATCTCGAATTCCTCGAGATGAATCGGATCATCGAATAAGCCGAGCAGCCGGTCCAAAGCCGATTCCAGGCTGGCCGGACGATCCGAGAGGCTGAGGAGCAACAGAAATTCATCCCCGCCGTACCGGGCTAGAAGGTCCCCTTCCCGCACATTGTGGGCGCACCGCTTGGCGAGAAACTTGAGGAGGGCGTCGCCGTTGGCATGGCCAAGGTGATCATTGACGAGCTTGAAATCATCGACGTCGATGAAGACGAGCGCCAGCCGGCTGTCCGCAGCCCCCTGATTCACGCGCTCGGCAAACCACCGTTCCGCCGCATCCCGATTCGCCAGCCCGGTCAGAACATCATGGGAAGCCTGGTGGGCGAGCATCTGTTCGCTGTTGCGACGGATCTCCACTTCACTGGCGAGTGCCTGCGTCCGGTCGGCCACGCGCTGCTCGAGGAGTTGGTTCATCGACTCGAGGCTGCGCCTGGCCGCTGACTCCACGGACATGGCTCGCGCCGTGCGATAGGCCCCCGCGAAAATCAATCCCAGGAGGATAGCCGTGATGGCTGAGTAAAAAAGGCGGGATTCGGCCAACGCCCCGGACAGGCTGGCTCGGGAAATGTGGGCGACGAGAAACCAGGAATCCGGCGCCAAAGAAGGCACCGACCCAGGCTGGACGCCTCCTTTATCCACGGCATCGAGCACGTGGATCGTATCGAAGATCCAGATCCCCGATGAATCCTCGAATTGGCCTGAATCCGCCGCATGCATCCTGGACCAAGCGCCGGGATAAGCGGCCCGGATGGTGTGGTCGTGCTTGCCAAACATGAACCCCCAGTCGGTCTCCGGGGACGGCCCACGCAGCCAATACCCGTCGGCGTCGACCCACCAGAGGCGCCCGCGCCCGGTTCGTTCCAGCCGGGACAAGATATCCTGCCCGAGGTAGTTCAGGACGACCACACCCCGCTTCGCGCCAGAGCGATCCGCGACGGACGTTCCCACCCGCATCATCGGCTTGAGGGGTCGCTCGATCTGGCCGTGCTCGATGTTCAGATCGATGCGCGAGACATACACCGCCCCCGGCTCCAGCGCCATCGAGTCCTTGAAGTAGTAGCGATCGGCCTTATTCTGGAGTTCGGACCTCGGAACACGGGCGGCCTTGGACTCGGCGAAATTGATCCGCGCCTGCTCCTGCCCAGCTTCGTCGAGGAGACGGACCTGATCATAGATCCCGCGGGACTCGGCGAAAGCGAGCCAGTCAGATTCCAGATCTTCCCTGGAACGTTCCGTCGGGTTGGCAAGGTAGCTGTCCAATGCGTGGCACCGGGCCAGATAGCGCGCGTCGCTCGCAAGGAGGGCAATGCGATTGATGAACTGCACCCGCGCCAGCCGGAGGCTTTCGCTCGACTGATCAACCATCTGGCCGACGATGCGGGCTTCTTCTGACCGGTAGGACAGGCCACACGTGAGGCCGACGATGATCGCCGCTGGGAGAAACAGCGCAGCAAATCGACCGATCGTGGATGCCATGAACGCGAAACCTCCCGCTTGGGGCTTCGCTTCCTGAGTCCGTCGATAGCGTGAAAATCGGAATCCCCTGGCGTCTCTATCGGAAGACTTCCAGGACTCTTGATGCCGCTCCTCGTGACTTGCCGCGGCAAGCCCGCCGGCACAGGCCGAGTTTGATTCGCCCGCCCCCCGCCAAGCCTGGCCACCGCATGCCTACGCCGTTGGCCCGGGAGTTCTGTTTGGCGGTGGACAAAAGGCCCCAGGGAACCACAAGGTCACCCCAGGGCCAGGACATTACACCGCCCCGCGGGATTCCAGTTCCACTTCGATGGTGCGCTCCAAGGCTGCGGCCAGCGGAATGCGGTCGCCTTTGAACTTGTTGCCAGCCAGGGCCTGTGCCACAGTGGTGATCTTTTGCCCGCTGGACTGGCCCTTGAGATCGCTCTTTTCCAGGGCCGCCAGGTCCAGCAGTTCATTCCAGACCATGCCGTCGAGGAGGGGCACCAGGGCGATCTCCCGCCCGCCTTCGACCACCACGAGGGGATCGCCGATATTGGCCACGAGGAACACCGCCGCCACGTCGGGGGCAAAATCGGACTCGTAGCGCTTGAGAAAGAGTTCCAACTTGGCCAGATCATCCAGCCAGGCGGAGATGAACTTCAGCTTCTCGCCATCGGCCAGGATCACCGCCTGGCGGACAGTGGAAGAGGGCGGACGGCGGCGGCCGGAGGAATCCGCGATCTCGCCCTCGATGAGGACCATGTCTCCACGAAATCCGAACAGGCCCGGCCCGGCGGGCTCGATGAAATTGAGATTGATGAGCAAGCCGCGTTGCTCGTAGTCCTTCAGCAGCATGGGTTTCTCCTGGGAAAGGTGAAAGGCGGCGCCCACCACGGGCGCAGGTTGATGCCCTTTCAGCAGCCCCCATGCCAGGTGGCCATTCAGCCCGAAATTCACGCAAACGCCACTGGCAACGGCCCTTTTCGTCGCGGCGAACGACGAGCCGGCTGTCGCATAGGCGACAAGCCCACCACAGTCTGCACGAGGAACGACACTGGCCGGCCCCCCAAAATCGGCGCGGCGATGGGACGGCGACCGGGGCGGGGTGCCGCCCCGTTGAGCAGCCCTAGATAGGCGCGCTCAGGAGGTAGTCCACCGCCAGGCCCGCGAAGACCGTCGCCCCCAGCCAGTTGTTGTGGCGAAAGGCGCGGAAACAGGCCGGGCGCTCGCGGTGGCGGATGAGGGTCCAGTGATAGCCGGCGATCCCCGCCGCGGCCACAAGGCCGACGAAATAGGCGCCCCCCCGCCCGGCGGCCAGACCTACCCAGACCATGAGCCCAAGAAAGGCGGCGTAGCACAGCATCACGGCGGCGACGTCGAAGCGGCCGAAGGTGATGGCGGAGGTCTTGATGCCGATCTTCAGATCATCCGGGCGATCCACCATTGCGTATTCGGTGTCGTAGGCAATGGCCCACAGGACGTTGGCGACCAACATCACCCAGGCCAGTGCCGGTACCTCCCCAAGAAGGGCAGCGAAGGCCATGGGGATGCCGAAGCCGAAGGCAATGCCGAGATAGGCCTGGGGAATGGCGAAGAAGCGCTTGGTGAAGGGATAGCTCGCCGCCAGAAACAAGGCCGGCACCGAAAGCAAAATCACCAGCCGGTTGAGCGGCAAGATGAGAAGGAAAGCCACCCCGGACAACGCCGCCGCCAGGGCCATGGCCTCGCGGGTCGTTACCGCCCCGGTGGCCAGGGGGCGCAGCCGGGTGCGCTCCACGTGACCGTCAAAATTGCGGTCGGCATAGTCGTTGATGACGCAGCCCGCCGAGCGCATCAGCACCGTTCCCGCAATGAAGATTGCCAGCACCAGCCCCTCGGGCCGCCCTGCCCCCGCGATCCACAGGGCCCACAGGGTGGGCCAGAGGAGCAGCAAAATGCCGATGGGCTTGTCGAGACGGGTCAGGCGGGCGTAGAGGGGAAGCTTGGCGGCAAGATTCACGGCGTGGGAGGGGGCGGGATCGACGGGCGGGCGGAGGCCTCCTGGGCGCTCCGGGCCCAATGATAGCCCGTCCGTCCCCGGCCGTCAGGCGGGGGTGATGGCCGCCCCGTGGCGGGTGAAGTCGTGCACCACGACACCCGAGGTGGGGGGAATGGGGGCATCCCAGGGTTTGGCGACGAAGGCCCGCCGGGCATCCTCCAGCCCCGCCTTCCAGCGCTTGGCCACCCGATCGCCGTCGAATTCCAGGTCTTTCGATTGATCTTCGCCGGGCAGGCGCGGCACTTCCAGATGCACGACATGGAACACGCTGCCGCAGCCCAGGCAGGCCAGATCGAGGAGCGGAGAATCCGGCACATGCTCGGCCAGAGCGCCAGCCAAGAGGTTCACGGCGTGGCGCAGCTTGTGGAGTTCCTGCTCCATTTCGATCAGCGCCTCGGCCCGGCTGGCAAACTGGATCTCCTTGGAACGTCGCAGCACGTCCCGCAGGGTGTCCGGGGCGGTGTCGCCAATCGGCCAGAGGGTGGCGAAGAGGCAAAGAGAATGGGTGCGGGGCTGGTCGTGGAGGATCCACTCCAGCGGGGTGTTGGAGTAGATGCCGCCGTCCCAGTAATACCGCCCGCCGATGTGGGCGGGGGGAAAGGCCGGCGGCAGCGCACCGCTGGCGAGGATGTGATCGACGGTGATGGGCTGAAATTTGCTGTCGAAGTAGGTCAGCTCCGCGCTCTCGACATCCACGGCCCCCACCGAGAGGCGCACCGGGGACTGGGCGAGGTAGTCGAAGTCCACCAACTCCTCCAGGGTCTTGCGCAGCGGGGTGACGTCATAAAAGCTCGCCACTTCGGGGGCAGTGGGCAGGTTCAGGGGAAACCCCGAACCGAAACGCGGTTTGAAAAAGCCCTGCAGGCCGAAGGTCATGGTCACGGCACTGCGCAGGGCGTTTTCCAGGATCGCGTCGGCGTCCCCCGGGCCGTTGCCCAGGAAAGGCGTGCCCCCCACGGCATGGTGGGCCATGCGGGCCCAGAACTCCCGCACCCGGGCCAGCCGCCGCCCCGGCGGGTTGCCCGCGATCAGCACCGCGTTGATGGCGCCGATGGAGGTGCCCACCACCCAATCCGGCTCGTAGCCCGCCTCCAGGCTCGCCTCGAAGACGCCGGCCTGATAGGCGCCGAGGGCACCCCCTCCCTGGAACACGAGAATGTTGCGGCGGGGCTTCACGACCTTGGTCTTGGCATGGGCGGTGGGCATGGGACCTCCTCCAAAAAATGTGGGCGAACGGGTGGGGTCAGGCGGGAGCTCGGGCCCTGGGCTGCGACGCCAGGTCCAGGATGGCCGGCAGGAAGACCTCGCACACCAGCAGGGCGCGGCCGTCGAGGCCGAACAGGGAGCGACGCGCCCAGAGCCCTGTGGCAGTGTCCGGGACCACCGCCGCCGCACGACGAAAACGGGGATCGCGGCGATCCAGGCGAGCCACGCAGAGGGGCTGGCGCAGAATGCGCGGGTCGGCAAACAAGGCCGCCCCCAGGGGCCGGGTACCGAGGCCGGTGAAGCGGGTCCACGGCCCCCGCAGGTTGTCCCGGGGCATGAGCGAACGGGCGTAGACCACCGGCACCCCATCGGCCAGCAACACCACCTCCCGCTGCCAGGCGATGGCTCCCGGCGGAATGCCGAGGGCAACGGCCTCGTCGCGATGCGGCCGCGCCAAACCCTGGCTCAGCACACGGACCGCAAAAACACCACAGCGGGCGCGGATGCGGGCGGTGAGGGAAGCGGGATCGGTCAGCCAGGGATATAACCCAGCCGGAATGGTGGTCCGCGGCGGGTGGCAGAACCAGGGGGCGACGGGGCAATTGGACGTCACGCGGGCGTGGCCAAATGGAAAAGGCCGCCAGTGTACCCGCTTCCGCCCACCCAAGCGGCCGTTGGCGCCCGCCGTGGATTGGCCGGTGAGGTCGTATCGACCCGGCGACCCTTGGCGCGTATGCGGCGACGTCGTCCGGATTCCGGACGCCCGCCAACCGATTCTGCAACCGCCCGCGATGCCCCTCCTCCCCTCGACCCAACGGGGCAATCTGCCGCAAAGCTGTGCCCACCGTGCCTTTGCGGGGATTGGGACGGGGCCCCGCCAAGTGGCCGGGACTCGGCCCGGCACTTGCTGAAGGCCAAGACCCAGCGGCCCGCCCCGAGGCCGCGACCCCTGGAGGAGACCCCGTCGTGACCGTCCCGAACCGCACCCCCGTCGATCGCATTCCCGTCACCCTGCTCACCGGATTCCTCGGTGCGGGCAAGACCACGATGCTCAATCACCTCATGCATCAGCCGGAAATGGCCGGGGCGGCGGTGCTCATCAACGAGTTTGGCGAGGTCGGCATCGACCACCATCTCGTGGAGGCAGTGGATGAGAGCCTGCTGATCCTGGACTCGGGCTGTTTGTGCTGCACCATGCAGGGCGATCTGGTCAAAGCCCTCAAGGACCTGGCCGGTCGCAGCGCGCGACGCGAGATTCCCCCCGTGACCCGGGTCCTCATCGAAACCACCGGCCTGGCTGACCCGGTTCCGGTCATCTACACCCTGGTCGAGCAAGCCTTCGTGCGGGCCCGCTATGTCTGCGACGGCGTGGTGACCGCGGTGGACACCACCCACGGCCTGGCACAGCTCGCCGCCCATGGCGAGGCCGTCCGCCAAGTGGCGATGGCCGACCGCCTCCTGCTCACCAAGGCGGATCGGGTGGACAGCGCCCGCCTCGCCGCCCTGGAAGAGCGCCTGGCCCAGCTGAACCCCGGCGCGCCCCGTATTCAGGTGCGTCATGGGCGGGTCGGCCCCGAGGCCGTGTTCGGCGGCGGGATGTACACGACGGCAGGCAAGATCCCCGATGTGGCCGCCTGGCTCGGCGAAGAAGCGGCACGGGCCCAGGCCGGCCAGGCTGCCGTCGGCGACGGCCCGGTCGCCTGGCGGCGCAGCTCCGCCCCGCTCCGTCAGGAAGCGCCCCGTCACGACGCGTCCATTCGCAGCTTCGTGGTGGATTTTCCCGCCGCCGTGCCCTGGATCGGCTTTGCCGTGGCCCTCGGGAGGGCGCTCCAGCAGCATGGCCCCAAGCTTCTGCGGGTGAAGGGTCTGGTGAGCGTGCGCGGCTCCGAAACCAGCCCGGTGGTGGTCCATTGCGTCCAGGACGTGGCCTATCCGGTCATGCGCCTTCCGGCCTGGCCCGGCGACAGCGTCTTTGAGGACCGGCACGGCCGCCTGGTGTTCATCGTGCGGGATCTGGACCCACTCGCCGAGGCCGACATCCGGGCGAGCCTCGCCGACCTTCCCACCGACAGCACGGCCCTGCGCCGGGTCGCCGGGTCTCCCTGGCTGCCGACCAAATGCTGGCTGTCCGAGCCCATGCCCCGAGCCAACGACTCCAGGCTCAAGGTGGACGGCTGGGTGGTCCACGCCAAGCGCCTGGCCCGACCGGGGGGGTAGACGATCGCGGCCGCAACCTGTTCATCACAGCCGTACTTCACTGCGGGCCCAGCGGGCGAATTCGCTCCGGGAGCAACTTTCCACCCGCCCCCGTTGAGCCCCCCGGAGAACTTGATACACGACGAGATCAAAATCCGGGGTTGGCGATGGGCGTTCGTCGACGATCTTGCGCACAGACCATTCCGGCCCGTGCTGGTCGTTGCAATAGCAGCGGCCTACTTCGATGGCCTGAATTTCGCCGGCCTGGGCTTCCGCACGCATGGCCCGCTCGATCACTTGGCCAATCTCCGCCGGCGTCACATCCAGCACTACATCCAGTTCCTTCATGGCGGCCTCGATGCGGTCCTCGCTCAGGAATGGCCAGGCACCTTGGGGCGCCATCGGGGCGGCGTAATGCATCAGGCTCACCGGATAGCGCCGCCATGGGAAGGCGAGGTTGAAAAGGATGCCCACCGCCAGGATGGCTACGCAGTTGAGGGCTACCGGGGCCAGGACATACGTAAAACCCAGGGCGTGCAAAGCGGGGCCGCCAAGGACCGCTGTCAGGGCTGTGGCCCCGCCGGGGGGATGGATGCAGCGGGCCAGATGCATGGCGCCCAGGGCACCCCCGACGGCCAGCGCCCCGGCCAGCAAGGGCGAGGGCACCCAGCGGGCGGCGCTCACCCCCACCAGGGCCGAGATCACATGCCCGCCGAAGACGGCCCAGGGCTGGGTCAGTGGGCTGTGCGGCACCCCGAAAATGAGGACCGCCGACGCGCCCATGGAGGGCACGACCCACATCGCGCTAGACGCCCCCAGCACCGCGACACTGGCCCCGGTGACGGCCAAGATGCCCAGC
>JAEUNY010000085.1 GCA_016791005.1 Zoogloeaceae bacterium
GGGTCGCCCTGGAGGTCCACCGAGGGCATCTTCAGCACCACCTCCTCCCCCGTTTCGAGATCCGTCGCGAGGTGAATGTGGCTGCGGCTGCTGCTGTGGAGGGTTCGCAGGATGCGGAAGCCATCGATTTCCTTGCGGGCCTCGAGCAGAGGCGGGAGGGGCAGGTCGATGGCCTTCTTCCTCACCTCCTCGGCATTCTCCGGCGGAAGCCCGTCGACGCGGGCGATCTGCACGGTGAGGTTGTCCGGACTCCCGCGCTGGAAGGCCTCCTCCACGATGAGGCGGGCCGCCTGCTCGAGATCTTGTCCTTCACCATGGATCGTCCGGACGACGAAGGCCGGGTCCACGTGTTCGTAGACCCCGTCGGTCGCCAGCACGAAGATGTCACCCCGCTCCAGGGCTACGGTCCGGTAGTCGATGTCGAGTTGTTCATCAACGCCCAAAGCGCGGCTGAGGTAGCTGTGGTGCTCGGAAACCCGCACCCGGTGGTCTTGGGTCAGGGGCTCGAGATTCGCTCCCTGCACTCGGTAGATGCGGGAGTCCCCGACATGGAAGAGGTGCGCGGTACGGGACTTGAGGACCAGGGCGCTGAAGGTGCACACATAGCCCTTGTCGCGGTCGTAGCGATCCGGGCTCTGACGTGTCTGGGCATAAAGCCAGGAATTGGTGGCCATCACCACCCGTTGCGCGGCGGTTTTGACCGACCAGGCCTCCGAGGTGCAGTAGTAGTCCCCCAGAAACGATTTCACGGCCGATTCGCTGGCCACATGGGCCACCTGACTCGAGCTGATGCCGTCGGCCAGGGCCAAAGCAATTCCCTTGGACGTCAGTTGGGAACCGCTGGGCACCATGGCACCGTGGCAGTCCTGGTTGATTTCCTTGCGGCCCTTGTCGGAATGCTGGCCGAGGCTGATGCGAAGTGTTTCCGCCATATGCGCCGGATTCTCAAGAATAAGGCCCCGACCCCATCGGGGGCCGAGGCCTCGTCATTGTGACGAACCTGCGGATCAGGCGGCGACGCGCTTGGGAGCGGTCTTGTAATGGGTGGAATACAGCGTGGCGCCCACGAAGGTCAGGCCCCCCACCAGATTACCCACCACGGTGGGGATCTCGTTCCACATGAAGTAGTCGTACAGCGTGAAATGACCGCCCAGCATGAGGCCGGAGGGGAACAGGAACATGTTCACGATGGAGTGCTCGAAGCCCATGTAGAAGAACACCAGGATCGGCATCCACATGGCGATCACCTTGCCGGACACGGAAGTGGACATCATGGCCGCCACGACCCCGGTGGACACCATCCAGTTGCACATCACGCCCCGGACGAAGAGGGTCAGCATGCCCGCGGCGCCGTGGGCGGCATAGCCAACCGTCCGGCTCTCACCAATCGCGCCCAGCTTCTGGCCCACCGCGTTGGGGGCTTCGGTAAAGCCGAAGGTGACGATGATGGCCATGAAGACAGCGGTGGTCAGCGCGCCGGCGAAGTTGCCGGTGAACACCAGCCCCCAGTTGCGGAACACGCCGCCCCAGGTGCAGCCGGGCCGACGGTCGATAACCGCCAGGGGGCAAAGCGTGAACACCCCCGTCAGGAGGTCAAAGCCCAGCAGGTACAACATGCAGAAGCCGACCGGAAACAGCAGTGAGCCAATCAGGAAATTGCCGGTGTTGACGGTGATGGTGACGGCGAAGGCGGCGGCGAGAGCCAGGATGGCACCGGCCATGTAGGCACGGATCAAGGTGTCGCGGGTGGACATGAAGATTTTCGATTCACCGGCGTCGATCATCTTGGTGACGAATTCGGTCGGAGCGAGATAGGCCATGGAAAGTCCTCGGGTTAAGCATTGAAAAAACGAAAACGGCGTCGGGTGACGCCTATCTGCGATAGGTCGCTCACCGAGGACGCCGTCATCCTTGTGTTCTACCGAGGCGACGGGCTCATTCCCGCGCCAGGATCAGGCCGCCTTTAGCCTGAAACATTCATTGCTAAGCATGCTTTGTGCCATGCAACATGGCCGAGAAAATGGAGCCCTTCGGACGCCCGGCAACCCCCATTTAGCCCCCGATTCGCCCCAGTTGGGGGCGAAGCACCCCGGGCAATCTCACTTTTGGTGCGATGGTTTCTGGCCGAGCACAAAGATGGGCGAGGTCAAGGTGGCTTCCGCCACGTCCACCAGGCGCCGGTTCTGCTCCATGGAAGTCTGGCGCAAGAGTTTGTATGCGGCATCTTCCGAGAGATCGAGCCGTGCCATCAGAAGCCCCTTGGCGCGCTCGATGGTCTTGCGCTCGTTCAACGCTCGGCGCGCCGAATCCAGTTCCACCTCCATGGCGGCGAGGCGCTGGGACTGAGCCTGGAGCACATCGATGATGGATTGGCCCAAACGCGGGCCCTCGCCCTCAGGCGCAAGCAGACCGCTTCCCGCGGCATCCGGCAGGCCGGGTTCGAAGAAGCGCCCCTCGATCCCGACCCGCGGGGGTGGGCTTTGACGGACCCGCTGGAGCAGGCCCTCGGCATCCAGCAGCTCCCTCTCGGCAGATTCGATCAGGGTATTGCAGTGCTCGTGAAGGAGGTCAACCAGGCTGCACTGGATCTCCCACATGGTGGCCAGCCGTTCCGAACAATCGTCAAACCAGCGGTCGCTCAGATTGGCATCCAGCTCCGTTCCAGGGCGCGCACTGACCAGGATGCGCCGGTAGCGTTCGATGCGGGCCATCACCGACGCGCCCTGGGCCTGCTGCCAGGCCTTCTGGCGCGGCGCGTCGGCGTATTCCGCAAAAACCTGGAAACTACGCTCCTGAGCGTCAATGAGATGGAGAATCCGCTGTTGATGTTCAGGGTCGCACCGTCCGGAGGCAAAGGACAAGGAGCCCACCGCCCGCTCCTGGCCCGCCAGTTCCTTGCCCTGAATGAAGTGGAAGAGCGCGACCAGAGCGCGGGAGATTGCGGGGTCCACCGCGGCGTCGGCCACTTCGAAGATCAGCGAAATCAGTCCGGCAATCAAGGCGCTGAAAGAATTCACGGCCTCCGTCGCTGAAACCTCCCGCTGGGAAATATGGCGGCGCAGTTCGGCCAGGGCGTCGAGCCCGAGGAGGACCCAGGCCATGACCGAATACAGGCGCGCATTGCCGAAAGCGGGCATTTCGAGCTGCTGGGCGAAGCTCTTGCGCAGGTAGGTTTCCACCGTGCTGGACTCGGTGATCAACGCGGCCCGGGTCCCTTCGAAGCGCTGACCACCCGAGGCGAGGAAGATGCTGGACGCCCCCCGCTCGTTCTGCAGGGCATGGACCAGGTGACCAATCACGCCGGCTAGGCGAGCCTTGATGGCCAGGTGACGGAGCTCTTCGATTTCGCGCTGCTTGCCGGCGAGCACGAGCTGGGCAACAGACAATTCCATGGGGCGGCCGAAGACAGGATTCGCCCTTGCCTTGCAAAGATCGTTCCCGCAAACGGATCAGGGCAGCAACGGAATCCAGACGGGAACCGCCAGGGC
>JAEUNY010000003.1 GCA_016791005.1 Zoogloeaceae bacterium
GCTGGCTGCGGGGGAGGGCGGGTCTGATAGAATGCGCCGTGGCGGGTCTCCTCGCATTGCAGCGCGGTGAACCTGGTCAGGGCCGGAAGGCAGCAGCCACAGCCGTTCCCTGCAAGTGCCGAGGGTCAGGCTCGCCACCCCGAATTCGAACGCCCGCAGACCCTGCGGGCGTTTTTCTTTGTCCGGCCTATTCGTGGCGCAGGGCGTCGATGGGGTCCAAGCGGGCGGCACGTCGGGCCGGCACGTAGCCGAACAGCACCCCGATCGCCGCCGAGAAGCCGAAGGCCAGCAAATTGATGCCGGGGTTGAACAGATAGGGCACCCCCATGGCGCCCGCCAGCCCGATGGAGGCCACGGTGGCCAGGGCCAACCCCACCAGGCCGCCCAGGGCGGCCAGGGCCACCGCCTCGATGAGGAACTGGAGCAACACCTCCCGCTCCAGGGCGCCGATGGCCAGGCGGATCCCGATCTCCCGCGTGCGCTCGGTCACCGACACCAGCATGATGTTCATGATCCCGATGCCCCCCACCAGCAGGCTCACCGCGGCCACCGCGCCCAGGAGGGCGGTCATCACCCGGGTGGTCCCCGAGAGGGTCTCGGCGATCTGCCGGGTGTCGAGGACGTTGAAGTTGTCGTCCTCATTCTCGGTGATCTTGCGCCGCTCCCGCATCAGCTGGGTCACCCGCTCCTTGACCCGGTCGATGGACGCTCCGTCGGCCACCGAGACCTGCATGCTCGCCACGTCGAGATTGCCCGTGAGGCGGCGCTGGACGGTTCGCAGGGGCATTACCACCAAATCATCCTGATCCGAGCCGAAGGCCGACTGGCCCTTGGAGCCGAGCACCCCGATCACCTCACAGGCGAACTGCTTCACCCGCAATTCGGCCCCGAGGGGATTTTGGTTGGGGAAGAGTTCCCGCCGCACCGTCGCGCCGATCACGCACACGGCGCGCCCGGCCTTTTCTTCGGACTCGCTGAAATTGCGGCCCTGGGCGATCACCCAGTTCCCGGTGGCGAACCAGGTATTGCGCGTGCCGGTGACCACCGTGGACCAGTTCTTGGCGCCGGCGACCACCGTCACGCTCCGGTTCACGATGGGGGCGACCTGGGCCACCCCCGTCACTTGCTGGGCGATGGATTCCGCGTCCTCCACCTTGAAATTCGGGGCGCCGGCGGAATCGCGCCCGGGACCGAGGCGCTGGCCCGGCCGGACGATGAGGAGATTGCTCCCCAGACTCGCGACCTGATCGGAAATGGATTTGGTCGCGCCGTTACCCAGGGTCACCATGGTCACCACGGCGGAAACGCCGATGACGATACCCAGGGTGGTGAGGAAGGAGCGCAGCAGATTGCGGCGGATCTCCCGCAGGGCGAGGAGCAGCGCGTTCCAGATCATCGGGGCGCCTCCCCGACCGAGGGCCCACCGGGCGCGCCGAAAGAGGCCGCGCTGAACTGGGCGGAGCCCTGGCCGTGCCCCGCGCCGTTATGCTCCTCCCGTTCCACCAGTCCATCCTTGAAATGCACCACCCGATGGGCGTATTCGGCCATGTCCGGCTCGTGGGTCACCATCAGCACGGTGATGCCCTGCTCGCGGTTGAGGGTGGCCAGGAGTTCCATGATTTCGTGGCTGCGGGCGGTATCCAGGTTGCCGGTGGGTTCGTCCGCCAGCAGCAGGGTAGGCCGGGTGACGATGGCCCGGGCGATGGCGACCCGTTGTTGCTGGCCGCCGGAAAGCTCGCCAGGAGTGTGCGCCTCCCAGCCGGCAAGGCCCACCTGGGCCAACGCCCCGCGGGCCGCTTCGTGGCGGGCCGTCAGATTCTCCCCACGGTACAGGAGGGGCAGTTCCACGTTCTCCAGGGCCGAGGTGCGGGCCAGGAGATTGAAGCCCTGGAAGACGAAACCCAGGTGGCGGCGGCGCAGCAGCGCCCGCTGATCCCGATCCAGCCGCTCCACGTGCATCCCGCGGAAGAGGTAGGTGCCGGATGAAGGCGTGTCGAGGCAGCCCAGGATGTTCATGACCGTGGATTTTCCTGAGCCGGAGGGCCCCATGACGGCCACAAACTCCCCCTCCGCGATGGCGAGATCCACCCCCCTCAGGGCCTGGAAGGCGGCCTGGCCGCTGCCATAGGTCTTGGTGACGCCCTGCAGAAAAAGGAGAGGGTCGGCCTGGGTCACCGTCCGCTCCTCGACGTATCGGTAATGACCCGATCCCCGGGCTTAAGGGCATCCCCCAGGATCTCGGTCTGGCGGCCGTTGGTGGCGCCGGTGGTGACGGAGACAGATTCCGCCTGCCCATTGCGGAGGACCCAAACCGGCCGGGTCTGCCCCTGGGTGGGCGAGGTGGAGGTGGCACGCTTGGGCTGGCCAGCAGGGGGGCGGGGCAAAAGGCTCGCCACGATGCTGGAACTCCTACCCGCCCCATTCCCAGTTTCGGGAGTGAAGCGTAGCGCGGCATTGGGAATGAGGAGGGCGTCGTCTCGCTGCTGGGTGAGGATCTGAGCCGTGGCGGTCATCCCGGGCCGCAAGGAGAGGTCGGCGTTCTCCACCGCCAGCACCGTGAGGTAGGAAACCACGTTGTCGGTGGTGGTGGACCCGAGGCCGACCCGGGTGATGCGGGCGGGGTAGGCCCGAGTGGCATAGGCGTCCACGGTGAAGGTGGCGTCCTGCCCTTCCTTCACCTGGCCCACGTCCGCCTCGTCCACCTTGACCTGGAGTTCCATCTTGGTCAGGTCCTCGGCCAGGGTGAAGAGGACCGGGGTGGTCATGGTGGCCGCCACAGTCTGGCCCGGCTCCACCTTGCGGGCGAGGACCACGCCGTCGATGGGGGCGCGGATGATGGCTTTGGCGAGATTGGTCTCGTCGGTGGCGAGGGTGGCCTTGGCTTGAGTCACCGCCGCCTCCGCCACCGCCAGATCAGCCCGGGCGCGGGCCAGGGTGGCGTCCCCCGTATCGAGTTCCGCCCGGGAGGGGACCTTGCCACCGGAAAGGCGCTCGACTTCCCGCAGGCGGGCGAGGTTGGCGCTGGCCTCCCGCAGGGTCGCCTTGGCCTGGAGCACCCCGGCCTGGGCGGAGGCCAGGGCCGCGCGGCTCTTGGAAACCTGGTCGGTGAGCTTGCGGGCATCGAGGCGCGCCAGGATCTGGTTCTTCTTGACCTGGTCGTTGTCGTCCACCAGCACGCTCTCGATGGTGCCCGATTGTTCCGAGCCCACATCCACCTGGTTGGTGGGGGCCAGGGTGCCGCTGGCGGAAACGGTGACCGTCAGGCGCCCTCGGGTGACCGCTTCGGTGAGGTAGCGAGGGGCCTGGGCATCGCTGCCGTTCTTCAAGAGCAGGAAGCTGGCGCCCGCGACGATGAGGCCCAGGGCGACGAGGACCGCCAGGCGGCGGCCCTGGAACCAGGAGCGGGGGGCGGGGCCCAGGAGTTCTTCGGGATTGGGAGTGGGGGTGGCAGTCATGAACGGGAATCCTGGGGCAACGGGGTCCATCCTCCGCCCAGGGCCTTGTAGAGCTGGACGACGGCGGTGGCTCGGGCGGCGGTGGCGGTGGCGAGGGCATCCTGGACGGTGAGCAGGGTGCGCTCGGTGTTGAGCACGGTTTGAAAATCCACCAGCCCGGAGGCATAGCGCTGGCGGGCAAGGTCGGCCGCCCGGCGGGCGCTGGCCTCGGCCTGAAACAAGGCGGCCTCCTGGCGCTGGCTGTTGTTCTGGGCGACCAGGGCGTTCTCCACATCCTCCAGGGCGGTGAGGAGGGTTTGGCGATAAGAGGCCAGGGCCTGGTCCCGCAGGGCCTCCTGGACCCGCACCTGGGCCCGCAGCCGGCCGGCATCGAAGATCGGCGCGCTCAGGCTGGCCACCAGGCTGCGCGCGAGGGAGGCGCCGCCCCCCAGGGCCCCGACCGTCAGCGCTTCGCTGCCCAGGGATCCTGACAGGGCTAGGGCCGGGTAGCGGGCAGCCTCGGCAACGCCGATCTGGGCCGTGGCGGCGGCCAGGGAGCGCTCGGCAGCGGCCACGTCCGGGCGCTGGCGCAGGGCCTGGGCGGGAATGCCGACCGCGATGGTGGCAGGAACCGCCGGCACCGGCCCGCTGGCGGACAAACGCTCGGCCAGGGCCCCGGGGGCTTGGCCGGTGAGGATCGCCAAGCGATGACGGGCTTCGGCAAGGCCGGTTTCCAGGCCCGGGACTGACGCCCGGGTCTGCTCCAAAGTCGTTTGGGCCTGATCCACGTCCAGGCTCGCCACGAGTCCCGCCTGGGCGCGCCAATCGGTGATCTGGAGAGTCTCGGCCTGGCTGGCCAGATTGGCCCGGGCGATGGCGAGGCGGGACTGGAAGGCGCGCAATTCCACGTAGTTCAGTGCGACCTCGGCGGCGAGGGAGACCTGGGTGTTGGCCAGGGCGGCGGCGCTGGATTCTTCCGTTGCCTGGGCCGCTTCCAGGGCCCGCGCCCGGCCACCAAAGACATCCGGCTCCCAGGCCGCGTCGAAGCCGGCCGAATACAGAGTGCGCCGCACCCCACTACCGGTTTCGCGGCTGGAGGTCACTCGCTGGCCCCCCGCGTTGGCGGTCAGAGTGGGAAAGCGCTCCGCGCCGGCCAGATCGCGGCGGGCGCGGGATTCCCGCAATTGGGCCTGGGCGCGGGCGAGGTCGGGGTTGGCGGCCAGGGCCTCAGCGATGAGGGCGTCGAGCGTCGGGTCGTCGAAGTGGCGCCACCAGCGGGCGAGTTCGTCGGCCGTCGGCTCGCGATTCGTCGCACCGGGATGGAGGCTCTGCCAGGCGGCGGGGGCCGGGGGGTCGGGGGCGACGTAGTCGGGGCCAACGGTGGCGCAGCCGCTCAGGACGAGGGCGAGCAACGCAGCGGTGGGGCGAAGAAGCGGCGGGAAACAAGCCATGACAGGAGGGAGGACGCTCGGGGAGGTAAGGCAACGGGCGCTAGCTTGCCGTTCCACCGGGTGAAGGGAAGTCAGGGGAGTGTAAAACTTCGCAAAGATCGCGGTCTGGGGGCGGAGCGCGAATCAGCGGGCCGGAATCGCCAAGGGCAGGAGGTCTCCGATGCGGGCAGCAATCCGGGCCAGCAGCGCCCGGCCGGCGTCTCCCCCGGGGCCTGGCGACCCGGGTTGACGGTAGGTCAGGCGGACGGGGGACCCGGGCTTTTCCTGGTACAGGGCCAGGGTGAGGGGGCAGTAGGCAATGCGGTCCGCGCTCTCCCGGACCAGGGTGGCGGCCACGGTGACGCTACAAAAGGCGAACACCTCGGCGTGGCGAAAGCGCTGGCCAGCGCCGTGGTCCAGGTCCGCATCTGTCCGGCGCAGCATGTCACCAAAATCGCTGATCCCGGAAAGCACCAGTCCTTCATCCTGGATGGCCTCCACCACCACCTGGCGCGCGAGGGGGTAGTCGCGGGTCTCAAGGCTCTGGGCGACGAGATCGCCCGCCCGGGCGGGCCAGGTGATGCCCAGGGCAAGAGCGACGAGAGCAGTATGGAGGAGGGGGCGGCCGGCGGTCATGGTGGCCGGATGTTAGCCCGTCCATTTGGGTGGGGCGATGGGCTGGGCAAAAAAAAGCGGCGCCACGAGGGCGCCGCAACTGGACGAGAACGCAACGGGCAAAGTTGAGTTCTGGTCTTGGCGGGGATCAGAAGAAGATCACGCCGCCAAGGGAAATGGTCCGGGTCTTGAAGCTGTCGCCCCACAGGTCGTCGCCGGTGCCTTTTTCCTGGTTGTATTCGCCCACCAGGGTGATGTACTTGTTCAGGCTGTGGTAGACGCCCAGGGTGTAGGACTTGAACTTGTTGGTGTCGGTGAGCAGGCCGTCCTTGTCGGTGTTCTGGCCATAGTTGATGCCGACCTTGGTCTTGCCGAACTTGTAGGTGCCCTGGACGAAGTAGCCATTGCCCTTGGTCTCGCCGAAGGGGGAGTAGAACTGGGCGCCGACGTTGGTCAGGCCCAGACCCTTGGACGCGAAGGTGTAGGCCAAGGCCTCGAAGTTGCCGATGCCCACCTTGGCGCCGATTTCCGCACCGCGGGCATTGAAGGTGTCGAGCTTGGCGGGGCCTTCGTCGATGCTTTGGTGAACGAAGCCGGCCCATACGGAACCGGGCATGCTGCCCTTCCAGTCGTAGCTGGCGATGGCCTGGAAGCCTGGGGTGGAGGTTTCGCCGCTACCGATGAAGTCACTGGGCTGGAAGATCCCGGCCGAAGCGGAGAACCCGCCCATGGAGGGGGTCGTGTAGGTGATCTGGGGCTGGAAGCCGGTGTACATGTAGCCGTGGCCGATCATGCCGAAGGTGGTGTTGAAGGGCGTGGCGGCGTAGCTATTGCCGCCGATGCCCAGCAGGGTCATGTCGGAAAGAATCACCTTTTGGGCGAACAGGCCAATATCCCGGCCGAGCTTGATCGTGCCCCAATCCGGGCTGCCGAACTGGAAGTACAGGTTACGCGTATCGATCTGGGTGAAGGGGCTGCACACAGTGTCGGAGTTGCAGTGTGCGCCAGGCAACAGGCCCGGCAGACCCACCACGGAGGAGCCATCGTTGATGCCAGGGGCGAAACCGACGTGGGCCTTGACGTCGAGGCCTTCAACCTTGGTGGTGAAGACGAAGTTGATCCAGCCCGGCAGCAGACCATTCGTCAGGGCCGAGTTGTCGGTCTTGACGCCGTTGTTGTCCACGGAACGGAAGGAATAGAAGCCATTGATGGTTCCATTGATGTCGAGGGTCGCGTCCCCATTGGTAAAGCTCACGGCCTGAGCGGATCCGGCGCCCGCCAGGAGGGCGAGGCTCAGAAGGTGTGCGATGCGGGTTTTGTTCATCGGTGAGTCTCCAGATGTCGATCTACGTTGTAATTCGACCTGCCTATTTTTTTGGCAGGTCTCCTCCCTGATGGGCCCGCTGGTCCTGGCCCGTGTGCACGGAGCAACATCCTTTTGGCGAGTAGCATGCCCACTTCCGTGAGTCACTGAGACACGACCGATGGGTTGATAAAAGATAATAAGAAACAAATAGATGGGGCCTATTACACGACGTTTGAATGAGACAGGTGCGTCGCCCGGTTGTCACGGAAATGGACAGCTTGCGCCAGCGGGTAGCAAAGGCGTGGAGCAGCCTGTGGAGCAGTGGCTGGGAAGGCCTGATTCGGAACGTTTGGGTGCCGGGGCCGGCAAGGGGATCAGGGCCTCGGCCGGTGGTTCGGCCAAGGCACGGAATGGCTGGAAGGCGGCGGGCCGTCGGGGCGCTGGTTAGGGGGCCGACACGCCGATCAGAACCTGTATTGTGCGCTCAACCCGGCGTAGAGGGAGGTGCCGTTGCCGGGCTCGTAGTAACGCTGATTGGTGTCCCCTACGATCACCGACGCGATGTGGTCGCGATTGAAGAGATTGTCCACCCGGACCATTTGGCGCAACCGCCAGGGGCCTTGCTGCTGCTCGGCGGAAAAGCGCAGATTGAAGAGGGCGTAGCTGGGGGCGGAGCGAGCCTGATTGGTGTCTTCCACCTCAACCTTGCTACGATAGATCGACTCCAGGGCAGCCGTTACCCGCGGGATGGGCGTCCACGCGATCTCGCCAAACAGGCTCATGGCCGGGATGCCGGGAAGGCGCTTGCCTTCGGCGACAGCAACCTGGGTCTGGGAGGGGCCGCTGCCCCGCACGAAGGTGAAGCCCTCGTCATAGACGGCGCGCAGCGCCGTGGCGGCGAGGCGCCCGCGCCACTGGCGATTGAACTCGCCCTCCAGGGCCAGCTCCAGTCCCTGGCGAAGGGTGCTCGGGGCGTTCTGGTAGCTGGTGCGGCCACCGATGGAGCCGGAGACCACCAGCTCATCATCGGTGCGGACCTGGAAGAGCGCGAGGTTGGCCCGGGCGCGGTCGCCGAGGAAGGCTTTGGCGCCCACTTCAAGCTGGCGGCTGGTGGCGGGCTTGAGGTCGAAATTGAAGCCCCCGCCGCCGCTGGAATAGGAAAGCTCGTTCAGGGTCGGTGTCTCGAAACCCCGCCCGAAGGAGGCATAGACATTCACCGCCGGCGAGACGGCGTAGGACAGGCCGGCGGACGGGGTCGTCTTGCGGTAACTGACTTCGCCACTGTCGTCGCCGTTGATGCCGACGATGTAGCGGTCCTCCACGTCGAACTTCACATGGCTGTGCCGAACGCCAGCCTGCAGAGTCCACGGGCCGGCCTTCCACTGGGCCTGAGCGTAGGGGTCGAGGCTGGTGACGGTGTCGAGCTCGTCCCGCCGCAAACGACCCTGGACCCCCAAGGTCGTGCCAACGAAATTCTCGTAGCCCTGGCGGTCGTCCTCGGAGCGATCGTAATCGACGCCACCGGTGAGGGTGAGATCCCCCGTCCCCACGGGCAAGTTGTGGATCCAGCGGGCCGACGCGCCGTGGAATGCCCGGTCGAAGTCCACCACGCCGCCGGAATGTCGGGGATTGCCCTGCACGCCAGTGGGAATGGCCAGATATTGGGTGACGCTGCGGGTGCCGGTGTAGGCGCTCAGCTGAAGCATCCCCGGGCCAAATCGACGCTCATAGTTGGCACCGCCCTGGAGGTGGTCGATGCTCTTGCGGGTGTTGAACTGGAGCGCCACGTCTTCCGCGGCCCGGGGCTGGGTGCGATAGGTGTCCCAACTGACCCCGAGGGGGTCCTGGGTGTTGTGCTGGTGGAGCTGGCTGGCCACCAGGGCGAGCTTGCTGTCGTCGTCAGGGCGCAGGGACAGCTTGGCAAAGGCCTGCTCCCGGGTGGCGGCGCTGTGCTCTCGATAGCCTTCGGTCTCGAAGCGGGAAGCGTTTAGCAGGTAGCCGCCGCGGCCGATTCCGCCCTCGGCGCCCAGCTCCCACTTGGTGGTGCCCCAGGAGCCCCCGAGTACGTCGGCGGACAGGGCTGGGGGACCTGCGCCATCCCGGGAAAAGAGCTGGATCACGCCGCCGGCGTGGTTGCCATAGATGGTGGCGGTAGGCCCACGCAGCACTTCGATGCGCTCGGCGGTGTCGAGGTTGAAGGTCGCCGCCTGGCCCTGGCCGTCCGGGTTGCTGGCCGGGATGCCGTCGGCAATGAGCTTCACCCCCCGCACCCCAAACGCCGCCCGCGCGCCAAAGCCGCGGGAGGAAATCTGCAGGTCCTGGGCGTAATTCTGGCGATTCTGCACGACCAGCCCCGGTACCCCCGCCAGGGCCTCCGAGGCATTGACGCCGAGTTGGCCGTCGTGGATGCGTTCTGCATCCACCGCGTCGACCGAGAAGGGAAGCTCGAACGATTCGGTCGCCGCTCGACTGCCGCTGACCACCACCGGGTTGAGCACCAGATCTTCGGCCGCCGCGCTTCCGGCACCGGCGAGAAAAGCGAGGGCGGCCGCGAGGGCGCGGGTGACGGGACGTTGGGTGGGCAGGAAGGTGTGGCGCATGGTCGAGGGTCCGGGAGGGGCTGAAACCGTGGGGCGGAGGGACGGGTGGGGCGGGAGTTTAGGCGAGACGGCGCCGGATCGCATCGAACGGATGGCTGACTGGGCCTCCAGAAAATCATGAGGCAGTGGCGCTGGGGGGCGGTTTCCGAGTCAGGCCGGGCGAATGGGAATCACCCTGCCTTTGCGGGTGAGAAGCAGGCGGGGGGCGCAGCGTGCGTCATCGTGATAGATACCCACGCAATCCAGGCATTGGAAGCAGTCGTCGTAGCGGATGGCGCCGGACTTTTCGATGGCGTCGTATTCGCAGCGGTGGCGGCAGGTCTGGCAGGGCTGTCCGCACTCCGCCCTCCGGGGCAGCCAATTCCACAATCGGAGCTTCCCGCCGAGGGCCATGGCCGCACCCAGAGGGCAGAGAAAGCGGCAGAAGAATTTGTAATACACCATGCCGAGGGCGAGCAGGATCAGGGCGTAGGCCACGAAGGGCCAGGCGCGATCGAAGCCTACGGTAATGGCGGTCTTGAAGGGTTCGACTTCCACGCCGCGTTCCGCCCAGGTGGGGGCCAGCGCCGCGGCCGCCACGAGCCCGAAAAGGAGGACGTAGCGGCTGCGAGTCAGGATCCCCGCGAGGGGTGACGGCAGGCGCCGGCGGCGGATTTGAAGCAGGCGGCCCAGTTGGGCGGCGAACTCCTGCAGTGCGCCGAAGGGGCACAGCCAGCCGCAGAAGGAGCCCCGTCCCCAGACCAGGAAGCTCACCCCGGTGAAGGCGATGAGCAGCAGCGACACCGGGTCATAGAGGAAGCTCGCCAGATTCTGGCCCGCCGCGAGGCTTTTCACCGCCCCGGTGATCTGGACGATGGAGAGCTGACCCTGGGCGTACCAACCCAGGTAACCCAGGGTGAAGGCCAGGAAGGCGAAGCGGAAGATCGCCAGACGGCGGCCTTCCACAGATATCCAGCGCGGGCGGGCGAGGACCACGCTGAGCAGGGCCAGGGCAATGGCAATCACCGTCAATTCCGCCCAGCGATCCTGCCAGGCCAGCAGCCATTCCGGCGGCGGCGTCGGTGGCCGGGTGAAAAGGTTCGCTGGGGCCGCGTAATCGAGAGCCACCGTGCGGAGCACGACCTCTGGCCGGATCAGCCCCTTCTCCCGTACCAGGGTCAGCTCAAAGTGGTGGGGCCGGGCCGGGTCGATGGTGGCCAGGGGCGCGGTACGCAGGACGAGGGCGCCGTTGAGGGGCGGGGCGCCCTCTGGAGGGGCGGGGAAAAGATCGAAGTCCCGGAGCTCGAGGGGGGTGCCATCCTGAGCCAGGCCGAGCCGCGCCGGCGCGGTGCCTCGTACGAAGTCGGGATCGAGAAAGCTGTGGGCCCCGGCGCTGGCTACCCACCAGACGTTCTGGCCGGGTTCCTTGAGGCGCATGGTGCGGGCGTAGGCTCCATCCCCGAGGATTGCCCGCCCGAGGCTGGGGGTGTTGAGGTGGGCGACGAAAAGCTCGATGAACACGTCATCCGGCTGCGCGTTCGGGTCCTCGTCGGGGCCGGCCAGGGGGGAGTCGGCGAAGAGCTCCTGCACTTGGCGGTAGGTCAGGCGCAGATGCCCGATTCCGCCGGTCGCCACCCACTCATCGAAGCTGCGGCGAACATAAACGTCCTCCCGGACCTGGGCCGGCGGCCCCTGGGCCTGGGGCGATGCGAGGCCCAGGCGGGCGCGGGCGGCGGCCAGGGCGGCGGTGAGCACGGTCTGGTTGGCAATGCGCACCGAGGCCGTGGCCTTGCTGACGCCGTCCAGAACCACCCGATTTCCTTCGCGGGTCGCACTGCGGTCGCCGTAGAGCGTGGAGACGGTGATCTCCTGGCGCAAATTGTGGCCGGCGTATTGGCGCAGGAAGTCCCGGAGCGGCGCCTCTCCCAATCCGGAGAGGAACACCGGTTCGTGCTGACGCAGCAGCTCCACGTCCTGAAAATTGCCCTTGCGGTCGATGACCACGAGGAGATTGAAGGGTGAGCCTTCAAAGCCCGGGATGGGCGCAAGGTCGATGGATTCGAAGGCCCAGGCCACCGGCCCGGCCTCAGGCTCCAACTCGCTGGTGATCGGCCACAGGGGGGCGTCGCGGGCCAGATCCCCGACATGAAGCGGGGGCTGGAAACGGCGCTCGAGATCGGCCTTGCTGAGGGTGCCGGCCAGCGCCGGGGCGATGACTAGGAAAGAGAGCAGCCATCCCGCCAGGAAGACGAGCAGGCGCCATCGATGCTGCATGGCGCAGTGCAGCGAAGGCTGGTAGACTCCGCCCCCGTCACTGGGGAGTAGCCTCCCTCCGCCCGCCGCCCGCGCGGGGGATTGCGGGGGGCCCGGATCAACATACTTGTCCTGCGGGACATGGTCCGGGCGGGTCGGAGCACAGCGCGACGATCCTGGCCAGACCTTTGACCACGCGGCGGCCGGAGGGGCCGGAGACGCAGCGTGGTCAGCGGTCATACTTTCGGCCCCCGGGACTCATACATGGAAGCCTTCCTGATCTCCACCGGCATCGTCGCCCTGGCCGAAATCGGCGACAAGACCCAACTCCTGTCCTTCGTCCTGGCGGCACGCTTCAAAAAGCCCTGGCCGATCTGCCTGGGGATCCTGGTGGCCACTTTGGCCAACCACGCCTGCGCGGGGGCAGTGGGGCAGTGGCTCACGACCCTGATGGGGCCGTCGGTGCTGCGCTGGGTGCTGGGGATTTCCTTCATCGCCATGGCGGTGTGGATGCTGATCCCCGACACCCTGGACGAAGACGAGGCCCAAAGTCCGCGCCTGGGAGTGTTTGGCACCACCTTGGTGGCCTTCTTCCTCGCCGAGATGGGTGACAAGACCCAGATCGCCACGGTGGCCCTCGCCGCCCGCTTCGATACCTTCCTGCCGGTGGTCGTGGGGACCACCCTGGGGATGATGATCGCCAACGTTCCAGCGGTACTGGTGGGGGACTGCCTGGCCCACAAGATTCCGGTGCGGCTGGTGCATGGCCTGGCGGCGGCGATGTTTGCCGTGCTGGGCGTGCTGGCATTGGTGGGCGCGGACGGCTGGCTGGCCTGAGCGGCGCGCAAGCGGCGGAGTTCCGCGCCACCCGGCCTCATGTCTCGATGAGCCCCGCCCGCAGGGCGATCAGGGTGAGCTCAGCCGCGTTCTGGGCGTTGAGCTTTTGCTTGATGTGGTAGAGGTGGGTCCCCACCGTGCTGGGGGCCAGATGCTGGTTGGCTGCCACCTCCTGCACCGAGCGCCCCCGGGCGAGCTGGAGGAAGACCGCGAATTCCTTGTCCGTGAGGCTCGCGACGGGATCGTCGGTCTGGCCCAACTGGGCCAAGGCGAGCTGGGGAGCGAGTTCCGGGTCGAGATAGCGGCGGCCCCGGGCGACCTGACCAGCCGCGCGCACCAACTCCTCGGGCCGCGCCCGCTTGGAGAGGTAGCCCGTGGCACCGGCCTTGAGGGCCCGGCTCGGAATCTGGTTGTCGTCATGGGCGGAGAGCATCAGCACCCGGGCCGCCGGGTGGCGGGCGAGCAGGCGCTCCAAGGTGGCGAGGCCGCCAGCGCCGGGCATGGTGACATCCATCACCAGCAGGTCAGGGACGTGCTCCGCATACAAAGCCAGGGCCGCTTCGCCGCTGTCGGCCTCGGCAATCACTGTGGCGCCGGCCCCTTCGAGGAGCAGGCGGAAGCCCATGCGGACCACCGCGTGGTCATCGGCGACCAGGATGCGCAGGCCGAGTAGCGGTTGGGGGCTCATGCGGGATCTCCCGGAATCGTGGGTTGGGCAGAGTGCCTGGCCAACAGCCCCGCCGGGCGCCGGGCTTCCCGGGGCAGGCGAGCGCAGACTTCAGTGCCGCGGGGCTGGGCGGGGCCGATGGCCAGCGTTCCGCCCACGGCATCCACCCGTTCGCGCATGCCGGCGACACCGAAGCGCCGGGTCGGATGGGTGGGGTCGAAGCCGCGGCCGTCGTCGGTGACCGTCAGGATGAGTTCCTCGGCTCCAGCCTCCAGCATCACCCGGACCGACCGCGCCTGAGCATGGCGGGCGACGTTGGTGAGGGATTCCTGAAGCAGCCGCAGCAGGGTTGCGGTGATGGCTGGGGAAGCGGTGCCATCGCCGATTTCCTGGGTGAGGTGGAGGTCGGGATAACAGCGGGCCCACTGGGCGCAATAGTCGGCGAGGGTCTGGCCGAGGGGCGCCGGGGTGTCGGGGGCGTCGCGCCGCAGGCGTTCGAGAATCGCCCGCACACCATCCTGCATCTGGCCGGTCATGGCGAGGATGGCCTGGGCGCTGCCGTGCAGCCCGGCTTGGTCGGCGCTGCGCTGGGCGATGGCCCCGGCGATGGCCCGCACCGCGGTGATGCCCTGGCCGAATTCGTCGTGGAGTTCCCGCGCCAGGGTTTGCCGCTCATCCTCCAGGCGCGCATTGACGGCCCGTACGAAGGCCTGGTCTTCTTCCAGGCAGGCGTTGCGCACCAGGGCGCGGTCGAGAGTGGCGGCCATATGGTTGTAGCGCTCCGCCAGGCGATCGAGTTCGGCGACGCCGTGACGGTCGAGGCGGGTATCGAAGTTGCCGCCTGCGGTGTGCTCCAGGGCCTGTTCGAGTTTGGCCAGAGGGGCCAGGGCTCGGCCAATTGCCAGTCGGATGGCCAGACCCAGGAGGGTGAGGAGCGCCAGGCCCCAGCCGGCCCCCTGGACCAGGGTGTCCCAGGCGTCCAGCACCGCGCGGGAGGGCTCGGGGGTGATGCGCAGGGTCAGCGGCATCGAGAGAATCTCGCGGCCTTGGAATTCCGGCTGGATCCAAGCTACGAACCAGTCTGGCGCGTTGCGCCCCGCCTTGTACGGGGAGTCCGGCGAGCGGTAGAGGAGACGACGCTCACCGTCGAAGACCTCCACCCGGTTGGCCCGCAGGCGGCCAACCGCCTCCAGGCGCTCCACCAGGCGGCGTTGCTCGGCTTCGGTATGGGTTTCACGGCTCAGGACCCGTAGCCAGGATTCCGCCACCCGGGTGGCGGCTTCCACTTCTTCATGAATCGACTCGCGGGTGGCGTGGGTCCATACCAGGGCGCTGACCAGGAGGGTGGCGGCAGCCACCGCCGTGACCAGCAGGCTGACCCGGTCCCGCAGGCGGGAGGGGGCGAAGGGATAGCGGCTCATCGGTCACCCCAGCGGTAGCGCAGGCCCACCCACACGCCCCGGGGGGCTCCGGGGGCCACGAACTGCTCCCCCCGCCACAGGGCGGGGTCCGCCTGGAAGGCGCCAGCGGCGGTGAAGGGGTTTTCAGCCAGGGCCCCGGCGGTGGCGTAGCGATGGTCGAAGAGGTTGGCCACCCGGCCGAAGACCGTCCATCCGCGGCCCAGCGCATAGTCGGCGTCGAGGTTCACGATCCCAAAGCCGCCCAAGGTGCCCTCGCCTCTGACGTCGCCATTGGCGCGATGGTCGCCGTTCTCGTTGCCACGCACGGTCTGGTCTGAGTAGAAGGCCAGGTCGGCTCCCAGGCGCAAGGCGTCGGTCGGCCGCCAGGAGAGGAGGACCTTGAGGCTGTGGGCGGGTAGGCCGGGAAGGCGGTCGCCAGGTCGGATGCGGATCTCGTCGTCGCCGCAGCGGAGGTCCGCCCCGGCGCTACTGTTGAATTCGGCCAGCAGACAGGCGGAAGACTGGTAGGTCGCCCGCAGGTAGTTGTAGTGGATGGCCCAGTCGAAGCGATCCGAGTCGCCAGAAAGGCCGAGTTCCACGCCGGCCCGGCGGGTCTTGCCGAAATTGGTGAAGTAGCCGGCGCTGGTGGAGGTGCCGACGAAGAGGATGTCATCGAGGTTGGTGGTGCGAAACAGGCTGGCATTCCAGCGCAGGCCGCCGCCCAGGCGACCCCGCGCGCCGATCTCCAGATTGCGCGCCACCACCTCCTTGAGGTAGGGGTCCGCGGCCAGGGCGTTGGGCAGGGTGCAGGGGTTGGCCGGGTCGGCGCAGCCCAGCTCGATGGGAGTCGGCGCACGGCTGCCCTGGCTGAAGCCGCCGTAGAACGTGAGGGCGGGACTCACCGCCCAGGTCAGGCCCAGGGCGGGGTTCAGCTTGCGGTAGGTGTAATCGCCATCCAGGTTGGGGGGCGTCGGATCGAGTTGATCCACGTTGGTGACCCGGGTGCGCTGATAGCGGGCCGAGGCCGTGAGATGCAGGGTGGGCGCCAGGGCGATGGTGTCCGTCAGGTAGATGGCGGTGCTGCGGGTGCGCCCGGAAAGACGGTTGTCCAGCTCTTCCTCCTCCACGCCCTCCACGCCCCGATTGGCCGCGACGATGCCCTCCTGCTCGGTCTGGCGGAAGCGGGCCCGGGTCTGGTCGTAAGCGGCGCCGAGGGCGAACTGATGGCGGCCCCGCGTGGCGCTCCACTGGAGGCCCAGCCCGCCCGCCTGCTGGTCCGTGGCGGTGCGGTTGAGAACGCCGGAGAGGTCGAAGGCGGGATCGAGGTCGTATTCCTCGGCGTAGTCGTCGTTGAGATCGCCATTGAGCGTGCGGGTACGGGTGCGGCGCAGGTAGACCGTGGCCGAGAGCTGGTCCGAGTCGCTGAGCCAATGGCTGGCGTTGAGGGCCGCCAGGGTGGCGAGGTTCTGGGTGTTGTCCGGGTGGGTGAACACCGCTGAGTGGTCCCGCCTCAGCAGGCTTTCGGGCACTAGGGCATTGCCGATGAGGTCGGTGTGGGCGTGGGCCAGGGTCAGGCTGACATCCGTCCGGTCGTCGGTCCAGCCGCCCTTGGCGAAAAACTGGCTCAGCTTGGAGGGGGAGTAGTCCCGCCAGCCGTCCTCGCGCATGCCTTCACCACTCACGAACCAATGCAAGGCGCCGGCCTTGCCGCCTTCTTCGAAGCCGATCTGGCGCCGGCCGTGGGACCCCAACGACGCCTCGATCTCGCCGCCGGGATGGGTGTCGCCGCGCTTGGTTTGCAGCACCAGGGCGCCGCCCAGGGTGTTGAGGCCGAAGAGCGGGTTGGCTCCAGGCAGAAGGGTGACGTCTGCCAGCGCGCGCTGGGGAATGAGGTCCCAGTTCACCACGTCGCCAAAGCCCTCGTTCATCCGTACGCCTTCGAGGAAGACCGACAAGCCCTGGGGCGTGCCGAGGAGCGGGGACACCGTGAAGCCGCGAAAATTGAGGTCGGGTTGCCAGGGGTTGCCCTGGGTTTCGTTGAGGGTGACGCCCGGCAGGCGGCGGCCCAGGGTCTCGGCCAGGCTGGGTTCGCCGGCCGAGCGCAAGGCGGCCCCGCTCTCGGTCTGCACATTGGCGGGCACCTGATCGCGGGGCAGGCCAATGCCGGGCAAGGGCGTGGCGCCGATCACTTCCACGGCATCCAGGGTTACCCCATTGGCGGCCAACGCGGTCGGACCGGCAGCCAGCAGCAGGAGGGCGATGGGCAAGGGGGGTGTGCGGCGAGTTTGGGGGCGAATCATCCTCGGGCCTTGAGATGGTAATGAACGGGAACGGTGACGGTGAGATCGTTGCCCGGTAGTTCAAGGGGCAGGGCGGGGAAGGGCTGGACATCGGCGACCAGCGCCAGGGCATGTTCGTCCAGAACCGGGTGGCCGCTGGAGCGCAGGACCTGGACATTGACCAACTGCCCCTTGCGGGCGATCACCACGCGGAGCACGACCTCGCCTTCCCAGCCCCGGGCGGCGGCAATGCGCGGATAGGTTTGCTCCCGGGCGAGCAGGTTGGCGAGGCGCTCGCGGTACCCGGCGACGAGGGCAGGGTCCGGCTGGGCCGGGATGGGGGTAGGGGTCGCGGCGGGGGGCGCCGGAATGGAAATGGCCTGGGGGGCGGCCGGCGGGCTGGAAGCGGGATGGCTATCAGCCGGGGCCGTTGCCGCCACCTCGGGCGCCGTTGGTGTCACGGGGCGGGGCAGAGCCTTGGCAATCGGTGGCGGTGTGGCGGCTTTGACGATGGTGGGCCGGGGCGGGCTTGGAGTCGGCGGAGCAGGGCGGATGGCCACGGGTTCCGGGGGCACGGGACGGGGCGCGACAGTCACTGGCGGGGACGCAGGGAGGGGCGGAGCGAGCAGCGTAACCACGATGGGTGCGGGTAGGGCCTCCATCGTGGGGGCGCGATCAAAGCGTGGCAACAACAAGGCAAGGCCATGGATGAGGAGCGACAGGCCGAGGGCTGCCAGACCGAAGCGGCGCTCGACCGGGCTGGGGGAGCGGAGCCCGGGGAAGGGCAGGGCGTTAGCGGCGTGCACCCGCGGGCTCCAGCACCGCCTGTTCGGCGGCTGGGAAGAGATGGGCGACGGAGCGGCGGTATTCCTCGGGTTGGACGGCCAGGTCGCGAAAGGCCGGGGGCAGGGGGCGGGCCAGCATCTCGGTCATGTCGAGGCCGGCCGCGGCTCCATCCCGCATCGTCTGGTCGAGCCATAGCAGGTAGTCGCGGGTCTGGCGCAGGGGCGCGCCGTCACGGGTCACCGGGCCGTGGCCGGGCACCAGGACCTGAAAGGGCAGGGCGGCGAGGTGGTTCAGGCTCGTCAGCCAGGCCGGGATGCGGGCGTGGGGGGTGGTGGGTGCACGTTGGTAAAAGACGAGATCGCCCCCGAAGAGCACGCCGGTGGTCCGGTCGAAGACCCCCAGGTCGGTGCCGGTATGGCCGGCGAGGGCGAGGAGTTCGAGGCGATGGCCGCCGATCTCCAGGGTGCCTGGGGCCAGGGGCGCTGCGGGGGTCATCGCTTCGGTGCCGGCCATCCAGTCACCGGTCAGGCGATACATGTTCTCGGCGAACGCCTTGCCTTCCCGGTTGATGTCCTGAATGGTGCCGGGCAGGGCGGCGATGCTGGCCGGAGGAAAGGCCTGATTGCCGAGAAAATGGTCCGGGTGGTGGTGGGTAATCAGCACCCGCGCGATGGGCGCCGCGGACACCTTGCGGATCGCCGCCAGCAATTGCTGGCCGTAGCGCAGGGACGGGCCGCTGTCGATCACCACCACGCCGTCCGCCGTCGTAATGAAAGCGGTATTGACGATATTTCCGCCATTGGCGAAGGAAAAATCCTCGAGACGGCCCTGGAGGACCCAGGTGTCCGGGGCCACGGCCTTGGGCTGGAGCTGGTAGTCGAATTCTGCCGACCAGGCCGAAGGGAGGCCCAGGATGAGGATCAGCGTCCAGAAGAGCAGGTGGGTGACAATCGCGAGGCGGGTCTTCATGGGGTCACCCAGGCGTCGATGCGATTGCCGTTGTTGTCGCGTCCGGTGACCCGCACCTTGGCGAGATTGGTCTGCCCCTCCGGCAGATCGAGGGTGAAGAGCGGGTTCTCGCTCACCGGCTCGTGTCCCTGAATGTGCATCAAGGCGTGGCCGGAGGCGTCCGCGACCAGGAGATCCTGGATGAAGAAGGCGGGGATGCCCGCCGCCAGGCCGGTGTCCATGGGATGAATGATCCGGATGCGGACCCGCTGGCCGGGTCCGGCCGCCGCGTTGTGCCAGATTCGCCCGCTCACTTCGTTGAGCCGGCGTTGCCAATCGGCCGACGCCGAGCCGGTGGATGGCAGAGTGCAGCCTCCCCCGGTGGTATTCACCCAGGTCCCTCCCATGTGCCAGACACCATCGGCCGTGCGTGCGGCGGCACGCACCGGGGTCGATTGCTGCAGCTTGACGCGGAAACCCAGGCGCGGCTGCGCCCTGCCCGGTTGAAAGGAAAGAATTTCAACGATGGGGTTGAGGTCGGCCAGGACGCGAACCTCCTGCACTCCCGCGAGGCCACTAGCGTCGACCCCGATGGGTACGTTGAGCGGGTCTTCGGCGGAAACGGGGGCGTTGACCTGGACCGCCTCATCAAACACCACGGTCTGTCCGGCAAAGTATCGCTTGCGCAGATCCTCCCAACTCGGGGAATCCAGGGGGTCTGCCGCCAGGACCCAGGCCGGCCAGCCGATCAGCAGCCATGCGCCCAGGTGGCGCAGGATGGTCCAGCCCATTCTCGTCTCCTCCAACGGCGCCGTCGGGGCGCTCTCCTTGGTAGACCATTTTCAGCAAATGATGTGCCACCGCCCCGGGGCCGGCGTGGTGGGGCTGAACGTTCCCGCAACGGGGAATGGAGCCTCCCTGGTGTGTCAAAGATGGACGCCTATTGCTCCAATTCGGAGCAAATGGTTCCCTGCCAAGCCAGGAGGCTGCAAAAGCGGAGGCGTCCAGCGTGTCCGTTTGCCGGCGCTTGCGCTCGGCCGGGATGCCTCGGGATCGCAGCGCTGGGTGCGTGATAAGGTACTCGCCGAGGGTTCCGATCCGGAAGGTGCCTATCACGAGGGGTGGCCGCCATGAAGTGGCTCAATCAAGCAGAGGTCGAAAATTACCTGATGAAGAACGGGCTCGCCCAGCGAAGCTTGGTTGTCGACGTCCTCAGCGGGTTCGATCTTTCCCAACCTATCTACGAGCAGTTGCTGGAGGAAGGGGATGAGATTTTCCAGTTCATTCGCCGATCGTCGGCGGGGGATATGTCCCCCAGGGTTGGTTCGTGGTTCGCGCTGCCGGGGGCGACAACCCAGTCGGTGGCCATCATCGACGGCGGCGCCGGGCGCCGGCTCCATCGCTTTCGGGTCGTGCGCGCTTTTCTCGCCCTGGAAGGCGCGGCAAGGAATTTTCCGCTGAACTGGAAGCTGGGGATCGGAGGGAAGGGGGGCGGTACGCAACTTTATGTCCCTCCCAGGTACCTCGGGCACCTGGATGCGGTGGCGCCCGCCTGAGCCGGGCTGCGGCGGGTGGGGAGGCGCCCGCCTGAGCCGGGCTGCGGCGGGTGGGGAGGCGAACCGGGCACCGGGGGTTCGGACTCCGCGCCAATGCGGCAGCGCACGGTTGTTCCATGCCGACTTTCCGCGATTGTTCAAGTTTGGAACAGGTGGTGACATACGTTACACCGTCGGCCGGACGGTTGGCCGCCGGGCGGCGGCGGAAGGCGGAGCGGCCGGCTCTGCGGGGCTGGCGCCAATATTTCCGAAGAGCGCACAATCCTTAGGCCAGAGCGGAATTGTCGGCGGACGGGTGCGCCGCTTTCCAGGGAGGGCGCGGTCCCCTGAGGTCGGGGGACCGTTGGGGAATCATGGCATGTCCCTTGCAGTTTCCCCCTGCCGTGTCGATACCGCCTCCCCCCCCAATGGGCGGTGCGACAGGACTAAATAACACCCCAAGGAGGAAAGTGATGAAAGGTAGCAGCAGGCTTCCAACACGCAAAAATCTGGCGATCGGTCTGATCGCGGCGTCGGTCATGGCCATCGGCTCGGTCCAGGCCAAGGAGGTGACGGACGCGGATATTCTCAAGGACGCCAGCACGCCAGGCGATGTCGTCTCCTTCGGGCTTGGCACCCAGGGGCAGCGTTTCAGCCCCCTCAAGGCCATCAATACCCAGACGGTCAAGAATCTGGTGCCGGTGTGGAGCATGTCGTTTGGTGGCGAAAAGCAGCGGGGCCAGGAGTCCCAGCCCGTGGTGGCCGACGGCAAGATGTTCGTTACCGCTTCCTACAGCCGCCTTTACGCCTTCGACTCCAAGACCGGCAAAAAGCTCTGGAAATACGAGCATCGTCTGCCTGAGGGCATCATGCCCTGCTGTGACGTGATCAACCGGGGCGCTGCGCTCTATGGCGATCTGGTGATCTTCGGCACCCTGGACGCCCAACTCGTTGCCCTGAACAAGGAAACCGGCAAGGTTGTCTGGAAAGAAAAGGTCGACGACTACCATGCGGGTTATTCGATGTCCGCCGCGCCCATCATCGTCAAGGGAATGGTGATTTCCGGTGTGTCCGGTGGTGAGTTCGGCGTGGAGGGCCGCCTGGAGGCCCGCGACGCCCTGACCGGCAAGCTCAAGTGGATCCGCCCGACGGTGGAAGGCCACATGGGATACACCTTCGACGCCGATGGCAACAAGGTGGAAAACGGTATCTCGGGTACGACCAATGCCACCTGGCCGGGAGACCTGTGGAAGACCGGCGGTGCAGCCACCTGGAACGGTGCGACCTACGATCCCGATACCAACCTGATCTTTGCCGGGACCGGGAACCCCGCGCCCTGGAACAGCCACCTGCGTCCGGGGGACAACCTCTTTTCGTCCTCCACCCTGGCGATCAACCCGGATACCGGCAAGATTGTCTGGCATTACCAGAGCACCCCCCACGACGGCTGGGACTTCGACGGTGTGAACGAATTCGTGTCCTTCGATTACAAGGATCCGAAGACCGGCAAGATCATCAAGGCCGGTGGCAAGGCTGACCGGAATGGCTTCTTCTTCGTCAATGACCGGACCAACGGCAAGCTGCTCAATGCCTTCCCCTTCGTATCCAAGATCACCTGGGCCAAGGGCATCGACCTCACGACCGGCCGGCCGATTTTCGACGACGCCAACCGTCCTGGCGATCCCTCCAAGGGTGCCGATGGCAAGTAGGGTGAGGTGGTCTTTGCAGCGCCTTCCTTCCTGGGCGGCAAGAACCAGATGCAGATGGCCTACAACCCCCAGACCGGCTATTTCTACGTGCCGTCCAACGAGTGGGGCATGGACATCTGGAACGAGCCCGTCTCCTACAAGAAGGGCGCGGCCTACCTGGGCGCCGGCTTCACCATCAAGGCCCTTTACGACGACTACATCGGCGTGATGCGCGCGGTGGATCCGGTGAGCGGCAAGATCGTGTGGGAAAACAAGAACTACGCGCCCCTGTGGGGCGGTGCCCTATCTACCGCTGGCGGCCTGACTTTCTACGGGACGCCTGAGGGCTACCTCAAGGCGGTGGATGCCAAGACCGGCAAGGATCTGTGGAGCTTCCAGACCGGTTCCGGCGTGGTGGCGCCCCCGATCACTTGGGAAGAAGGCGGCGAGCAGTACGTCGCGGTGGTGTCTGGCTGGGGTGGCGCAGTGCCCCTGTGGGGCGGCGACGTGGCCCGCCGGGTGAACTACCTGGAGCAGGGTGGTTCCGTGTGGGTGTTCAAGCTCCACAAGAGCTGATGATGGGCTGGGCGACCCGCGGTCGGGTCGCCCCTTGGCCGGAGGGGGTCCCGCCCGGGCGGACTTCCCCGGCCGTTTCGCTTTCCGTGGGCTTTCCCCCGCCCGGGCCGACATGCTCGAGTTCTTTGGTGGGGAGGGGGCACTCGCCGCGCGGCGGCCAGGGGTTGTCGGGTGGTGGATGCCGTGGCCGGAGGGCCGTGGGTCATCGATTGTTTGTTGTTCCTTCAGGAGGTAAGCATATGTCTGCCAAGCTACGCGTCATCGCGCTGGTCGGGCTCGCCTGGGCCGCCCAGGGCGCCTGGGCGGCCGACGCCAAGAACGATGCCGAAATGAAAAAACTCGCCAGTTCCAGCGGCTGTCTGACCTGCCACAGCATTGAATCCGGCAAGGCCGGACCCGAGGGCATGAAGCCCATCGGGCCAGCGTGGGAGGACGTGGCCAAGCAGTACCAGGGCAAACCCGGGGCGGCTGAGTTCTTGACCCGCGTCGTGCTGGAGGGCTCCAGCCCCTATAGCAGCCACTGGAAGGGCAAGGTCAGTGGACTCGCAATGCCGCCCAATGCGGTGGCGATCAAGGAGACGGATGCCCGCTCGCTGGTTCATTGGATCCTCGCCCTCGCGCACTGATCCCGATCAAGCTCCGTTCCCCCAGAGGGCCCGCCGACGTTTCGGTGGGCCTTTTTCGTTTATGACCCCGAGCGCGATTGGGATGGGAGCCTCGCTCCGCCACCCCGTTGCGGCAATGGCATGGCCCACCCCGGTCGAGTGGCCTGGTTCACAAGGGTTCCCCAAGCGCTTGGGATAGTCTGAATTCGCCACGTATTGAAGGAGTGCGCCAGGTTCCGGGATGCCGCCGCGTGGTCATCCCGAGCCGTTTCGTGTTACGGCGAGAAGGATGCCGTGGGCGGCACGGTCGCCAGAGCGTTCCCCAAGGGCCAAGTTCCTGGCCTGGTATGGGGGAGGGCGCTTCCGACCAGTCAGTGAAAATCAGGAAAACCCAAGGAGAACGAGCATGCAAACCAGCCCAGCACGTGAGATGGCGGAGATCCCGCCGAGCGCCTGGCCGCAAATCGGCGGCGGCATCGAGAAGATCGAAAAGGGCGACGAGTTCATGACCATTCATGATCAGATCGTCGCGATGATCAACAGCCACCTGATCCTGTGGGATGCCCCGGGAACGGGCTGGAACCAGTACCCCCGCTGAACCGACGCCGATATGGACGCGGGGCCTGATCGTCCTTTGCCCAGGCGAGCCCGGGGTGTCCGCCCGGGTTCGTCAGGCGGGGCGCCCCATCTTGCCCAGCAGACCCCGCAAGGTTTCCTGCAGGTCGGCCGGCATCAGCACCACCTTGGCGCTGTCGGCTTGGCCCAGGCGTTCCAGGGCGGCGATGTATTTCTCGCCGAGGAGGAACATCATCGGCGTCGAATGTTCGCCGATGGCGGCGGTGACCCGGCGGATGGCCTCCGCCGAGGCTTCCGCCAGCATGACTTGGGCGTTCGCGTCCCGCTTGGCGGATTCCAGCCGGGCTTCGGCTTCGAGGATCGCCGACTGCTTGGCCCCTTCCGCCCGGGTGACGACGGCCTTGCGTTCCCGCTCGGCGGCGGCTTGCTGCTCCATGGCCCGCTGCATGGATTCCGACGGCTTGATGTCCTGGATCTCGACCGACTTGACGGTGAGGCCCCAATCCACCGCTTCGTCGGCAATGCTTTCCCGCAGGCGGGCCTTGATCTTGTCGCGGGAGGACAGGGCTTCGTCGAGTTCCATCTCGCCAATGATGGAGCGCAAGGTGGTCATGATCAGATTGCGGATGGCTTCGGAGAAATCCACCACCCCGTAAACCGCCTTGACCGGGTCAGTCACCTTTACGAAGGCGATGGCGTTGGTGAGGATCACCGCGTTGTCCCGGGTGATGACCTCCTGCTCCTGGACGTCGAGGATGATGTCCTTGGTCACCAGCTTGTAGGCGACACTGTCGAGGTAAGGAATGAGAATGTTGAGGCCCGGCCGCAGGGTGCCGTGGTACTTGCCCAGGCGCTCGACGATCCATTCCTCGCCCTGGGGGACGATGCGCACCCCCTTGGCGACGGTGACGGCGACGAAAATGAGAATGGCCAGGGCGACGATGAAGCCGGCGGTCATGGAATGCCTTTCTTGCTCAGATGGAAAGTTCGGGAGGCAGGGGGACGATGGGCAAAAGGGGGGCAGTCAGGCGGCTTCCACGGTGACGAAGCTGCCTTCCACCGCCACCACCTTCACCCGCTGACCGGGGGAAAGTTCGGTCTGGGCCATGCAGACCCATTCCTCGGCCCCCAGGATGGGCCGTTGAAAACGCACTTTGCCACGCTGGAAGGGCCCCACGGCGTTGACCAGGAGGCCGATTTCGCCAATGACGTCCCCCGCGGACGTGCCGATGCGTGTCTTGTGGCGATCGGGACGGAACACCTTGAACCAGAGGGCAACCATGGCCAGCGAGGCCCCGGTCCACAAGGCCAGCTGAGTGGTCAGGGACAGATCGGAGAACACGGCCATTATCAGGGCCACCAACAATCCGCCCAGGCCGAACCAGATGACGAAAAACGACGGAACCATCAGTTCGGCCAGGATGAGGACGATGCCGAGCACCATCCAGTGCCACCATTCCAGAATCATGTGATCCTCCAAGATCCCATTGTAGCGTGGCTCGCCGGCCGGCATGCCATGTTGAAAATCAGCGATTTCGTGCTAACACACAAGGTAGTACGTCAGAATAGAATCACGGTTGTGGCGCGCCCAATGGCGCGCGCCAGCCTGATTGACCGCAGGCACGACCGCCCCCGCGAGCGGGCGTCGGCAGTGAGAGGTGCATTGAAGCATCCGGCAGGGCCCGGCAAGGTGGCCCGACATGGCGGTGACATTTCCCAACAGGAGGTTCCATGCGGCGTTCCCTCTTTTTCATCGCACCCGTGATCTTCGCGGGGATCCTGGCCCTGGGTCTGGGCGCGAACCGGCCCTCGGCCCAGCCAGCGGCTCAGCCCGTCGCCGCAGCACCTGCGGAGATGCCTGCGCCAGCGCCAGGGGCGACCCCCGCATCGCGGCCCCTCCATGAGCAGGACATTCCCTACTACGAAGCCTGTGCCCGGGAGGGACTGAATGCCTCCGAATGTGCCGGGCGGCTCATCTGGTTCAAGGCCACGGCGGGCAATGACCGCTTCCACACCTACGTGTTCCAGCAGCGGGTGGGGGTGCTGATCGACTGGTTCCGCGTGCTGCGGGCCGACCAGCATGGCGATCGGTTCAAGGCCTGGGGCGCCATCAATGATCCGGCCTGCTGCGTGCCGGGGTCGGACAATTGCCCGGCCAAGTCCCTGGACGAGACCTACGGGTTCGAGTGGTGTCCGGGGGACGAGCAACTGCTCAAATACGTTGGCAAGACCGGCTATCAGGATCCGGCCTGTGATTTTCAGGATGCCCCCCTCAAGGATGGCGATGCCCATGGTCCGAAAGATCAGCGTCAGACCGCCTGTGATCTGAAGTTCGGCACCTCCACCGGCGCCCTGGGCATCCGCAAATTCCCCAATCCCCGCTTCAACAAGGAACAGTGGGTTGCCCTGAACGGGAGCACCGGCACCTGGGAAGGTTACAGCCGTAAAATCGCCGCGGCGGGGGGCAGTGGCGAGCCCGCGAAGAGCCGGCTGCTGGACGGCTCGGTGGAGCCGCCGTTCCTCATCGGCACGTCCTGCGGTTCCTGCCACATTTCCTTCGATCCCCTGAATCCGCCTGATGATCCGGCCAATCCCAAGTGGGAGAACATCAAGGGGCTGCTGGGCAACCAATACACCCGGATTTCCGAGATCATGGTCTCCGGCATGGCCACCAACACGCTGGAATGGCAGATGTTCGCCCATGCCCGTCCGGGGGCTTCGGACACGTCGGCGATTCCCACCGACCAGGTCAACAACCCCGGTACCATCAATGCCCTGATCAACATTTCCCAACGCCCGGTGTTCGCCAATGAAGAGGTTCTGAAATGGCGCAAAACCACCTCGTGCCCCGAGCCCAAGGACGAGGCGTCCTGCTGGTGCGAGCCGGGGCGGGATGGCAAGTGCTGGAAGAAATCGCTCGAAAAGGAAACCGTCCACCACATTCTGAAGGGTGGTGAGGATTCCATCGGCGCCCTGGAGGCGATCCAGCGGGTGTATTTCAACATTGGCTCCTGCTCCGAGCAGTGTTGGGTAAATCACCTCAGTGATCTGCGCCAGGTCGATCCCCAGCAGCGCGGCTTCGGCCAGACGCCCTTCAACATCGGCCAGTGCCGGCGAGACTGCCCGAACTTCCGCGCCATTGAGGACCGTCTGCCCAACATCCTCGACTTCTTCCTCTCAGCGGAAGCCCACGCCACCGATCTCCAGGCGGCTCGGGAGAGCATGAAGAAGCGGACCAACCCGGCCGCCACCTACGGCTTCAAGGAACTCGTGGCCGATCTGGAGAAGGAGTTCGGCAAGAATTCCGTCGCCCGGGGTGAGAAGGTGTTCACCGAGAACTGCGCCCGCTGTCATTCCAGCGAGCCGGAAGCCGCCCAACTCGAGACCGGCACGGCGGTGACCCTCGATTTCCGCAAGGTTAATGACACGTCCCACTTGCGTAATGATTGGCTGGGGAATGACAAGCCAACGCCGGTTTCCGAAGTCGGAACCTTCCGCTGCCGCGCTCTGCACTCCAACCACATGGCCGGCCATGTCTGGCAGGAGTACGGCTCGGAGACGCTGCGCGCTCAACCGCGGGATCCCAACATCAAGGAACCGGCGGACGGCGGTCGGGGCTATTACCGCAACATTTCCCTGCTGAACCTGTGGGCCTTCGCTCCCTTCATGCACAACAACGCCCTTGGGCCAGAGATCTGCGGCAATCCCGAGCACGCGGAGAACGACTTCTACGCCCAGCGGCCGCGTTACGTGGATGGCAGCAACGTCAAGCTGCTTCCTCCGGATCAGCAGCCCGGTTGCCTGGCCTATGACCCGAGCGTGGAAGGGCGGTTCAAGCTCTACAAGATGTCGATGGAGGAATTGCTCAATCCCGCCAAGCGGATTCCAAAGGTGACGCTCCTCAATCAGGACGTTTCCCTGCGGGTCGGGCCGCGGCTGTGGGACGGCACGGAGAAGGAAAAACTGCTGGGCTTCCAGCTCACGATCCCGAGCGAGATCGACGGGCGGGGCGTTACCGCCGGGACCCTGGGCAACTTCCAGCACAAGGCCTTCGTGGTGGATCTGGTGCAGTCCAAGTTCAAGCCTGAGGAACTGCAGGCCCGGCTCGCCAAGCAGTTCGGACCCGAGGAGGGCGCCAAGATCGCGGGCGATCTCAAGGCGATCGCGGGCGAGATTTCTTCCCAGCCCAACGGTCTGGTCGAAGCCCTCAAGAAGCGGCCCTACCTGGTGAAGCAGGCGTATAGCTCCTGTACCGCCGAGGTGGAAAACGAGGGTCATCGCTTTGGCGAGGATCTGCCGGAATCCGACAAGAAGGCCCTGATCGCCTTCCTGGCCACCCTGTGAGGACGAAGACCATGCAAAAACGTGCCATCGCCCTGCTGGCCGCCGCACTTCTGGCGCCGGTCCTGATCGGGTGCACCAGCAAGGAAGACAAGAACCCGCCCGCGGTGCGTTTCGCACCCTTCGGCGAGGGCTACGCCGCCAAGCCGGATTTCGCCCAACTGGAACATCAGTTCCCCCTCTCGGTGGAGGAGCTCTACAAGATCACGCCGAAAAATCTCGCCCTCCTCAACCAGGAGGAGGTGGACCAGATCTACGGCCGCCTGTCGGCGGGCCCGATCCCCGATGGGCCCTACGAGGGCGACCTCTTCTTTCCGAAGGGGGGCAGCGGCAAGCTCCGTCTGTCTGAAATCGCCGGGGGCGGCCTGCGGGGCTTGCTGGTCAATGTGGCCGGCACCAAGCTCGACCTGATCGGTGAGACGCTTTGGAAGGGCAAGGTCTTCTATCGCCAGGAGCGCCTGCTGCGTAACCGCATCGAGGATCTGTCGGCCCTCAAGGCGGTCGGCCTGGTGGAAGAGTCGGCGGAAAACCCGCTGCAGAAGATCACCGTCAAGGGCAAGGACCAGTGGCTGCTCTTCCCGGCCCGACTGTATTGCGGTCAGAGTCTTCTGGATGGCCGGCGGGAGTCCATCATCATCGACTATGCCTTCAGCGACCAGTTGCCCGGTTATCGCAGGATGCCGGACATGATGGGCGGGCGCGACGGCTTCGCCATACGGGACGAGATCCGCATGGTCCGCCCTGGCCTCTACCTGGGCCGCGCTTACATCGACCGCAGTTTCGTCGTGAACTTCGTGCTCTA
>JAEUNY010000025.1 GCA_016791005.1 Zoogloeaceae bacterium
ATCTGGGGCAGGCGGTCCGGGATGGAGAGCTTGCCCACCAGCTCCCTCAACTTGGGAAGCAGTTCGGAAATGCTCCGAGGCAGCACCTCGCAGGAGCGCATGTCGGCGATGTAGCTGGAGCGACGTTCATGGAAACCCACCAGCACGCCCCCTTTTTTGGGCACAAGGCGAACGCCGATCCGGGCGCGATAGCGGTAGCCCCAGAATGGGCCATGGATGGCAGGAAAGATCGTGTCCGGCCGCAGTCGCCCGAGGTGCCAGAGGGCATCTTCCATCACCCGCTGTTTGGCGGCGGTCTGGGCGGTGGAATCCAGATGCTGCATCGAGCAGCCGCCACACACCCCAAAATGCGGGCAACGGGGTGTCACCCGCTGGGCGCTGGGCCGCAGGATGCGGCTCACCTGGGCCTGGTCGTAGGTCGGGCGCTTGCGATAGACGGAGTATTCGACCTGCTCACCCGGCAGGGCGCCGTCGATGAAGACGGTTTTCCCCTCCACATGGGCCACTCCCCGGCCATCGTGATCCAGGGATTCCACGAGCGCGATCGGCATGATGCTTCCTGAGACAAAAGGGCGCCATTTTAGCGGGGGTGGGGTCGAATTCAACGCCGGCCTATAATCGCGCCCCATGCTGACGACCCTTCTTGGGGGCCTGACCCCCGCCCAATTCCTCGCCGACTACTGGCAAAAGAAACCCCTTCTCATCCGCCAGGCCATCCCCGGCTTCACCGGTACCCTGAGGAAAACGGAGTTGTTCGACCTCGCCCGCTCGCCGGACGTGGAGTCGCGCCTCATCCGCCACACCGAGTCGGAATGGTCCGTGACTCACGGCCCCCAGCGGGCGGCAGACCTCAAGGGGAAGCGGGATCCGTGGACGGTTCTGGTGCAAGGGGTGAATCTCTTCGTGCCGGACGCCGACCGGCTGCTCCACAGCTTCGACTTCATTCCCCAGGCCCGGCTCGATGACCTGATGGTGAGCTATGCCGTGGATGGGGGCGGGGTCGGGCCCCACTTCGATCATTACGACGTCTTCCTCCTCCAGGGTATGGGGCGCCGGCACTGGCGCATTGGCGACCAGGCCGACCGCAGCCTGATCGAAGGCGCCCCCCTGCGCATCCTGAAACACTTCGCCCCCACCGAAGACTGGATTCTGGAGCCCGGCGACATGCTCTACCTGCCGCCCCACTACGCCCACGACGGCGTCGCGGTGGGGGAATGCATGACCTACTCCATCGGCTTCCGCACCCCCACCGGCACCGAACTTGGGCATCAATTCCTAGGCTATCTCCAGGACCAGCTCAGTCTGAACGGCGTCTATGCCGACCCGGGCCTCACCCCGCCGGATCACAGCGCCGAAATCGGCCCCGCAATGATCGACCAGGTGGCAGACATGCTCGCCAACATCCGCTGGGATCGCGTCCAGGTGGCGGATTTCCTCGGTCGCCACCTCACCGAGCCCAAGCCCCACGTGTTCTTCGAGCCCCCGGAGGAACCGCTTTCCCCGCGAGCTTTCGCAGCGCAAGTCAAAAACGGTGGCTTCCGCCTGGATGCCCGCAGCCTCCTGCTTTTCCAGGGGGAGCATTTCTATCTCAATGGCGAACCCGCTGACGTCCCGGCGGCGGAATTCGACGCCATCCGCTACCTGGCGGACCACCGCGCCCTGCCCTCCATTGCCGCCTCCCCCGCCCTCGCCACCTGCCTCTACAACTGGTATTGCGACGGTTTCGGCACCCCGGGTTGATCTGCCGCCTGGGCCCGCGCTATCAGTTCCGCCACATTTGGTCCGACCGCCCGGGCCGCTTCGGCATCCACCATGCCCAGCCGCGTTCGCCGCAGCAGCACATCGTCCGCACTGCGGGCCAATTCGAAGGCGCAGGCGTTGGTCACGTCCTGTTCGGTCCAGGGGAAATCGGGATGGAGGCGCGGGCTGGCATCGGGACCGTAGTCGAGTGGCTCAAGGCGGAGGTCGGCGGTCACGGCAGAGCGCCAAGGACCCCCCAGGTCCCGGAGCACGGTGTCGACCACGTCTTCGGCCATGCGCCGATAGGTGGTCCACTTGCCCCCGGCGATGGTAATGAGACCGCTGGACGCGCACAGGATGTGGTGGTCCCGGGAAAGGCTGGCGGTCGGTTGTTGTCCGCTGCGCCGGACGAGGGGGCGCAAGCCCGAGAAGCTTGCCCGGATGTCGGCTTGGGTTGGCACTCGTACGAGCAACTCCCCCGCGCCGGCAAGCAGGAAATCCACCTCCCCAGGCAAGGGCCCGGGGTCGGCAGGGGGCTCGGTGAGCGGGGTGTCGGTGGTCCCGACCAGGGTGCGCCCC
>JAEUNY010000028.1 GCA_016791005.1 Zoogloeaceae bacterium
TCGTAGGGCAGCCGGCAAGCCTGGGAGCACTCGCCCCGGTTGGCGCTGCGGCCGGTATGGGCGTGGCTGATGTAGCACTGGCCGCTGTAGGCGACGCACAGGGCGCCGTGGATGAAGAATTCGAGCACGCAGTCGGTTTCAGCGCGGATCCGGGCGATCTGGTCCAGGGTCAATTCCCGCGCCAGCACTATCTGCGCGAAGCCCACGTCCTGGAGGAAGCGGGCTTTTTCCGGATGGCGGATGTCAGTCTGGGTGCTGGCGTGGAGTTGGATGGGCGGCAGATTCATTTCCAGGAGCCCCATGTCCTGGACGATCAGGGCGTCGGCGCCGGCCTCGTAGAGGGACCAGGCAAGCTCCTCTGCGGCCTGCAGTTCGTGGTCGTGGAAGATGGTATTGACCGCCACGAACACCCGGGCATGAAAGCGATGGGCGAAGGCGGCGAGACGTTCGATCTCCGCCACGTTGTTCCCGGCCTGGGCCCGGGCACCGAAGGCCGGCCCCCCGATGTAGACGGCGTCGGCGCCATGGCGGATGGCCTCCATCCCGAAATCGGCATTCTTGGCGGGGGCGAGGAGTTCCAGTGGGGATTTGCGGTCTGACATCGGAAAAGCAAGAATTTTCAGTGGCTTGGGGCGCGATTATGGCCGAGAGCCGTCTCGCCGTCGAGGCATTCAGAAGGGCGCAGAACTTACAAACGACAGGAGGGCCCCGCTGCGGGGGTGGGCCAGCCCAAGGCGGTTGGCATGAAGCAGGAGGCGTGGGGTCCCGGCGGGACAGGGGGCGTAGAGCCTGTCGCCCACGATTGGGTGCCCGAGGGCGGCCAGATGGACCCGAAGCTGGTGGGTGCGCCCGGTCAACGGTTCGAGGCGCAGGCGGCTGCCGCGGGGATCTTCGTTATCGATCACCGCGTACCGTGTCTGTGCCGCCTTGCCGTGCTCCGGATCCACCCGCTGGCGCGGACGATTCGGCCAGTCTGGTGCGAGGGGAAGGTCAATCTCTCCCGAGAGCGTCGCCACCCGGCCCAGAACGATCGCCTCGTAGGTCTTGTCCACCTGGCGGGTCTGAAAGGCGACGCTGAGGGCCCGTTCCATGGCGGCGCCGCGGGCGAAGATCATCAGGCCGGAGGTGGCCTGATCGAGGCGATGGACGACCCGGATGTCGGAATATCGGGCAGCCAACCGGCGGGCGAGACAGTCGGCCAACGCCGGTCCCCGCCCCGGCACGGCGAGCAACCCGGCCGGCTTCTCCACCACCACCAGATCGCCATCGGCGAAGACCACGTGGAGCCCGGTGTCTGGCGGCGGGGCATAATCTTCTGGCGGCGGTGGGCCCGATGCATCCGGGCCGGACAGGTAGGGAGGCATGGTCGATGAAAGCATTACGGTGGCTAATCGTGGTTGGGCTGGCAGTGCTTGCCCTGCCGGCCGGCTGGGCCGCGGGCCCGCTGGGGGATTTTCCCAGCCAGGCGGGGATTGTACGGGTCGTCACAGTGGCCGAGGGGCTGGCCACTCCCTGGTCGCTGGGCTTTCTCCCTGATGGCTGGATGATCGTCACCGAGCGGCCTGGCCGGATGCGGCGGATTTCCCCTGAGGGCGTCCTCTCTCCGCCGCTGCTTGGGATTCCTGAAGTCCACGCCGAAGGTCAAGGGGGACTGCTGGATGTGGTGCCGAGCCCAGACTTCGCGAAAGACCGGCTGATCTATTTCAGCTTCGCTCAGCCCACCGCCACCGGTGCGCGGTCTGCCGTGGCTCGGGGCCGACTCTCCCCGGACGCCTCGCGCCTGGAAGATGTGCAGGTGATCTTCGCCCAGCGGGAGGACCCTCCCGGCCGCCATCACTTCGGCGCCCGCCTGGTTTTCGCCCGGGACGGCAGCCTCTTCATCACCCTGGGGGAGCGCAATGCACATCGCACTGCGGCCCAGGACCTGGACAGCCATCTTGGCAAGGTGGTTCGCATCCTGCCGGACGGGGGCGTGCCGGCGGACAACCCCTTCGTCGGCCGGGCGGGCGTTCGTCCGGAGATCTGGTCCTACGGTCACCGCAATGTCCAGGGTGCCGCCCTCCATCCGGTGAGCGGAGCATTGTGGACGGATGAACACGGACCCCAGGGTGGCGACGAGCTGAATCTGGATCTCCCGGGGCGAAACTACGGCTGGCCGGTGATCACCTTCGGGCGGGAATACGTGACCGGCTTTCAGATCGGCGAGGGGAACGCCCGGGCCGACGTGGAAGCACCCCGCCACCAATGGACCCCATCCATCGCCCCCTCGGGCCTCGCCTTCTACACCGGCGACGAGTTCCCGGCCTGGCGGGGGAGCGCCTTCGTGGGCTCCCTCAAGTTCCGCTACCTCGCGCGCCTGACCCTGAAGGGCGCAGACGTGAACGGGGAGGAACGCTTGCTGGCGGGCCTGGGGGTGCGAATTCGGGATGTGCGCCAGGGACCTGACGGGCGCTTGTATCTGGTGGATGAAAGCGGGGGGCGCGTTCTGCGGCTTGAAAAGGCCCCCTAAGCTCCACCCGGACAGGGCCCGAGGCGGGCCGCCTGGAGGATGGCCCCGGAAGCCGGGTCCTCCACCAGGGCGACGAAACGGGTCGTGCCATGGAATCCGGGGGTGGAGGCCTGAAAGCGAAAGCGGTTTGCCGGCCCCACCGCGCCGAGGAGTGTCCATTCCCGCGCCACGTGGTCGTGGCTCAGGCGTCGGCCGGCGTTCTCGCCAGCCCGAACGACGCTGGAGAGCCCGTCCTCTGTGCGCACCAGGCTGACCTGGGCGCCGGGTGGGCCTTCTCCCGTGACGGTGAGGGTGGCGCCCTGAGGCGTCAGTGTGCCCGCGATCTCGAGCCTCGCGTTCGTTGGCCGGGCGGCGACGCTGGGGAGCAGAGCATCGAGCCCGTCCGCGCGCCAGCCGCGAAAATCCTGGCCATTGACCCTCACCTGCGGGGTATAGACCACGCCGCTGCCAAGTCGGCGGGCGGCATTTCTCTGGCGGGCGTCGAAGCGTGGGTCGGCGAAGGGGTCCCGCCAGCCCAGATCGTCCCAGTAGGTGACATGGAGGGCGAGGGGAATCACCCGCACCGGCCCCGGATCCCGGGGCGGGAGGCGGCTCAACCAGTGGTCGGCCGGCGGGCAGCTGCTGCACCCCTCGGATGTGTACAACTCGACCACCGCCACCGGGCCCACCCCGAGAGCCGAGCACTCGACCCCCCAGGCGGGAGATGCCAGGGCGAGGAGGATTGAAAGAATAGGGGGTGTCGCTCCAATTTTCATGACTGCCTCCGTCCGGGCAAGTTGCGGTCGGCGAGGGTCAACGCCGCTTCGACCCTTGGACGGTGCGAACCCGTTGAACCTGACAGCAGCAGGCGTTGCCGCTTTTTGGCCCATTGCTGAAGCGGCGCCGCTCCGCCCATAATGATTCCGTCTTAGCGCGTTAGCCGGTCCCCATGACGATCGTCCTCTCCGCCTTGTTTCGATATCCCGTGAAGTCGATGGCCGGCGAATCCCTGCACCGCAGTTCCGTCGGCCCGCTGGGCTTGCCCCACGATCGGGCGTGGATGGTGGCGGATCGGGCCGGCCGGCTGGTGACCGGGCGGGATTTCCCCGAGTTGGTCCTGGTGCGGGCAACTCCTGGGGAGGACGGTGTCACCCTCGCCGCCCCCGGAAGGCCGACCCTGGTCGTGCCGAATGCGGCCTTCTCGGCAGCCCATGACGCCACGGTGTGGAG
>JAEUNY010000056.1 GCA_016791005.1 Zoogloeaceae bacterium
GACACCCATTACCGTCACCTCCACCACGCGGACGATTACGTCGAGCAGGCAATCATTGTCTGGGAGGCCTTCGAGGGGCACCTGATCGACCTGATGGAGGCGATCACCGCGGATTTTCCCGATGCAACCCTTTTTAGCCTGCCCGCCTTCGCCGAGGGCGAGCGACGGCGGTTCGTGGAGTTGGGCATGAAGGGCCCGTCAGCCCGGGTGGCTGAGGCCATGGCCCGCATCGAGGCGGAGCTGACCCGGCGCGGCTACGCGTGGGAGCCCAAGCCCGGCCTCGGGGCCGCGGGCGCTGCCTGATGGCCGTGGCTGCAGCGGGACCCCGCCGGATCGAACTCAAAGGGGTCATGGTCGATTACCTCCTCCAGCGTAGCCCTCGGCGCTCCGTGGCCCTGCGGGTGGACGCGCGGGGCGTGCGGGTCGGGGCGCCGCTGGCCCTGCCGCTTCGCACCGTGGAGGGCTTTCTGCGCGAGCATGCGGACTGGCTTCTGGATAAGCTTGCCCAGCGTGCCGCCCGGGCGCCTCTGAATCCGTGGCGGCTGGTGGATGGCGCCGAGGTGCCGGTGTTCGGTGAGGCCGTTCGCATCGCCCTGGGCCGGACGGTCCGGGGCCATCGCTGGGTGCGTCAGGATGCGGGAGGAGAGGGCTTGGAGCTTCCCGGGGATCAGGCCGAGCGGGCGCTGGTCCGTGCCCTGGAGCAACGCGGCCTGGACTGGTTTCGCGAGCGGGTCGGCGATTTTTGTGATCGCCTGGGACGCCCGTCGCCCCCGGTACGTTTGACCCGCGCCCGGACTCGATGGGGCAGTTGCAGTAGCCGGACGGGCATCCGCTTGCATTGGCGCTTGGTCCATTTGCCGCCGGAATTGATCGATTATGTCGTCGCCCATGAGGTCGCGCACCTCGTGGAGATGAACCATTCACCCCGCTTTTGGGCGGTGGTGGAGGGGCTCTATCCCCACTGGCGGGAGGCCCGGCGCGAACTTCGCCGCGCTTCGGCCAGTTTGCCCAACATTTTGCCCGGCGACGCCGGACACCCCCTGGAAGAGGAATGACGCGATGAGACTGCTGCACACCATGCTGCGGGTGGGTAACCTGGAGCGCTCCCTGGATTTCTACACCCAGGTGCTCGGTATGACACTGCTGCGCCGCCAGGACTACCCCGACGGAAAATTCACCCTGGCCTTTGTGGGCTATCAGCCCGAGTCCGAGGGCGCGGTGTTGGAGCTGACCCACAACTGGGGGGTCGAGTCCTACGAATTGGGCACCGCCTATGGCCATATCGCCCTGGAGGTGCCCAATGCCTACCAAGCCTGTGACGACATTCGTGCGCGGGGTGGCCGAGTGGTGCGGGAAGCCGGGCCCATGAAGCATGGCACCACGGTAATTGCCTTCGTGGAAGATCCCGACGGCTACAAGGTGGAATTGATTCAGCGGGGCTGAATTTCCCCTCGGCCGGGCCCCCCGGGCGGAATCAAACCGGGGTGCCGTCGGCCTGCGCTGGAGCGCCGCGGAGGCGGTCGCTTTGAAGTTGGGTCAGGGCCGCGTGGAGGCGATCCAATTGGCGATCCAGTGCCTCGGCGGCGTCCGGAATCTCGGTGGTCGCGCCGGCCTCGCAGGCCGCCTCGAGGTGCAGGATGGCGGTGACTGCCGGCCCGGCCATCAGGGCGGAGATCACGCTCCGCAGGGCGCGCAGGGCCTCCCGGTAGGCGCGCAAATCTCCACCCGACCGGGCCGTGGCCAAATTCTCGCGGAGCGGGGATTCCTCCGCCAGGTACATGGCGACCAGCTCGCCGAGCATCTCCTCGTCGTCCCCAAGGCTCCAGAGAAGTTTGTCCAGATCGAGGGGATGGTCGGCCGGAGGCGGGGGCCCCGGGGTTGCGGTGGATTGCCGCGCCTCCAGGCTCGCCAGGGAAGCCGCGAGTTCCGCCGGGCGGACGGGCTTCTCCAGAACCATGGCGACGCCGGGAAGATGGGTCTGATCGGTCAGGCTGCCGATGCGGCTGGCCAGTCCGATGATCGGCGGCGAGGCCTGATGGGAAGGGCGGGCGACCTGAAGCTGTTCCGCGAGGCCGGCGGCGACGCCGGGTTCGGCGTCATCCAGGTTGAGCAGGATGGTGTCGAAATGGGCCCCGGCGCAGGCTTCCCGGGCTTCCTGCTCGTCACTCACCGCCGTCGCGTTGTGGCCCAGTTTGGCCAGGAGGGCCAGGGTTTGCGCCTGATGGACGGCGGAGGCTCCCACGACCAGAATCTGGAGCGGATTCCGTCGCTCCCGCAAACTGTGGCGGGTGATGAGGGCCCAATCCGTTCCGGGGGCGCCCAAGGCCAGCAGGAGGGTATCCAAAATGTCGAGGGGCAGGATGGGGTTCGAGAGGTAGGCCTGAATCCCCAATTGCCGGCAGCGGTCGGCGTCGCCCCGCTGACCCGCGGTGACGGCCAGAATGCGGACCGGGGGCGCAAGATCCGGCCGTCCCAGCAGTTGCTCGGCAAAGGCGAATCCGCTGCCCTCGCCGAGCTGCTCGTCGATGATGACGGCCTGGAACGGCGCACCACGGCGCTGGGCGGCCTCCAGGTGGAGCAGGGCCTTCGCGCCACTGGTGGCGGTTTCGGGCTGCATGTTCCATCCGGTGAGGATTCCGGCCAGTTGGCTGCGTCGCTGGGTTTGTCCGGAAACCACCAGCACCGGCAGGCTCTCCAGCGCGACACCGCGAATCTGGTTAGGCGTGCTGCGGGCGCGGCCAAAGCGAGCCTCGAACTGAAATGTGGTGCCTTCGCCGGGTTGGCTGCGCACGTCGAGATGCCCGCCCATTCTGGCGATCAGAATCTGGCAGACCGCCAGGCTCCGACTTACGGTGGCCTCCGTATCGAAGGCGCGGGTGCCAAGGCTGGCGACTGCGTCCAGCTGGCTCGCGTCCATGCCTACGCCGCTGTCTTCGACGGCGAAGCGGAGGACCGTGTGGTCGGACTCGCTGGTCACTTCCTCGATCCGCAGATGGATTTGACCCACCGCGGTGAAGCGGATTGCATTCCCCAGCAGCTTGACCAGGATCTGGCGGAGTCGATAGGGGTCGCCCATGAGGAGCGCGGGGGCGGTCGGTGGGATGTGGACGTGGATCGGGAGGCCTTTCTTGCGCGCGTCCGGGGTCACGTGGCGGACGGCAACCGCCACGCTTTCCGGCAAGCTGAACGCGATCTCCTCGAAGTGCAGCTCGCCAGCCTTCGCCCGGGCGAAATCCACGTGTTCGTTCAGGATCCCGAGCAGGGCGTCGGCAGCACTCTTGATCAGCCCCAGCTGATCCTCCTGACCCCGGGGGAGTTTGGTGCTGAGGACCTCGTCGGTGGCGCCGAGGATGGCGTTGATCGGCCCGCGCATCTTGCGGCTCAGCCGCTCCAGAAGGTCCAGGTCACTGTGGAACGCGCCGTCGCGCCGCGCCGGTGAGGTGTTTGGTGCCTGGTTCAAACCCCCGGGTCGCGGCGGGTCTGTTGACGGCCTCGGGCTCGCCGCGGCTTGGCGGCCCTGGGCCGTCCCGAGGGGTGGAGCCTTGACGTGGCGCGTGGGCATGAGGGGGCAGGACGGGCGGAGGGGCCGCAAGCCCTACTCGACCCCAAACTTGTCACGAATCGCCAAGGCCTCCTCCCAACCTGCGAGGAAGGCGTTCACCGTGCTGGGGTCAAAATGCGCCCCGCGACCGTCGATCAAGAATTTTTGGGCTTCTTCGAGGGACCAGGCTTTCTTGTAGGGCCGTACCGAAGTCAGGGCGTCGAAGACGTCTGCCACGGCGACGATGCGGCCTTCCAGGGCGATGGCGTCCCCGGCCAGACCATGGGGGTAGCCACTGCCGTCGAACTTCTCATGGTGGGTCAGGGCGATGATGGCACCGCGCTTGACCACCGGGGCGGAGGAATCCCTGAGGATGTCGTAGCCGATGCCGGCGTGGCCTTTCATGATCTCGAACTCTTCCGGCGTCAGCTTGCCCGGTTTGAGGAGGATGTGATCGGGTATTCCCATCTTGCCGACGTCGTGGAGGGGCGCGGCGAGCAGGATCTCCTCGGTCACTTCCGCCGAGAGCCCGAGGCGACGGGCAATCAGGGCCGAATAATGGGCCATGCGCTGAATATGGGCGCCGGTTTCGGGATCGCGGAATTCCGCGGCCCGGGCGAGCCGGGTGATGGTGTCCCGCTCCCGTTGCTGGATGTCCGCAGTGGCGCGATGGACTTCCGCGGCCAGCGTCGCCGCTCGATCCCGGAGCGCCAGATGGGCCTGGCGCAGCGCGAGCATGTTGCGAATGCGGGGCTGAAATTCGTAGCGATCGATGGGTTTGGTCAGGAAATCGGTTGCTCCGAAACGCAGCGCGTCGTAGCGGGTCTTCTTCTCATGGTCGGCGGTGACCATGAGGATCGGAAGATCTTCCCGACCGGCGACGGTCCGTAGCCGACGGATGAATTCGATACCGTCCAGCTCCGGCATCATGTAATCGACGATGAGGAGGTCGAGCTCCTCCGTCGAACAAAAGGCCAGTGCTTCCACCGGGTCGGAAAATACCCTTGGGGTGCAGGCGATCTCCCGAGTCACCAGCGCCTGCATGAGGGTGAGATTAACCGGGGTGTCGTCGACGATGACGATTTGCATCGGGTTCGTAGGCTGCCGAAATGAAAAAACTTCCCTCCATTACGGTTGTCGCCCCGGGACCTTGAGGGGCCCCGGGTGTGGCTATGGCAACGTCATCCGCTGTTTCGCAGGCCCGCGGCGATGCCGTTGATGGAGATGTGAATGCCGCGGCGGATGCGATCGTCCTGGGCGCCTTCCCGGTAGCGGTGGAGCATTTCCACCTGGACGTGATTGAGGGGGTCCAGGTAGGGGAAGCGGTTGCGGATCGAGCGCTTGAGGAGCGGATTGCCGTCCAGCAACTCCGTCTGGCTCGTGATCCGGAGCAGGGCCGCGACGGTGGCCAAGTGCTCGGTGCGGATGGCACCGAAAATCGTCTGGCGCAGTTCTGCGTCACGTACCAGACCGGCATAGCGGCTGGCGATGGCCATGTCGCTCTTGGCGAGCACCATGTCCATGTTGGAGATTTGGGTGGCGAAAAACGGCCATTCCCGGTACATCGCCTGCAGCAGCGCGAGCCCCTCCGATTCACCCTGCTCGTCCAGGAAAGCCCCTACCGCCGAGCCGAAGCCGAACCAGCCCGGGAGCATGAGCCGGCATTGCGCCCAGGAGAACACCCAGGGGATGGCCCGCAGGTCTTCGATGGCGGTGCTCTTTTTCCGCGAAGCGGGGCGAGAGCCAATGTTGAGGGCGGCGATCTCGGCGATCACCGTGGATTCCCAGAAGTATTGCTCGAAGCCCGGCGTGTCATAGACCAGGCCGCGATAGGCGCGGAAGGCATGGTCCGACAGGGACTGCATGGCGGCGATGAACTCGGTGCGCGGGGCCGGGGCGTCGCCCGAGAGCAGGGTGGCTTCGAGGGTTGCCGCGACCAGCACCTCGAGGTTGCGCCGGCCCACCTCGGGGTTGGCGTATTTGGCGGCAATCACTTCGCCCTGTTCGGTGAGGCGGATCTGACCCTGCACTGCGCCCCCCGGCTGGGCAAGGATGGCCTGGTAGCTCGGCCCGCCGCCTCGGCCCACCGAGCCCCCGCGGCCGTGGAAGAGGCGCAGCTTCACGCCATGGGTGCGGAAAACCTTCACCAGGTCGATCTCCGCCTTGTAAAGCTCCCACCCGGAGGTCAGGAAACCGCCGTCTTTGTTGGAATCCGAATAGCCCAGCATGACTTCCTGGGTGTGCCGGCGCGAGGCGAGCAGGCGGGCATAGGGCGGAAGGGAAAACAGGCGGTCCATGGTGGCCGGTGCCGCCTGGAGGTCGCCGATGGTTTCGAACAGGGGAATGATGTTTCCGTCCAGGGCGCCCTCGAGGGGGCGCAGGATGCCGGCCTCCTTCAGCAACACCGCCAGTTCCAGCATGTCTGAGACCCCGTCGGTCTTGGAGATGATGAAATTGGGCAGGGCCGCGACACCGAAGCGCTGGCGAGCGGCGCGGGCGGCGCGGAAGATCGCGAGTTCCCCCGTGGTCTCCTCGGAATAGGCGATGAAGGGCGACGCCAGGGGCCGGGCCGTGGCGAGTTCCGTCAGGAGCAGCGTGATGCGGGCCTCCTCGTCCAGCGCGGCATACGCCGTGCCGGGGTTTGCGGCCTCCAGCAACTCTCCCACCACCCGCGCGAAGACGTCGGAGTTCTGCCGCAAATCGATGGGGGCGAGGTGGAAGCCAAAAGTCCTGACCGCGCGGCGCAACCGGCGCAGCCGTCCGCGGGCCAGGGGCGCCGAGCCATTGGTGAGCAGCGAGCGGTGAATGATTTCGAGCTCGTCCGCCAGCGCCGCGGCGTTGGGGTAGGGCGTGGCCCCCCGGGCGTCGGCCCCTTCGGGCTGGCGTCCGAGGAGTGCCACGTAGGTGGCGGCGAGGCGGTGATGAATGCCGTTGAGGGCCAGACGATACGGTTCGTCGGTGCGGTGGGGGGAGGTGTCGCCGGCCGCCCCGGCCAGGGCCAGCAGCGACTCCGAGGCCGAGACGTGCATCAGGCACAGGGAAAGCTGGGAGGCCAGCGTGTGCACTTCGCCCAGATAGAAATCCAGCGCGGTGGCGGCCTGAAGGGCCAGCGCCTGCTCCAGCACCTCTGCGGTCACGAAGGGGTTGCCATCCCGGTCGCCGCCGATCCAGCTGCCGATTTGCAGGAAGCTGGGCAACTCGAGGGCGCCCCAGGCGCCGTCGTGGGCCGCCAGGCTGTCCTCGACCAGCCCGTAGAGGTGGGGCAGCTCCCGCAGGAAGGTCGAATTGAAATACGACAGGCCATTGGTGACCTCGTCGAGCACCGAGAGCTTGGAGGTGCGCAGCATCCGGGTCTGCCACAGGGTGAGCACGCCGCGGCGCAGGGCTTCCTCGTTGTCCTGGGCTTCCTCCGGGGTGAGGGCCATCCGGTCGCGCTGGTCGAGCAGACGGGCGATGGCCATCTGACAGTTCAGAATGCTCTTGCGCTGCACCTCGGTGGGGTGAGCGGTTAGGACGGGCGCGATGAGGGCCTCCTCGAAAAACGCCGCCAGGTGCTCGGCTTCCATGCCGGCCGAGAAGGCCGCGTCGATGGCATGGGCAAGGCTCCCCTCCCGGGGCTTGGAGCCGGCGAGGAGGTGGGCGCGGGAACGGCGGATGTGGTGCTGGTCCTCGGCAATGTTCGCAAGATGCGAGAAATAGCTGAAGGCGCGGGCCACCGCATTGGTCTGGTCGCGGGATAGGGCGTCGAGGGTGGCTTCCAGTTCCCGGCGGGCCGCCAGGTCGTCGTCACGCCTGAAGCGCACCGAATGCTGGCGGATCCGCTCCACCAGGGCGAAGGTCGCTTCTCCCATCTGATCGCGCACCGTGTCGCCCAGCATCCGCCCCAGCAGGCGGATGTCTTCGCGCAAAGGAAGGTCTTTGTCCTGACTCATGAATATGGATTCCTATGACTGTGCCCGGGCCGAGCTGGCTGTGGGCAAGGTGTGTGGGAAAGCCCCTCCTCCCGCCATGCTAAAATCTCACCCCCTTTCGCACCATAGGTGCCTACCCTGATGAAGCCGCGCCGGGCGGTGGCTCGGGGTTCCAAAGCGAGTGCCTTCACCGTGAATCAGCCATCCATTCCCGCCGCGCCGCCACAACGGATCGTCATCGCCACGCGGGAAAGCCGCCTGGCCCTCTGGCAGGCCGAGCACGTCAAAGCTCGTCTCGAGGCCCTTTATCCAGGGTGTGCGGTGGAACTGCTCGGCATGACCACCCGGGGCGACCAGATCCTCGATCGGCCCTTGGCCAAAGTGGGGGGCAAGGGCCTGTTCGTCAAGGAACTCGAGACGGCGCTGCTCGACGGGCGGGCGGATATCGCGGTCCATTCCATGAAGGATGTACCCATGGTGTTGGGGGAAGAATTCAGCCTCGCCTGCATCTCGGCCCGGGAAGTGCCACTGGATGCCTTCGTGTCCAACCGTTACGCCACTCTCGACGATCTTCCCCCAGGGGGCGTGGTGGGAACGTCGAGCCTGCGGCGGGAATCCCAGATTCATGCCCGCTATCCGTATCTGGCTGTTACCAGCCTGCGAGGCAATCTCGACACCCGCCTGCGCAAGCTCGACGAGGGACAGTACGACGCGATCATCCTCGCCGCCGCGGGCCTGACCCGCCTGGGTCTGGGGGAACGGGTGCGGGCCACGCTGCCGGCGGAAGACTCGCTGCCGGCCGCCGGCCAGGGTGCCCTGGGGATCGAGATTCTGGCCGGGCGGACCGATCTCGCCGCCTGGCTCTCGCCCTTGAACGATCCGGCCACCGCGGCCTGCGTGCGGGCCGAGCGGGCGGTTTCCCGCGCTCTGGCTGGCAGTTGCGAGGTGCCCCTCGGCGCCTACGGGGTGGTGGACGGCGATGAACTTTGGTTGCGGGCCTTCGTCGCCCTGCCCGACGGCAGCCGGGTGGTCCGCGCCGAACGGCGGGGCTCCGCGGCCGACCCGGAAGCCCTCGGCCTTGCGGTGGTCGCGGACCTGCGGGGCGAGGGGGCCGACGCCGTGCTGGCGGCGCTGGGCTGATCGAGGATCCCAGGGCTGGCGATGAGTCTGGCCGGTCGATGCGTGGCGGTGACGCGGCCGGTTGCCCAGGCGGAGGGATTGGCGCGGGCCATCGAGGCGGCGGGCGGGGCCGTCCTGCGCTTTCCCGTCATCGAAATTGTCCCGGTGGATCCTCCCACAGAACTCGAAGCTGCCTGCCGTGATCTCGACACCTTCGACCTCGCCTTTTTTGTCAGTGCCAACGCCGTGGCCCACGCCGTGGATTTTGTCCGCCAACGGCGGGCCTGGCCCGGTCACTTGGCGGTGGCAACGGTGGGCAAGGCTAGCGAGGCCGCGCTGAACGTCCGGGGCTTCGATCCTGTGATCGCACCGAGCGAGGGTTTCGACAGCGAGGCCGTCTTGCGCCTGCCCGCCTTCCAGACCGAGGCGGTGGTCGGCAAGCAGGTCGTGATCTTTCGTGGCGATGGTGGGCGGGAACTCCTGGCCGACGCATTGCGGGCGCGGGGCGCCCAGGTGCGTCAGGTCACCGCCTACCGGCGGTGCAGGCCGCAGATCGATCCGACCCCTCTGGTGCAGGCGGCCCGGGCGGGGCGCCTGGATGCCCTGATCCTGACCAGCTCGGAAGGGGTCCGCAATCTGCGGGCGATGATTTCTGACGGGGATTGGTCTTTGTTTGCACCCATCCTGGTCGTGGTGCCCCACCCTCGCATTGCCGAGGCCGCGCGCTCCGCAGGCCTTACCCATGCAGTTCTGTGTGGCGCGGGTACTTCCGCAGTCATGGCGGCTCTGGACACCCATTTGGGCTGCGCGGGCGACGCGGCCTCGGTTAAGATTGAATCATGAGCGAAGAAAACAAAATCTCCGGGGAGGAGACGCTGGCCCTGCCGCCCCCGGCGGCGGTACCTCAGGGGCGTCCGGGCGGCACGGCGGGCTGGGTCGCCGGAATCGCGGTGGTGGCACTGGCCGCCGCCGGCTTCGCGGGCTGGCAATGGTTCGAAATGCGTGGCCAGGTCGATACCCTGCGCCAGGAGCTTGCGTCGCGGCTCGCCGCCGGCGATACCCTGGCCCAGGAGGCCCGCGGGGTGGCTCGCCAGGGGCAGGAAAGTCTGGCGAGTCTGCAGGCCAAGGTGGGCGCCATTGAAAGCCGCCTGTCCGAATCGGAAGGTCAGGCTGCTTCCCTTGAGGCGCTCTACCAGGAGTTCTCCCGCTCCCGGGACGAGCGTACCTTGGCCGAGGTCGAGCAGGCTGTAATCATGGCCGGCCAGCAACTCCAGCTTGCCGGCAACGTCGAGGCGGCCCTGGTTGCGCTACAAGGCGCGGAAAGCCGGCTGGCGCTCATCGATCATGCGCGGCTGCAACCCTTGCGGCGCGCCCTGGCCGCGGATATCGAAGCCCTGCGGGCTTTACCGGGGCTCGATGTGGCGGGCATGTCAATCAAGCTGGAACTGCTCCAGGGCAAGGTGGACGAACTCCCGCTGGCTTTCGCCGGCGAGGCACAGACCCCTCCGCCGGACCCAGAGATGCCCGCTGCCGGGCCGGTGAATTTCCTCGTTGATCTCGGACGGGAGCTGTGGCGTGAGGTGCAGGGACTCATCCGCATCGAGCGCCTTGATCATGCCGAGCCAGCCTTGCTGGGACCGGCCCAGGGCGCCTACCTGCGGGAAAATTTGAAGATCCGCCTGCTGTCGGCCCGCCTCGGGCTTCTGTCCCGGGATGGACGCTCCTTCAGCGAGGACCTCCGTCAGGCGGCGACCTGGGTGGAGCGCTATTTCGACGTGCGGGAGGCCTCGGTGCAGCAGGCCCTCCAGGACCTGAAGGTGCTGGGCGCCGTCAAGATCCCGGAAGGGCGGCCCACCATCCAGCAGAGCCTGGTAGCCTTGCAGGCACTGCAGACGCGCCCGACCCTGGCGGCACCGCCCGCCCGCGGCCAGCGCTGAGGGATCGCCCATGCGCAATTTGCTGTGGCTGATCGCCCTGTTCGCGGTCGCGGCGGGTTTGGCCCTCGTGGCCGGGGCCAATTCCGGCTATGTGCTGATCGTGGTGGCGCCGTATCGGATTCAGTTGTCCCTGAATCTGCTCATCCTCATCCTGGTCCTGACCTTCCTGTTGCTGTATTTCCTCTTCCGGCTGGTGGGCAGGACGATGGAGCTCCCGGATCGGGTGGCGGCCTTTCGCGAGCGCAAGCGGCGGGACAAAGCCGGCCGCGCCCTGCGGGATGCCATTCGGGTTTATCTGGAAGGGCGTTATTCCCAGGCCCTCAAGTTCGCCGAGGCAGCCTTCGCGACCGGTGAGGGCAAGGGTCCGGCGGCGCTCCTGGCGGCGCGGGCGGCCCATGCCATGCGGGACGAGACCCGCTATCGCCTTTGGATCGGGCGTTCCGGCGAGGCCGGTGACGACGTGCGCGTCGCCCGTCTGATGACCGAGGCCGAGATGGCGGTGGACGGGCGCCGGGTGGCCGAGGCGGCGGATCGCCTGGCCCAGCTTCAGGCCACGGGCGGGCAGCGCCCGGTGGCGGCCTCCCGCCTCGCCCTGCGGGTGGCCCAGGCCCAGGGCGAATGGGAAGATGTGCTGCGCCTCGCGCGCGTCTTGCGCAAACATCGCGCCCTCTCCACGGAACTGGCCGAGCCGCTGATTCGCCGCGCCCACCTCGAATGGCTGCGGGATCATGAACATGATCCGGAGGGGCTGGCCAAGTACTGGAAGCAACTGCCGGCGGAGGACTTGCGGGATCGACGCTTCATCGAGAAAGCGCTGCCGATCCTGCGGTCGGGTGGCCAGGGTAGCCTTGCCCGGCAAGCCCTCGAGGATCTCCTCGAGCGGGAATGGGATTCCAACCTCGCTCGCCTCTATGGGGTGTGCGGCGAGGATGATCCGGCAGGCTGTCTTGCCCAGGCCGAGCGCTGGCTCCCGCGGCAGCCCCGCGACCCCGGCTTGTTGTTTGCCCTGGGCCGTTTGTGCTTTCTGAATCAGTTGTGGGGCAAGGCGGAAAGTTATCTCGAGGCCTCCCTCAACCGCGCCCCGGCCATCGACACCCACCTTGCCCTGGCGCAGCTTGCGGAGCATCTGGGCCGCGCCGAAGGCGCCGCGCAGCATTACCGCGCGGCGGCGGAATTAGCTGCCCAGCGGCTTTGACGGTCACCCCGGTGGCGCTGCCGCCGGGGGTCGGACGCAGAAGCGCCGCGGCAAACCCGATCAGACCCAGTCTTTGGGAACGAGAAAATCGTCATAGAGGCGAGCCTCAGGCGTACCCGGCTGCGGGTGCCAGTCGTAGCGCCACTTCACGATGGGCGGCATCGACATCAGGATCGATTCAGTGCGGCCACCTGACTGGAGCCCGAACAGCGTTCCGCGGTCGAACACCAGGTTGAACTCGACATACCGACCGCGCCGGTAGGCCTGGAAGTCTCGCTCAGTTTCGCAGTAGGACGTGTTGCGACGCCGTTCGATGATTGGCAAATAGGCGGGAAGAAAGGCGTCGCCGACGCTGCGGGTGAGGGCGAAGCAGCGTTCGAATCCGCCTTCGTTGAGGTCGTCGAAGAACAATCCGCCCACGCCCCGCGGCTCATTGCGGTGCTTGAGGAAGAAGTAGCGGTCGCACCACTCCTTGATGCGCCGGTACTCGGCCTCCCCTCCGTAGGGCAGCACGGCGTCCCGGCAGGTGGCGTGGAAATGGCGGACGTCCTCCTCCACCGGATAGTACGGCGTGAGATCCATGCCGCCGCCGAACCACCACACCGCAGCCTTGTCTGCGGCCGTCGCTTGAAAGAAGCGCACATTGAGGTGCACCGTGGGGCAGTGGGGATTGCGGGGGTGCAGGACGAGGGACACCCCCATGGCCTCGAAGGCGCGACCCGCGAGTTCTGGCCGGTGGGCGGTGGCCGAGGCGGGCATGCCATCGCCCATGACATGGGAGAAGTTGCAGCCGCCCCGTTCGAAGAAGTCCCCTTCCTCGATCAGACGCGTGATTCCGCCGCCGCCCGCCGGACGCTCCCAGGCATCGGTGCGGAAAGGCTTGCCGTCGAAGGTTTCCAGGGCGGCAACGATGCCGGCCTGGAGATCCAGCAGGTAGGTCTTGACTGCGGCGGAGTCCATCAGCGCAGTCAGGACTTGTCGTCCAGCGCCGCCCCGGCCGCGCCGGTTTTCATGGCGGCAATGGCGGCTTCCCGGGCAGCGCCGTCCTTGAACATGGGGCTGGTGCCGATCACCTGGCCATTGGACGCCTTGAGGTTGAAATAGGGGCGGCCGTCACTGGCGTCCTTCAGCTCGTACCGCCCGGCCTCGGCGGCATTCTTGCGCACCGATTCGACACCATTGGTGGCACTGGACTTGGCGTTGTAGGCTTCGCTGCGGACTAATGTTCCGCCATCGGCGTTCGCCAGTTTGAAGAAAAACTCGCCTTTTTCGTTCTTGGTCAGTTCGAATTTGAGGGACATGGCCGAGGGCTCCTTGGGCTGGGGGACGGGGTGGGCGAACGCCCGGCGGGAGCATAACCCGATCGGGTGCGCCGACGCGATAGCCCGGGCGAGGGTCCGCGTCAGCGTTTGAGGGCGCGGTGGCCGATGTCCCGCCGGCACTGCATGCCGTCAAAGCGGATCTGGTCCACCACGTCGTAGGCGTGTTTCTGGGCGAGGCGGACGTTGTCCCCCAGGGCGGTCACGCACAGCACGCGCCCTCCGGCGGTCACCACCTGACCCTCGGCCTCCGCCGTACCGGCGTGAAAGACGTGGGTGTCCGGCGTGGGGCGGGCCGGCAGGCCTTCGATCGCGTCGCCCTTGCGGGGCGTCTCCGGGTAGTGAGCAGCGGCCAGCACCACGCCCAGGGCGAAACGTCGGTCCCAATCGGCCTCCGCCTTGTCGAGCTTGCCTGCCAGCGCCGCTTCCAGCAGCTCCACCAGATCGGTCTTCAGCCGCATCATGATGGGCTGGGTTTCCGGGTCGCCCATGCGGCAGTTGAATTCCACCACGCGGGGTTTGCCTTCGCCGTCGATCATCAGTCCGGCATACAGAAAGCCGGTGTAGGGCAGGCCGTCGGCAGCCATGCCGGCCAGCGTGGGGTTGATGATCTCCCGCATGACCCGGGCGTGCACCTCAGGGGTGACCACCGGGGCGGGGGAGTAGGCGCCCATGCCGCCGGTGTTGGGGCCCTGGTCGCCGTCCTGGAGGCGCTTGTGGTCCTGACTGGTGGCGAGCGGCAAGGCGTGCTTTGCGTCGGCCAGGACGATGAAGCTGGCTTCTTCACCCGCCATGAATTCCTCGATCACCACCCGGGCGCCCGCGTCGCCCATCTTGTTGCCCACCAGCATCATGTCGATGGCGGCGTGAGCCTCGACCAAGTTCATGGCCACCACCACGCCCTTGCCGGCGGCTAGGCCATCGGCCTTGATGACGATGGGCGCCCCCTCGGCATCCACGTAGATATGGGCCGCGGCGGCGTCGGTGAAGGTCTGGTACTTGGCGGTGGGGATGCTGTGGCGGATGAGAAACTGCTTGGCGAAATCCTTGGAGCTTTCTAGCTGGGCGGCGCCCTGGGTCGGCCCGAAGATGGGCAGTCCGGCGGCCCGGAAGGCGTCCACCACCCCGGCGGCTAGGGGGGCTTCGGGGCCGACCACGGTCAGGCCGATGGCCTCGCGCTGGGCGAAGGCGATCAGGTCCGGAATCGCGGTGATGGGAACGTTTTCCACCCCATCTTCCCGCGCCGTGCCGGGATTGCCCGGGGCAACGAAGACTTTCTCGGCCTTGGGGGATTGGGCCAGTTTCCAGGCCAGGGCGTGTTCGCGGCCGCCGGAGCCGATGACGAGGATCTTCATGGGATCAGTGCCGGAAATGACGGAAGCCGGTGAAGACCATGGCCAGACCCTGCTCGTCGGCGGCGGCGATCACCTCGGCATCGCGCATGGAGCCGCCGGGCTGAATGACCGCTGTGGCGCCAGCCTGGGCCAGTACATCCAGGCCGTCGCGGAAGGGGAAGAAGGCGTCGGACGCCACCACGCAACCGGGGATGGCCAGCCCGGCGTTTTCGGCCTTGATCTTGGCGATGCGGGCGGAATCCACCCGGCTCATCTGGCCGGCGCCCACGCCAATGGTCATGCCGTCCTTGCAATAGACGATGGCGTTGGATTTGACGTACTTCGCGACCCGCCAGGCGAAGAGCAGGTCGCCCAGTTCCTGAGCGGTGGGTGCTCGCTTCGTGACCACCTTGAGGTCGGCTTCCGTGATGGGTGCGAAGTCCGCGCTTTGCACCAGCAAGCCGCCACCGACCCGCTTGAAGTCGGTCTGCCGCACCGGGCCCAAGGGCACGGTGAGGACCCGCACATTCTTCTTGGCCTCCAGCAGGGCCAGGGCCTCCGGGGTGTAGGCCGGGGCGATCAACACTTCCAGGAACTGGGCGCTCACGGCCTCGGCGGCGGCAGCATCCACTGTGCCGTTGAAGGCAATGATGCCGCCAAAGGCCGAGGTGGGGTCGGTGGAGAAGGCTTTTTTGTAGGCTTCCAGCGGGGAGGTGGCAACGGCCACGCCGCAGGGGTTGGCGTGCTTGACGATGACGCAGGCGGTGCTGCCCTCGAATGCCTTGACGCACTCCCAGGCCGCGTCCGCATCGGCGATGTTGTTGTAGGAGAGCTCCTTGCCCTGCAACTGGGTGTACCCGGCGATGCCCCCGGCCGGTGCGCCGGGTTCTCGATAGAACGCGGCGGACTGGTGGGGGTTCTCGCCGTAGCGTAGGTCCTGCACCTTGTCGAAGGCCATCTGCAGGCGCCCGGGGTAGGCTTGCTTGCCCCCATCTTCGGTGAGCGCGGTGAGGTAATTGGAGATGGCGCCGTCGTAGCGGGCGGTGTGCGTGAAGGCTTTCACCGCCAGGGCGAAGCGCGTTTTGGAGGACAGGCTGCCCGCCGCCTTCAGCTCGGTCACAATGGCGGTGTAGTCGTCCGGGTCGGTGACGATGCCCACCCCACCGGCCTCCGAACCATGGTTCTTGGCGGCGGCACGGACCATGGTCGGGCCGCCGATGTCGATGTTCTCGATGGCGTCTTCGAGGGTGCAGCCTTCCTTGGCCACCGTGGCCGCGAAGGGGTAGAGGTTCACCACCACCAGATCGATGGGCCCGATACCGTGGGCGGCGATGGTCTGCATGTGTTCGGGCAGATCCCGCCGGGCCAGGATGCCACCGTGCACCTTGGGGTGCAGGGTTTTGACCCGGCCGTCGAGCATCTCCGGGAAGCCGGTGTAATCCGAAACGTCGGTGACTGGCAGGCCGGCCTCCCGCAGGGTTTTGGCGGTGCCGCCGGTGGACAGGAGGCGAACCCCCAGATCGACAAGCTGACGGGCAAAGTCCAGCAGTCCGCGTTTGTCGGAGACACTGAGGAGGGCTTGGGTGACTTTCATGGGTCCGGGAACCAGCAAGGAAAAAACGGGGAAGGCGGCCGCTGCTCAGCGGATGTCGTAATCGGCGAGCTTGCGGCGCAGGGTATTGCGGTTGATGCCGAGCATTTCAGCCGCGGCAGTCTGATTGCCGCCGGCGACTTGGAGGACGAACTCCAGCATCGGGCGCTCGGCATTCTTCATGACGAGTTCGTAAATGGCGGCCGGTTTTTCGCCGTCCAGATCGCGGAAGTACTGATCAAGGGTTTTAACGACGGACTCGGCGATTTCGTTTTTGCTGCTCATGCTGCGAGTTCCTCGGGGAATGAATCCGCGACCCGACAGGCGGCACCCTGATCGGCCAGTTGGCCGAAGAAGTGATCCACCACGGCAAATTGTGCCTCGGGGTCGGACTGCACATTCAAAATCTGGCGAAAATGGGCGGCGCCGGCAAAGCCTGCGACATACCAGCCCATGTGCTTGCGGGCGATGCGCACCCCCTTTTCCGCGCCATAGAAGGCGTGGATGGCGGCGAGGTGGGCTCGGGAAATACGATGGATCTCGTCCACGGAAGGCGGCGGCAGCCGCCGCCCCGTGGCGAGAAAGTGTTCGATTTCGCGGAAAATCCAGGGGCGCCCCTGGGCGCCACGGCCGATCATCAGGCCATCGGCGCCCGTCCGCTGCAGCACGGAGCGGGCCTTTTCCGCTGAGGTGATGTCACCGTTGGCAATCACCGGAATGGCGACCCGGCTCTTCACCTCGGCAATCGTGTCGTACTCGGCCTCGCCCATGTAGGCGTCTTCGCGGGTGCGCCCGTGCACGGCCAGGAGGCGGATTCCGGCGGCCTCGGCGATTCGAGCGATGCGCGGTGCGTTGCGGTGGGCCCGGCTCCAGCCGGTGCGGATCTTCAAGGTGACCGGTGTGTCGGAGACGGCGGCGACCACCGAATCAAGAATCTTCCCCACCAGGGCTTCGTCGCGCAGGAGCGCCGAGCCCGCCATGACGTTGCAGACTTTCTTGGCCGGGCAACCCATGTTGATGTCGATGATCTGGGCTCCGCGGTCCACGTTGTGGCGGGCGGCTTCGGCCATCATGGCCGGGTCGGCGCCGGCGATTTGCACCGAGACGGGGCCAGTCTCCCCCTGGTGGTCGGTGCGATGACGCGTCTTCTCGGTGGCATAGAGCAGGGCGTTGGACGTCACCATCTCCGAGACCGCCAGGCCGGCGCCATGGGCCTTGCACACCTGGCGGAAAGGCCGGTCGCTGACGCCCGCCATGGGCGCGACAAACAGTGCGTTCCGCAAGGAAAAACGGGCCAGTTGCATCGGAAGGGGAGTGGTGCCAGGGGGGTCGTCAGGGGCGGTAGTTTACCCGAAGGCCGACCACTTGCGGCGTGCCGCAATACCGGGCAGGGCCGTCCCCGCCCAATTTTCTCAGGGCCAGGCGCGAGCGCCGAACATCATCCGTTTGGCGACGAAATGTCTCAGCGGCGGGAAGAGATCGAGGGCCAGGAGGCCGGCGCCCCGGGCATGGTGCAGGAGGGGATCATCGTTACTGAAGAGCCGCACCAGACCGTCGGTGAACCCGATGGCCCCCCGCCGGTCGAGGGCGCGGGCGGCCTGGTAGTGCTGCAGCGCCTCGGCGGAACCTGGGTCCGAAGTTCCCCGTCGCAGCACCTCGGCCAGGGCCCAGACGTCGCGCAGGGCCAGGTTGAAGCCTTGCCCGGCCACCGGGTGCAGGGTCTGGGCGGCGTTGCCGAGCCAGACGGTGCGCCGGCCGATCGGGTGGCGGCGATAACGCAGGCCGAGGGGAAAACGCTGGCGGGGAGTGGCGGCGCTGAAACGCAGCCGTCCGGCGAACTGGGCGGACAGGCGGGCGAGGTAGGCGTCGTCGTCCAGGGCGAGGAGTTGGTCCGCTTCGGCGGGGCGGCAGGTATGCACCACTGCGTAGGCCTCGCCGGTAGGCAGCAGGGCCACCGGCCCGTCGGCGGTGAAGCGTTCCCAGGCGGTGCCCTGGATCGGAGTGCGGGGCGTGGCCAGGCAGATCAGGGCGTGCTGATCGTAGTCCCGCGTGGCGATGTCCTCGCCGTTCGCGGAAATGGTGCCTTCCGCGCAGGCCACCAGACGGGCGCAAAACGAATCGCCGCGCTCCGTTGCCGTGGTGACGAGCACGTCGTCGGCGCCCGGGGCAAGGTCGGTGACCGGGGTGCCAGCCAACACGGGAATGCCCCGCGCTGCTACCGCGGCCCCGAGGGCCCGGGCGAGATCGCCGGCGGTGGCGACATAGCCCAGGGCCGGGACGCCATAATCCTCGGCGGCGAGGCAGGTGCGGCCGAGCCCGCCGGCCTGGGAGACATGGATGGTGGTGATCGGGGTCGGCCGGAGCGCCTCCCAGACGCCGAGGCGTTCCAGGGTCAGCCGCGTGCCGTGGGCCAGGGCCAGCACGCGGGGGTCTTCGGGGGCGCCGGCGGGTCGGGCATCGGCGACGGCAATCCGCCAGGGGCTGTCCGCCAAGGCCAGCGCGAGGGCGAGGCCCACCGGGCCGCCGCCGACGATCAGGACATCATGCCGTTGCACGGGGGGCCTCGGCCATCAGGGTTTCGATGTCGGCTACGGTCTTGGGGGTGGCGGCGGTCAGGATTTCGCAGCCCTCTGGGGTCACCAGGGCGTCGTCCTCGATGCGGACGCCGATGTGCCAGAAGGCTTCGGGCACCGTGGAGGCGGGACGGATATAGCAGCCGGGTTCGACGGTGAGGACCATCCCCGGCGCCAAGGGCCGCCAGTCGCCGCCCACTTTGTATTCCCCCGCGTCGTGGACGTCGAGGCCGAGCCAGTGGCCAGTGCGATGCATGTAGAAGCTGCGGTAGCTGCCCGATTCCAGCACCGCGTCCAGGCTGCCAGCGACCAGGCCAAGGTCGAGGAAGCCCTGGGCGAGCACGCGCACCGCCGCTTCATGGGGTTGGTTCCAGTGGGCGCCGGGACGGATTGCGGCAATCGCCGCCGCCTGGGCCGCCAGCACGAGCTCGTAGATGTCGCGCTGCGGACCCGAAAAGCGCCCGCCGACGGGGAAGGTGCGCGTGACGTCCGACGCGTAGCTGTCGAGCTCGCAGCCGGCATCGATGAGAAGCAGGTCGCCGGCTTCCATGCGCCGATTGTTCTCGACGTAGTGGAGCACGCAGGCATTGGGGCCGCTGGCGACGATGGAGGGGTAGGCGGGGGCCTGGGCGCCATGACGGCGGAAGGCGTGCAGCAATTCCGCCTCCACTTCGTATTCGAAACGACCGGGCGCGGCCAGGGCCATGGCGCGCCGATGAGCTTCGTCGGAAATGCCTGCCGCCCGCCGCATGATTGCGATCTCGTGCGCATCCTTGAGAAGGCGCATTTCGTCGATCAGGGCCCGCACGTCGCGAATCGCGTCCGGTGGCACCGCTCCGGCCCGGGCATTGGCGCGAACGGCGTTGAGGGCGGTGGTGATGCGGGCGTCTGCGTCGGCATCGAAGCCCAGGGCGTGGAAGATGGCAGGCTGATGGGCCATCAGTTCCGGCAGGCGCTGCGGCAATTCGGCGATGGGGAGGGCTTCGTCAAAGCCGAAGGCCGCTCGGGCGCCCTCGGGGCCAAAGCGATAGCCGTCCCATATCTCCCGTTCCTCGTCCCGCTCGCGGCAAAACAGGATGCTTCGGGCTTCCGCGCCGCTCACCAGAACCAGCACGGCCTCCGGTTCCGGGAAGCCGGTGAGGTAATGGAAGTAGCTGTCGGCGCGATAGGGGTAGTGGGTATCCCGATTGCGCAGACACTCCGGGGCCGTCGGGATCACCGCGATGCCTCCGCCCAGTTCCGCCATGCGGGCGAGGAGGCGCAGCCGCCGGGATTGGAAGGGAAGCACGTCTGCGGGGGCCGAGGGGGTCATGGCGCTCAGTAGAGGGTGGAATGAGGAGTTGGAGTACGCAGTCGGGCATCCAGTTCGGCAAGCCGTTCGGGAGTGCCAATATCGAGCCAGAGGCCGTGGTGCGCCTCTCCGCCGACCCGCCCGGCCGCCATGGCGTCCCGCAGCAGGGGCGCGAGCTTGACGGGCTCACCCAGGGTCAGGCTGGAAAACAGGGAGGGATGATATACGCCGACGCCGGAAAAGGTCAGGCGCGGCGTCCCGGTGGCCTGCAGCCGCCCCCGGGCGAGGTGAAAGTCGCCGTCTGGATGGTGGGGTGGGTTGTCGACCAGGACCAGATGGGCGAGATCCCTGCCCAGGCTGCGCGCGGCCAGGGGGGTGAAATCCAGGTCGGTGAAGATGTCGCCATTGACCACAAGAAACGGGGCCTCGCCCAGGAGCGGGAGGGCCTGGCGGATACCCCCGGCGGTTTCGAGCGCCACGCGCTCCCTGGACCAGGCGATCTGGACGCCGAGGGCGCTGCCGTCACCCAGGGCGGCTTCCAGCTGGGCACCAAGGTGGGCGTGATTGATGACCAATTCGGTGATGCCCGCCGCGTGGAGGCGCTCGATGTGCCAGACGATCAGCGGTTTGCCGCCAGCTGCCAGGAGGGGCTTGGGGCAATGATCGGTGAGGGGGCGCATCCGCTCCCCCCGGCCGGCGGCGAGGATCATGGCTTTCATGATGGCGGGTCAGAAAGTGTAGCCGACATCCTGTTCGCGCCCCTCGACGGCATCGAGCACCCCCAGCAGCGGGCCGAGTTCCCGGTAGCGCTCGCAGGCCTTGCGCAGGTAGTCCATCACCAGGGGCATGTCCTTCAAATAGCCTTCTTTGCCGTCGCGGTGATAGAGGCGGGCGAAGATGCCCAGCACCTTCAGGTGGCGCTGCACCCCCATCCACTCGTAGTCGCGGTGGAACTCGGCGAAGCTGGTATGCACCGGCAGCCCCAACTTGCGCGCCGCCTCCCAGTAACGGGCCAGGAGGTCGAGGACGAAATCTTCCTCCCAACGCACGTAGGCGTCCTTGAAGAGGGAGGCGAGGTCGTAGGTTAGGGGACCATAGACCGCGTCCTGGAAATCAAGGATCCCGGGGTTGGGCGTGCTCACCATGAGGTTACGGCTGTGGTAGTCGCGGTGGACGAAGACCTGGGGCTCGGCCAGATTCACCGCGAGGATCTGATCGAAGACCGTGTAGAGGCGATTGGCCTGCTCCTCGCTGAGTTTGACGCCGCGGTGGCGTCCGAGATACCAGACCGGGAAAAGCTCCAGCTCGCGGGTCAGGAGGGCGCGATCGTACTCGGGCAGAACCCCGGGCCGGCTGGCCTTCTGGATCGCGATCAGACTGCCGAGGGCCTCGGCGTAGAGCTCGTGGGCGTTGTCTGGCGTCAGCGCCGCCAGGTAGGTGGTGCTCCCCAGGTCCGACAACAACAGGAAGCCCTGGGCGAGGTCCTGGTCGAGGATGGCGGGCACGTGGGCGCCGGCGCCGCGAAACAGCTCGGCGACGTGGAGATAGGGCCGGCAATCCTCGTGGGACGGCGGGGCGTCCATGGCGATGACCGGGGTGGGGTCGTCGGCGAAGGTGACGCGGAAATAGCGTCGAAAGCTGGCATCGGCGGATGCCGGCTGAATGTCGAACGACCGGCCGGAATGGCGGGCGTTCAGCCAGGACTGAAGCTGGGCGAGGCGTTCCAAGGGGGCAATCTCCACCAGGGGGGTTCGTGTACAATCGCCAATTTTACCAAAGGGCCGCCTCGCGTCAGATGAATGCGTTGCCGATGGCCCGGAGAAAGGTGTGCGAGTGCTGCATGACCGGCCGTTCCCCGTGGGTGCGCGGATGAAGCGTCTCCCAGTGCTCCTCTGTTTGGTGTCCGGGGCCGCCACGGCGGCCCAAAACCTGGCGCCGCTCTATGTGGCGCCAGACTTGGTGCGCAATCCCGCGCAACGGGCGGCGCCGGCTGCGGCGACCAAACCCGTCGGCGGGGTGTCCGCGCCGGCGGGGGCAACCCCCGTGACCGGGGTGGCGACCCCGCGCCCGGCCACCGCGCCGAAAGGCGCGGCGGTGGTCGCCGGGGAGGGTGCGCCGGTCCGTCAACTCGCTCCGGGCGAGACCTTCATCGAAGCCCGCAGCATGACCGGCAAGCAGGACGTCGAGATGGTGGCCGAGGGAGACGTGGTGCTGAGTCGGGACGACGTGACGCTGCGCGCCGATCGGGTCACCTACCGGGAGCTGCAGGACGAGGCAGAGGCGGAAGGCAACGTGCGGGTGAACCAGGGCTCCGACCTGGAAGTCCGCGGGCCCCGTGCCCGGGTATTGCTAGGCGCCCAGACCGGCGAATTCGAGACCCCGGAGTATCGGATCAGCCGGGAAGGCAAGGCGGTCCCTGGGGAGCCGGCCCAGAGCGTGTCTGGGGGTGGACGCGCGGACATGCTGTATTTCGAGGGCGAGAATCAGTACCGCCTCGCCAACGCGACGTGGTCGTCCTGTCCAGCGCCGGATCCGGACTGGTACCTGAAGGCGAGCGAAATGAAGCTCGACTACGATCGCGAGGTGGGGGAGGCCAAGCACACCACCATCGTGTTCAAGGACGTACCCATCGCGTACGTGCCGTGGGCCCACTTCCCCCTGGCGGATCGCCGCCAGTCGGGTTTCCTCGCGCCGAGCTTCGGGACTTCCAACAAGACCGGCCTGGACATCGCCACGCCGTATTATTTCAACCTCGCACCCAATTACGACGCCACCTTCACGCCCCGCGTGATGGGGCGCCGCGGGGTTCAACTGGGTGGGGAGTTCCGCTACCTCACCGAATCCTATGGCGGCACCTCGCGGCTCGAATGGCTGCCCGAAGACGCCGTGACGGGAGGCGCCAGGGCGGCGGGCTCGATCCAGCACCTGCAGACCTTCTTCCCGGGATTCACCGGCAGCCTCAACCTGAATGGCGTTTCCGACAGCCAGTATTTCGAGGATCTGAGCACCCGCCTGAGCAACGTCTCCAAGGCCAACCTGGTGCGGGAGGGGACGCTGCGTTACGCGGCGGACGACTGGTGGAGCGTGACCGGCCGGATGCAGTCGTACCAGACCCTGAGTGGCACCAAGCCCTATCGCCGCCTGCCCCAGCTCCTGCTGAACGCCGCGCGGCCAGACATGCCTCTGGGCAGTACCGTGTCCTTCGCCGGGGAATACACCCAGTTCGAGCATCCGGACGACGATCGGCCCCAGGGCAATCGTCTGATTCTCTACCCCCAAGTGGCGATGCCGATCACCACCTCCTACTTCAACATCACGCCCAAGCTCGGTGTGCACTACACGCGCTATGAGATGGACCAGCCGGTGTCGCCAGGGGAGAACTCCTTCAGCCGCGCTCTGCCCATCGCCAGTGTCGACTCCTCGATGGTCTTTGAGCGCGATGTGAACTGGGGTGGGCGGGACTACATTCAGACCCTCGAGCCACGTCTGTTTTACGTCTACGTCCCCTACGAATCCCAGAGCCCGCTCAAGTATCCGATCTTCGATACGGCCTACTACGACTTCAATTTCGCGCAGATTTTCTCGGAGAACATCTTTTCCGGGGGGGACCGGATCGCCAACGCCAACCAGCTGACCGCCGCCCTCACCAGCCGCCTCATCGACGCCGGCACCGGGGCGGAAAAGATGAAGGTCGCGGTGGGCCAGCGCTATTACTTTGCCGACCAGCGGGTGCTCCTCCATAGCACCGACGTGGCGCGCACCGGCAAGCGGGCGGACATCGTCGCCGCCTTCGGGGGCGAGGTGGCGACCAAGACCACCCTCGACACCGGCTGGCAGTACAACCCCAACGATGGCAACACCGAACGATTCAGTGTCGATCTGCGCTGGCAGCCCGAAGTGGCCAAGGCGCTGGGAGTCGCCTGGCGCTACAAGCGCAATCCGGAGAACGCCGATCCGGACAATCCCACCGGCTACCGGGATCTCGACATCACCGGTCAGTGGCCCCTGGGTGGACGCTGGTACGCCGTCGGGCGCTTCAACCGCTCGCTCCTTGAGCATCGCACCACCGAAGCCATCGCCGGCCTCGAGTACAACGGCGGGTGCTGGGTGCTGCGTACCGCGCTCCATCGTTTTGCCACCCGGCGCAGCGAAAATTCGACCACCAACGATAACGCGGGGTCCACCACCGCCTTCTTCGTGCAGTTGGAATTCAATGGCCTCACCAGCCTGGGCTCCAGTCCGGTGAGTCTGTTGCGGCGCAGTGTCCCGGGCTACAGCATGATCAACGAGCGTCCCACCCTCGCCGACGACTTCGAATGAACCTTTCGATGACACCCCTGGTCTCTCTCAACCCTTCGATTCGCTGGAATTCCGTCATGGTCGCGCGTCTGCCTCTGCTCCGGGCCTGTTTGTTGGCGCTCCTTTTTTTGCCGCTGCTGTCCTTCGCCCAGGGCAAGGCCGCACCGGTGCTGCCCGCCGATCGGGTGGTGGCGGTGGTCAACAGCGAAGCGATTACCGCCCTCGAATTGCGGGACCGGGTCGAGGGGGCCGTTCGCCAGCTCCAGCGGCAGGGTACGCCGCTGCCGCCCCGGGAGGCTCTGGAGCGCCAGGTGCTGGAGCGCCTCATCCTCGAGCGGGCGCAATTGCAACTGGCGGCGGAATCGTCGCTCCGGGCGGATGACGCAAGCCTGGAGCGGGCCATCGGTCGGATCGCCGAATCAAACAAGCTCACGCTGCCAGCTTTCAAGGCCGCCCTGGCCCGGGACGGGATTGGTTGGGAGACCTTCCGCCAGGGGGTCCGCAACGAGATGCTGATGGCGCGTTTGCGGGAGCGCGAGGTGGATTCCCGGGTCGTGGTCACCGACGCCGAGGTGGACAACTTCCTCGCCAACAACCCGGATGCCCTTTCTTCCGAGGAATTCAATCTCGCCCACATCCTCCTGCGGGCGCCCGAGGGGGCGACGCCCGACCAGATCGCCCGGCTGCGGGCCAAGGCGGACGACATCCTGGCCAAGATCCGCGCGGGGGAGGATTTTTCCCGCCTCGCGGCCTTTTATTCCGACGCGCCGGACGGCACCCAGGGGGGGCTTCTGGGCTGGCGCAGCCCCAATCGCCTGCCGGGCCTGTTCACTGAAGCGCTGCGCAGCATGCGCCCCGGGGAGGTCACCCCCGTACTGCGCAGCGCCGCGGGGCTCCACATCGTGAAGCTCCTCGACCGGCGCGGTGGCGCCCAGGAGGGCGCGGAGAAGGTGCAGCAGACCCATGCCCGCCATATCCTCATCAAGACCTCCGAGGTGGTGAGCGACGCCGAGGCCGAGCGGCGCCTCGCCACCCTGCGGGAGCGCCTGACCACGGGTGGCGCGGATTTCGCCGAGCTCGCCAAGATCCATTCGGCGGACCTGTCGGCCGCCAAGGGGGGCGATCTGGGCTGGCTCAATCCCGGTGACACGGTGCCCGAATTCGAGCGGGCCATGGATGCCCTGAAGCCCGGAGAGGTCAGCAAGCCGATCCAGAGCCCCTTTGGCTGGCACCTCATCCAGGTGCTCGAGCGCCGCTCTCAGGATGTGTCCTCTGACCGCAAGCGCAATGCCGCCCGGGCGGCGCTGCGGGAGCGCAAGGCTGACGAAGCCTACGACGACTGGCTGCGTCAGTTGCGGGACCGGACCTACGTGGAATACCGGCTTGACCAGCCCTGAGGCCGCCCGCCGCCCGGTTCTCGCCATCACCAGCGGAGAACCGGCCGGGGTCGGCCCCGATTTGTGTCTGGCCTTGGCGGACCGCCCCTCATCCTGCCGCCTGGTGGTATTGGGGGACCAGGGGCTCCTGGCGGCCCGGGCCGAGGCTCTTGGTCGCACCGTCCGCGTCGTTCCCTTTGATCCCCTGGCCGCTCCGGCCCCCGGGGTGATCGAGGTTCTGCACATTCCGCTCCGCTGCGCCAGCGTGGCCGGGCGCTTGGATGCGCGCAATGGGGCCTATGTTCTAGACATTCTGGATGCCGCCATTGCCGGATGCCAGAGCGGGCGCTTCGCCGGCATGGTGACGGCGCCCTTGCACAAGGGCGTGATCTGCGACGGCGGCGTACCGTTCACCGGCCACACGGAATATCTCGCCGACGCCACCGCGACCCCCCGGGTGGTGATGATGTTGGTCGGGGGTGGATTGCGGGTGGCCTTGGCCACCACCCATCTGCCCCTGGCTGCGGTGCCGGCGGCCCTCACGCCTGCCGTATTGACCGAGACGCTGCGGATCCTGCATCGCTCCCTGGTTGAGCAGTTCGGCCTCGAGACCCCAAGGATATTGGTGGCGGGACTCAATCCCCATGCCGGGGAGGGCGGGCACTTGGGCCGGGAGGAGATCGAGGTGATCGAGCCGGTGTTGGCCACGCTCCGCGCAGAAGGGATGGACCTTGTCGGTCCGCTGCCGGCGGACACGCTTTTCGTCCCCCACACCTTGGCGCGGGGGGACGCGGTGCTCGCCATGTACCATGACCAGGGGCTCCCCGTCCTCAAGCATGCGAGCTTCGGCGGTGGCGTGAATGTCACCCTCGGTCTGCCCATCATCCGCACCTCCGTCGATCATGGCACGGCGCTGGATCTGGCCGGCACCGGCCGGGCGGATCCTGGGAGCCTGTTCGCGGCGGTGGATCTCGCGGCGAGCATGGTCGGAGGGCGAGGCTGATGCTCCTTTCTCGGCGGCGGTGGGTGCTGGGCCTGGGGGGTAGCGCGCTCCTCGCCGGCTGCGGTGCCCTGCGCCCCACGCCCGAGGCGCCGCCCGTGGCGAACCCCGCTGTACCGGCGCCCCGCCGCAAGCCCCGGATTGGACTGGCGCTGGGCGGCGGGGCAGCCCGGGGTTTTGCCCACGTTGGTGTGATCAAGACGCTGGAGACCCAGGGCATTCAGCCTGACTTGGTGGTCGGCACCAGCGCCGGGGCGGTAGTGGGCGCCCTCTACGCCAGCGGCCTCAACGCCTTCGAATTGCAAAAGCTGGCGATCCAGATGGATGAATCTCGGCTCACGGACTGGACCTTGCTCGAGCGGGGCTGGTTGAAGGGCGAGGCCCTGGAGCGCTTCATCAACCAGCAGGTGAACCAGAAGCCCCTGGAGGGCCTGGCCCGCCGCTTTGGCTGTGTGGCCACCGACATCCGCAACGGTGAGCTGGTGTTGTTCCAGCGTGGCAATACCGGCCAGGCGGTGCGGGCGTCGGCCGCGGTACCGGGCGTCTTTTCGCCGGTCACCCTCAATGGGCGGGATTACGTCGATGGCGGCCTGGTGGCCCCGGTCCCGGCACGGGAAGCCCGGGCGATGGGCGCCGACGTGGTCATCGCGGTGGATATTTCCGCCCGGCCGAGCGGACGCAAAGGGGTCTCGGGCATCGATCTGCTGCTCGACACCATCGCCACCATGGGCGCCACGATCGCCCGCGATCAACTCAAGGAGGCGGACGTGGTGATCCGCCCGGCGATCCAGGGCTTCGCCGCTGCCAGCTTCGAGCAGCGTCACGAGGCGATTCTTGAGGGCGAACGGGCCGCCCAGGCCGCGCTGCCTCGAATCCAGGAGCGCCTGGCCCAGTGGGAGGGCCGGTGAGCGGCCTTCACCAGGCGCGTAAGCGCTTCGGGCAGAATTTTCTCACCGACGCCCAGGTGATCGGCCGCATTGTGGACGCCGTCGCCCCCCAGCCTGGCGAACGCATGGTGGAGATCGGCCCCGGGCTTGGCGCCCTCACGGACCCCCTGCTGGCGCGGCTCGGTCACCTTCATGTGGTGGAGATCGATCGTGATCTCATCGCTCGCCTCAAGCAGCGCTACGGCCCGGATCGGGTGACGATCCACGAGGGCGACGCCCTGGCCTTCGATTTTTCAAGCCTCGGCGCGCCGCTGCGGGTGGTGGGCAACCTGCCCTACAACATCTCCACGCCCCTGCTCTTCCACCTCGCCGAGTTCGCGGATGGCGTGCGCAACATGACCTTCATGTTGCAGAAAGAGGTGGTGATGCGCATGGTGGCCGAGCCGGGAACAGCCGATTACGGGCGCTTGTCCGTCATGCTGCAATACCGCTTCCGCATGGGCTGGCTGTTCGATGTGCCGCCGGAGGCCTTCCGCCCGGCCCCCAAGGTGACGTCGAGCATCGTGCGCATGGTCCCCCGGCCGCCGGAGGACCGCACTGCCCAGGATGAGGCCCTGCTGGGGCAGATCGTGACGGCGGCCTTCGGCCAGCGGCGCAAGACCTTGCGCAACACTTTGCGGGAGTTTC
>JAEUNY010000074.1 GCA_016791005.1 Zoogloeaceae bacterium
GCCAGGGTGTTGCCCAGCGCGAAGATCAGGTTGAAGTCATTGAAGGCCGGGCCATGAGCGGCGAGCCAGGCCAGGTGGTCACCCAGGTCGGGAGCGGCGAGGGCGGCGGGCACCAGACTTCCCCGGCTTGGGGTGGCGGGCCGCTGGCGGCCCGGGTCGCGGTAATTGGTGAGGGCCGCGAATCCTCCTCGCCGGGTGACGCCGAGCCAGGTACCCCCGGCTTCCAGATCCCGTCCGGCAAGGAGGTCCGGCGGATTGGACCACCACGTGGCGGCTTGGGCCGGGCGGGCAAAGAACTCGTCCCGGTTCGCGGCCACCACCAGGGGAAAATCCGGGTGGGCCTGCCAGGCCACCAGGATCAGGCACACGGGACGAAGCGCTCCAGATGGCGGCGGGAATGGGGCGCGAGGAAGGCCGCAAAGCCTTGTTGCTGCGCCTCGGCTTCCAGGCGCTCGGCGAATTCCGGGCCCACGTCCTCGTAGATCTCCATCCAGGTCGCTGGGTCGTCTTCCCGGCACAGGAGCGACGCGGGTTGGTTCAGGCGGGACTGGATCGCCCGGACCGCCGCGCGACAGGCCGCCACCTGGTCAGGCTGGACGGTGTAATACACGTAGAGATTCACTAGGGCGGTCAGCCGAGGGAATAGGGCAGAGGAAGGAGGGCGGCCCGGGGTCCTTCGGGCGCCCCCAGATGAATGTCTCCCCCCTCGGCGCTGCTGGTTTGCAGGACAGCCAGCGCTTCGTACCCGCCTTGGGACGCCGGCACCACGTTCACCAGCTTGCCCACCGACTGGCCGGGAAAGTCCGGCGCGTAGAGGTCCTGCCCCGGCGTGGGCGCGGCAGCGGTTCCGTCCGCCAGATGCAGGCGGTACATGCGCTTCTTGAGCTTGCCCAGGTACTGGGTACGGGCGACGATTTCCTGGCCGGGATAGCAGCCCTTGGTGAAGCTGACCCCGCCGATCAACTCGTAGTTGACCATCTGGGCGACGAATTCCTCCTGGGTTGGTACCGTGATGAGGGGCAGGCCTGCCGCCACCATCGCGGATTGCCAGGCGCTGGTGCCCGCCGCGGCGGCACCGGCATCCACCAGACGGTCGAAGAGCGCCGGTGCGCTCTCGGCGGGGACCGAGAGGAGCCAGGTTTGATCCGCAATGCCCACCAGATGAGTGCCGTCTGCGTGCCCAACGGCCAGGGCTGCAGGGGGCTGGCTGATGCCCACCGCCGCGAGCACCTTGTCCGCGCCGCGGCCGGTCACCCCGAGGAGGATGCGTTCGCCGCCCGCGTCGGTGAGTTTGACCTTGGCCCGCAGGACGTACATCGACAGTTTCTTGAGAAACGCCGGCTGGAGGTCTGCCGCCGGGGCGAGGAGAAAATCGCCCCCTTCACGCCAGACGAGGAAACTCGCCAGCATGCGGCCCTTGGGACTGTTGAAGCTGTTCCAGCGCGCGCGATCTTCGCCCTGGGTCTTCACGTCGTTGGAAAAGAGGTTGTGCAGGAAGGGGGCGGATTCCTCGCCCTGGGCGCGGATCGGGGCCAGATGGGTCAGGGGAACGACCACGGGCCCCTGGGCGGCCAGGGCGATTTCGCCCCGGGGATCGCCAAAATGGATCTCGATGCCTTCCCGGCGGGCGCCGCGGCTGGCGAGAAATTCGGACCAAGGTGCTGCCATTTTCGGGTTACTCCAGATGCAATGCCGAGTCTCGGGGTGGGGTGGGGGCGATGCAGTATTATAAGCGCCCC
>JAEUNY010000011.1 GCA_016791005.1 Zoogloeaceae bacterium
CGGCACCGGGGCCGCAACCCGCGCCCAGGGGGCATGAGGAAACGCCGGGCCGACTGGATCGGGGCCTGGTTCCGCCTCGCCCGCCAGACCACCCGGGCCGCCGGTGATCTGGGGCGGGCGGGTGTGACCCGGATCGCCCGGAATCCGGCGGTGAAACGCAATGTCCGGCGAGTCCTCACCGGCGTGGCAACCCCCACGCCGCCACCGGCGGTCCGCGGATCCGGGGCTTGGCACGAAGGGAGTTGGGGACTCGGGCCCCTGGCCATTCGTTCCTATCGGCTCTTCATTCCGCCTGGCGCCCGTGCTGGGCATCCGGTTCCCCTGGTGGTCCTTCTCCACGGCTGCGGTCAGGATGCGGCGGCGTTTGCCGCCGTCACCCGGGCAGCGGCCGCCGCGCGGGCCGGTGGGTTTGCCGTCCTGCTGCCAGAGCAATCGTCCTCGGCCAATCCCCAGCGATGCTGGAACTGGTTTCGCCCCGAGCCCGTCGTGGCCGGCGAGGCGGGCATTCTGCTCGCCATCGTGGATCACGTCTGCCGTCTCCACCCTCTTCGGGCCGACGCGGTCTTTGCCCTCGGGCTCTCCGCCGGCGGCGCCATGTCCATGGTGCTGGGGCTGAGTTTTCCGGAGCGGTTCCGCGGGGTGGCCAGTCATTCGGGCGCGGTTCCCCTGAGCGCCCGGACCTCCGTCCAGGGCACCCAGGCGATGATCGGCCAGCGGGGGCCCCGGGGCGCTCGCGTGGAACGCCTGCGCCGGCGCCTCACCGGTCGGCGCCCCCCGCCGCTATTGTTGATTCACGGCGACGCCGACCTCGCGGTGAACGTGTCCAATGCCGAGGCGGCGGCCGGTTTATGGTGCGACCTGGTTGGGGCGCCCGATCTGACGCCCCGGACCTCCGGGACGCGGCAGCGCGGCGGTCGCCGCCCATGGACCGTGTCGGACTATCGTCTGGGGGCGAGCCTGGTTGCCCGGGTGGTTCGGGTGAGCGGTCTCGGGCACGCCTGGAGCGGCGGGCCGGCGGGGCAGGCGTTCTCTGATCCTTCAGGACCCGATGCCCTACGCATGGCGTGGGGATTCTTCTCCCAGTGGTGCGACTGAGCCGTGAGCGCTGGTTTGGCCTCCGGTCGTCGTGGTGCTCTCTCGTTCCCCGCGGGTGGCCGCCCGGCCAAATTTGAACCGGGGCTCGATCCGGTGGCGGCCTCAGGGTGCCGCGTCGGGGCAGCCCTGGGGGGCCATGGCCTGGAGCTCCTCCGGGCTCACATCCCGGACATGGGTCGCCACCGACCATTGGTGCCCAAAAGGATCCACCAGGCGGCCATAGCGGTCGCCCCAGAACATGTCTGCGGCGGGCAGGGTGATCTGCCCGCCAGCGGCCTCGGCTTGGGCGAGGGTGGCGTCTACGTCGGGCACATAAAGGTGGATCGTCACCGGCGACGCGCCAGGCGCCTGCGGACCGAGGCATCCCTGTTCAGGGTATTCGTCCACCAGCATCAGGGTCGAGTCGCCGATCCGCAGCGCGGCATGCATCAGGCGTCCGTCGGGTCCTGGCAGGCGCATCATTTCGGCAGCGCCAAAAGCCCGGACATAAAAATCGATGGCCGAAGCGGCGTTCCGGCACACGAGGTGAGGCGTCAGGCTGTGCAGGCCGGGCGGAATGGGGGCGGGCATGGCGATCTCCTTGGGGCGGTGGCGGGCTTCTTTGGCCGTGGTCGCGGTCGTGGCCCAGAAAGCAGGATAATCGACCCGGTCAGGGAGCCGTTGCAAGACGGCCCGGTTAGAATGCCCGCCATGTCCACCATGCCGCCCTCCGCGATCCCGGGAGACGTCCAGGAATCTCCCTTGGGCCGACCGGTTGCTTACCGGAATCGCTATGCGCCAGAGCTGCTCTTCCCGATCCGCCGCCAGGTGAAGCGGGACGAGCTCGGCATTGCGGAGGCGGCCTTGCCCTTCGTGGGATGGGATCTCTGGAATGCCTATGAACTCTCCTGGCTCTCGCCCGGGGGAAAACCGGTGGTGGCCCTTGGCGAGATCCGGGTGCCAGCGGATTCGCCCTGCCTGATCGAATCGAAATCCCTCAAGCTTTATTTCAACAGTTTCAATCAGTCGGTTTTCGAGTCGCTGGAGGCGGTGGTCGGAACGGTTCGTGAGGATCTTGCCCGGGCAACGGGGGCGCCGGTGGAGGTCCGATTCACCCGTCTGGGGGAGGGATGGCGAGTGGAGCGGGGCGGGGGACCTCCCGGCGGGGCGATCCTCCTCGACGACCTGGAGGTCACCATCCCTGGCTACGACCTCGACCCGTCGTCGCTGAAGGCGGGTGGGGCGCCGCGGGAGGAATGCCTCTATTCCCATCTCCTCAAGTCGAATTGCCTCGTAACCGGGCAGCCGGACTGGGGCAGCGTGATGCTGCGGTATCGCGGGCCGGCCATTGATCGCCCGGGATTGCTGGCCTACATCGTGTCCTTCCGCGAGCACAACGAGTTCCACGAGCAGTGCGTCGAGCGCATCTTTTGCGATGTCTGGCGGAGATGCCAGCCCGAGTACCTCGCCGTGGCGGCGCGATATACCCGTCGTGGCGGGCTGGACATCAACCCGTTCCGGGCGAGCCATCGTGGTTGGGAACCTGGCGATTGGTGGGATCCACGACAATGACATGTGGGCGCCAAGTCGGTGCGTTCCACTTCGCATGCACCCCTGAGGTGCGTCGGGAGCCCGTATTCGTTGGCCAGACAAACGCCATGGCCTGCGAAAATGGAAGTATTCCGGGCTCGGGAGAAGTTTTCGGTTTTTTTTACACCTGGCCCGCTAGTTGCTGAGAGGCGCTGCATGAACGCTCCCATCGACGTGGGCATTGGGGCTGAGGCCCGGAGCGGGCAGGCGGGGTGGAATGCCCGCCTCACCCTCGGCTTTGAACGGCGAGGTGAGCGGACGGTGCTCGCACAGCGGCGCCACCAAGGGCCCCTGCGGGTGCAGAAGGCACTTTACCCGGAAGGGGAGGACGTGTGCCAGGTGATCCTGGTCCATCCCCCAGCCGGAATCGCAGGCGGTGACGATCTGCAGATCGACGTCACCGTGGGCGATGGAGCGAAAGCGCAGATCACGACTCCCGGCGCTGGCAAGTGGTATCGCTCGGCCGGTCGCCTGGCCACCCTGACGCAACGGGTGGTGGTGGAGGCGGGCGGGATGTGCGAATGGGTGCCCCAGGAAAGCATCGTGTTCGACGGGGCATTGGGCAGCATGTTGACGGAAGTGGATTTGGCCCCGGATGCCGTCTACCTTGGCATGGAGACAATCTGCCTGGGCCGGACGGGATCCGGGGAGCGATTGACCCGAGGGTCGCTGCGCATGGAAACGCGGTTGCGCCGTGCAGGTAAGACCCTCTGGCTGGAGCGTGGGCGAATCGATGGTGGTAGCGGGCTCATGCATTCGCCCGCCGGCCTGGACGGCGCCACCGTCACAGGGACTTTGCTGGCCGTGGGGCCGCCCCTGGATGCCGATGGCCTGGCCCGTTGCCGAGCAATTGAGACGGAATCGGGGCAGGGCACCGTGACCTGTTTGCCCGGGGTGCTGGTGGCGCGGTATTTGGGCGCGAGCAGTGAGTCGGCGCGGCGATGGCTTCTGGCCTTATGGCAGGCGTTGCGGCCGATGATGGCAGGACGGCCAGGGATCGTGCCCCGGATTTGGAATACCTAGAAGCCTGATGTGAAAGGACGAGGATGGAACTTACACCCAGGGAGAAGGACAAGTTGTTGATCTTCACGGCGGCCTTGCTGGCCGAACGCCGACGGGCCCGGGGCCTCAAGTTGAACTACCCGGAATCGGTGGCCTTGATCTCGGCGGCCATCATGGAAGGCGCCCGGGATGGGCGCACGGTGGCGGAGCTGATGGCCTACGGCACGACCTTGCTGGCCCGTGAAGACGTGATGGAGGGCGTAGCGGAAATGATTCCTGAAATTCAGGTGGAAGCGACTTTCCCCGACGGGACCAAACTGGTCACCGTGCACAACCCGATTCTGTAATCATGGAACCAGATTACATCGAGACCGCGCGTTTGATGGCGCGCTTCAAGCAGCAGGTCAGCCGGACCCTGGATATGTCCGTCGATCTCAACGTGATGGCGCGAGACCCGCGCTACGCGTTCCAGATCCTCGCCGACGTGGAGGGGAGGGCTCGCGACGCGGAACTGACCGCCACGCTGCGCCAGTTGCGTGAGCGGCTGGGCAAGGTCCTGCCAGCGGGCAAGTTCGATCTGGGGGAAGGGGCGGGCACCGGTGGAGGCCGGGCACGCTTTATCCGTTCGGGCCGATCGGACTGACCCGCGGCGTGTGCACGCCGCCCTTTTTCACCTGCTTCTAAAAACAATTAGCCAGCGCTGGGGGAGCCATGATTCCAGGCGAAATGCAGACCTTGGATGGCGACATCGAGATCAATGTCGGCCGTCCCACACTGACTCTCACGGTGACCAACACCGGGGATCGCCCGATCCAGGTCGGTTCTCACTACCATTTCTTCGAAACCAACGGCGCGCTGGCTTTCGACCGTGCGGCGGCACGGGGTTTTAGATTGAATATTGCGGCGGGCACGGCGGTGCGCTTCGAGCCCGGGCAGAGCCGCACGGTGGAATTGGTGGCCCTGGCAGGCAGCCGGGAAGTTTATGGATTCAATGGCAAGGTGATGGGCTTTCTTTAAGCCGCGGGCTCTCAGGGAGAGGAGTGCGCCATGACAAGAATTTCGCGCCGCGCCTACGCGGAAATGTTCGGACCCACCGTGGGAGACCGGCTGCGGCTGGCCGACACGGAGCTGTGGATTGAGGTGGAAAAGGACTTCACGGTCTACGGTGAAGAGGTGAAGTTCGGTGGCGGCAAGGTGATTCGTGACGGCATGGGCCAGGGTCAGCGCATCGCGGCCGAAGTGGCGGACACCGTGATCACCAACGCCCTGATCGTCGACCATTGGGGGATCGTCAAGGCCGACATCGGCATCAAGGACGGGCGCATCGCCGCCATCGGCAAGGCCGGTAACCTCGACATCCAGCCCGAGGTCACCATCAACATCGGCCCGGGGACGGAGATCATCGCTGGTGAGGGGATGATCGTGACCGCCGGGGGCATCGACAGCCACATCCACTTCATCTGCCCGCAGCAGATCGAAGAGGCCCTGATGAGTGGGGTCACCACCATGCTGGGCGGAGGCACTGGCCCGGCCACCGGGACCTACGCCACGACCTGCACCCCCGGCCCCTGGCACATCCGGAAAATGCTACAGGCTGCGGAAGCGTTTCCCATGAATCTCGGCTTCCTGGGCAAAGGCAATGCCAGCCTGCCCATGGGCCTGACCGAGCAGATTTCGGCGGGGGCCATCGGCCTGAAGCTCCATGAGGACTGGGGGACCACCCCGGCCGCCATCGACTGCTGCCTGTCCGTCGCCGAATCCATGGACGTCCAGGTGGCGATCCACACCGATACCCTGAACGAGTCGGGTTTCGTGGAGGACACCGCCGCGGCGTTCAAGGGTCGCAACATCCACACCTTCCACACGGAGGGCGCCGGGGGCGGTCACGCCCCGGACATCATCAAGCTGGCGGGCTACACCAACGTGCTGCCCAGTTCCACCAACCCGACCCGGCCCTACACGGTGAACACCATCGACGAGCACCTGGACATGCTCATGGTGTGTCATCACCTGGACCCCGCCATTGCCGAGGACGTGGCCTTCGCAGAGAGCCGGATCCGGCGCGAAACCATCGCCGCCGAGGACATCCTCCACGACCTGGGGGGCTTCTCCATGATGAGTTCTGACTCCCAGGCCATGGGTCGGGTCGGCGAGGTGATCCTGCGCACCTGGCAGACCGCCCACAAGATGAAGGTGCAGCGCGGGGCGCTGCGGGAAGACCCGGCCCGCCACGACAATTTCCGCGTCAAACGCTACATCGCCAAGTACACCATCAATCCGGCCCTCACCCACGGCATCGCTCATGAAGTCGGGTCCATCGAACCGGGCAAGTTGGCCGATCTGGTCCTCTGGCGGCCTGCATTTTTCGGCGTCAAACCGAGCCTGATCCTCAAGGGCGGGATGATTGCCGCGGCGGCGATGGGCGATGCCAACGCGTCCATCCCCACCCCCCAGCCAGTGCACTATCGTCCCATGTTCGGCAGCTTTGGCGGCGGTCTCACCAGCTCGGTGACCTTCGTGTCCCAGGCGGCCCTGTCCTCCGGCACGCTGGATCGCCTGAACCTCACCAAACCCCTCGTGGCGGTGCGTGACGTGCGGCGAATCAACAAGTCCGACATGGTGCACAACTTTTGGCAGCCCAACATCGAGGTGGATCCCGAGACCTACGAGGTGCGGGCGGACGGCGACCTGCTGGCTTGTGAACCGGCCACGGTGCTGCCTTTGGCCCAGCGTTATTTCCTGTTCTGAGGACGGCGATGATCCTGATCGAACATCGCGCGCCAGAGGGGGCCGTGGCGACGGAGCGCTTGGTCCTGCCCTTCGAGACCCGCACCAAGAGCCGGCTGCGGGCGCGGTTGGCGAGCGGGGAGGAGGTAGGAATGTTCCTCCCGCGGGGAAGCATCTTGCGCGGCGGCGATTGCCTGCTCGCCCGGGACGGTCGCATCGTTAAAGTAGTGGCCGCCGAGGAGGATCTCCTCGAAGCCGTCTGCGAGAGCGGGGTGGAGTTGGCCCGGGCCGCCTACCATCTGGGCAACCGTCATGTCGCGGTGGAGGTCGGCAGCGGCTGGCTGCGGCTGCAGAACGACCATGTCCTGGAGGGCATGTTGCGGGGTCTGGGTTGCACGGTGCGCAACGTGCGGGCGGCCTTCGAACCCGAGGCCGGGGCCTACGCCCATGGCCACCAGCACCCGGGCGATGGCTCCGGCGCCAAGATTCATCTGATGGGGATGTAATGAGTCCGCAAGGGATCCAGGGTCGTCGTTGATGCTGCCTCTTGTGCGCCTGCTCCAGCTGGCCAGTCCTGCCCTCCCCGTGGGGGCCTACACCTACTCCCAGGGCCTCGAGTGGGCGGTGGAGTCCGGAACGGTGCGAGATGAAGCCGGGGCCGCCCAGTGGATCGAGGATTTGCTGCACTGGGGGGTGTCGGCCTTTGAAGCCCCCCTGGTGGCGGCCGCCATGATGGCCTGGGAGGCCGGGAACGCGGTGGAAGTCCAGCGCCTGAACGAGGATTTCCTGGCCAGTCGAGAGAGCCGGGAGTTGCGCCAGGAGGCCGAGCAGATGGGCCATTCCCTCGTGCGCCTGCTGCGGGATCTGCACGAGTTCGCGGCGTTGCCCGGCTGGCGCGCACGCTTGATGGATCTCGAGACACCGTCTTTCCCGCTGGCCTGGAGCGCCGCCGCTGCCGCCTGGCAAATCCCTCGTGAGATGGCGGTGACGGGGTATCTCTGGGCTTGGCTGGAGAATCAGGTGATGGCCGCCGTCAAATTGGTGCCCTTGGGACAGTCGGCGGGACAGCGGCTGTTGGCCCGCCTCGGCGCGCACCTTCCCACCCTCGCTCAGGCGGCAGTGAGCCGCCCGGAGCGCGAATGGACCAACTTTCTGCCTGGCTTTGCAATGGCCAGCGTGAGTCACGAAACCCAATATTCGAGGCTTTTCCGTTCATGATGCGAGTACTGTCACCACGAGGACGGCCATGACGGCGTCGAACCTTTCCTTCCGCCCTGAAGTTGGCACGGCGCCTGAAGCTCCAGGGCAGGACCCCGCCCGACAGCCGCTGCGGGTCGGAATTGGTGGACCGGTGGGGTCGGGCAAGACGGCCCTCACCCTGGCCCTGTGCCAGACGCTACGCGAGCGCTACAACCTGGCCGTGGTCACCAATGACATCTACACCGCCGAGGATGCCCAGTTTCTGGTGCGCCACGAGGCTTTGGCCCCCGAACGGATCATTGGGGTGGAAACGGGGGGCTGCCCCCACACCGCCATTCGCGAGGATGCGTCGATCAACCTCGAGGCGGTGGATCGGTTGAATCAACGTTTCCCCGGACTCGAGATCATTTTCGTCGAATCGGGCGGGGATAATCTGGCGGCCACTTTTTCGCCCGAACTTTCCGACCTGACCCTCTACGTCATCGACGTTTCCGCCGGGGACAAGATCCCCCGCAAGGGCGGGCCGGGCATTACCAAGAGTGATCTTCTGGTGATCAACAAGATCGATTTGGCATCCCTGGTGGGGGCCAGCCTGGAAGTGATGGACCGGGACGCGAAAAAGATGCGTGGCGACCGGCCCTTCATCTTCAGCAATTTGAAAACCGGCCAGGGGCTTGCCGAGATCGTCGAGTTCATTGAAACCCAGGGCCTGTTGCGACCCGTCGCCTGACCCTCATTCCCACATCATTCTGGAGGCACTCCCATGCGTCGATCGAACTTTCCTGTCGGCCTGATTCTCGCGCTGATTGCTGGCCCTGTCCTTGCGCACCCGGGCCATGGTAGCGACGGATTTGGGGCGGGGTTGCTCCATCCGCTCCTGGGGTGGGACCACCTGCTGGCAATGTTGGCAGTGGGCCTCTACGCCGCGCGTACTTCGGCGGCACCCTGGCGCATGCCTGCTACCTTTGTCGCCGCGATGCTCGCTGGGACCGGCCTCGGGGCAATGGGGATCGATTGGCCGGGAGTCGAGACGGGGGTCGCTTCCTCGGTTCTGGTTCTGGGATTGATGATAGCGGCGACGATGCGGCTGCCGGGGGCCTTGCCCCTGGTGGCGTTTTTTGCCCTTTGTCATGGCGTGGCCCACGGGGTCGAGATGCCGGCAGACGCGGCACGGATGGCGGGCTCCTATGTCCTCGGACTGGTTTTGGTGACCGCTTTGCTGCATGCGGTCGGCTACGTGGTGGGGCGGCAGCTTGCTGGTCAGGGCGGCCGGACGCTTGAGCGGGGGGTTGGGGGTGTTCTGGCCATTGCTGGGGTGGTCATGCTGTCCACCTAATGGGCTCGGTGGGTGGCCCGAGGGAGGCCGCGGAACTCGGCTGAAAGTCGCCGCTGCGGGGTTCGGGCGGCGATGGTGCGGTGCAGAATGCGGCGAGGCGGTCCGACGCATATCCTTCCGCCATGAACCTTGATGCGCCTGACGCCGCGGCCCCCGGGGCGGTGGTGAACCTGACCGATTTCGATCGTGTCCATCGCCACGCCATGCAATCCCTGTTTGCGAGTCTCGAGGGGTTGTGCGAAGGAACCCTGGTGGTGGACCGGGACGCGCGGGTGGTCTGGATCAACGAGCGCTATGCGGCTCGGTTTGGGCTGCGGTCGGCCCAGGAGGCCATCGGTCAGGAGGTCGAGCGCGTCATTCCCTCGAGCCTGATGCGGGAAGTGGTGACGAGCGGCCAGCCGATCCTCCTCGATATTCTGGAGACGAGCGGGCGTTCCTTTGTCGTCACCCGCCTGCCGGTCAAGGACGATCTCGGCCAGGTGATCGGCGCCGTGGGGTTGGCTCTTTACGACAACTTAAAGCCCCTTTCACCGTTATTCTCGAAGTTTCTCGCACTCCAGGCGGAACTGGACAAGACCCGCAAATCTCTCCAGCAGGCGCGGCGAACCCGTTACACCTTCTCCAACTTTATTGGCATGAGCCCCGCTTGTCTGGAAGTCAAGCGTCAGGCGCGGCGTGCGGCCAACCTCGACTCCCCGGTCCTGCTCCTGGGAGAAACCGGGACGGGCAAGGAACTCCTGGCTCAGGCAATCCACGCCGCATCCCCTCGGGCGCACCAGCCATTCATCGCACTGAACGTCGCGGCGATTCCCGATACGCTGCTGGAGACCGAGTTCTTCGGCGTTGCGCCAGGGGCCTATACCGGGGCCGATCGTCGAGGGCGGGATGGCAAGTTCACGCTGGCCGATGGGGGCACCCTGTTCCTCGATGAGATTGGCGACATGCCCCTCGTCCTGCAGGCCAAATTGCTGCGGGTCCTTCAAGAGGGGGAGTTCGAGCCAGTAGGATCCAATCGGGTCGTCAAGGCCAATGTGCGCATCGTCGCCGCGACATCCACCGATTTGCCGGCTTTGGTGGAGTCGGGAAGATTTCGCGCTGACTTGTTCTATCGCCTCAATGTCCTGATGTTGCAGGTTCCACCGCTGCGAGATCGCCTGACTGACTTGCCCCAGCTGTGTGAGGCGATCCTCGAACAGCTCTCGATCCAAACCGGCGCCGCCCAGCGGGAGGTGGGTGCCGACGCCCTCGCGCTCTTCCGGGCCCAGCCCTGGAAGGGGAATGTCAGGGAACTGCGCAACGTGTTGGAGCGGGCGGCCATGCTTTCCGACGACCTTATCCTCGGCGAAGCAGCCTTCCGCCCTGTCCTGCCGGGGGGCGGCGCGCGTGGGCGGGCGAGTGAACCCGTTCTCCCTGTCGAGACGCCAACACCGGTGGCGATCCCGAAACATGCCGATGCCATGGCGGCCTTCGAGCGGCGCCTTCTGGTGGACGCGCTGGCCGCTTGTGGCGGCCGGGTCAGCGAGGCCGCCCGGCAACTTGGCCTTGGTCGTGCCACCTTGTATAAAAAACTCACCGCGCTGGGCTTGGCGTCTCCAAACTGAGACGCGTCTCCAAACTGAGACGTCGGCCCGGGGTCAGAAGTCTGTTAAATCCCTTCATTCAAGGATTTTTGTCTCTGTCTGGAGACAAATGCGCCTGATGTTTGCCCCTTGTTCTTTGTTTCCTGCAGAGCGGAAAAAATTACCGTGAAAAAACAGTGAGATAGATCCCGTGGCATGAATTTCGCCATGAAGGGAATCGATGACGGGAAAACTCCCGCGTCGTTCCAATGCGCGGACTGGTCCGCCGATCATGGAGGAGAGAAATCATGTCTGAGCGTATCGCTCATCCCATACTGGGCGGCATCCTGCCGTCCAGGCGCAGCAAAATCCTGTCGGCCGCCGAAGCGGTGCGTCTCATCCGTGATGGGGATACTGTCGCCACTGGCGGTTTCGTTGGCATCGGATTCCCTGAGGGCATCGCCGTCGCCATCGAAGAGATGTATCTGGCAGGCGACCCCACCACCCTGGCGGAGGAAGGTCAGCCGCGGAATCTGACACTGGTTTATGCGGCCGGTCAGGGGGACGGCAAGGACCGCGGCCTCAACCACTTGGGCCACCCCGGTCTGGTACGGCGGGTCATCGGCGGTCACTGGGGCCTGGTGCCCCGCCTGCAGCAACTGGCGATCGCCGACCAGATCGAGGCCTACAACCTGCCCCAGGGCGTGATCAGCCATCTATTTCGTGACATCGCGGCCGGAAAGCCCGGGCATCTGTCCCGAGTCGGCCTCGGAACCTTCGTGGATCCCCGCCACGGGGGGGGCAAGATCAATCAGCGCACGCGGGAAGACCTCGTCCAGCTCATGCATTTCGAGGGCGAGGAATATCTCTTCTATAAAGCCATCCCGATCGACGTTGGGATCGTGCGGGGTACGACCGCCGACCCCGACGGCAACGTGACGATGGAGAAGGAGGCCCTCACCCTGGAGGCCCAGGCCATCGCCATGGCCGCCCACAACTCCGGGGGACTTGTGATCGTCCAGGTCGAACGCATCGCCGAGCGGGGCACCCTGAACCCCCGCCAGGTCAAGATTCCCGGGGTATTGGTGGATTGCGTCGTGGTGGCGGAAAAACCCGAACATCACATGCAGACCTTCATCGAGCCCTACAGCGCCGCCTTTTCCGGTGAGATTCGGGTCCCGGTGAGCGGAATCGAACCCCTACCTCTGGACGAGCGCAAGCTCATCGCCCGCCGGGCCGCCCTGGAACTTACTGCCAACAGCGTGGTGAATCTTGGGATTGGCATGCCGGAGGGGATTGCCGGAGTTGCCAACGAGGAGCGGGTGATCGATTTGATGACCTTGACCGCGGAGCCGGGGGTCATCGGGGGGATCCCGGCCTCGGGTCTGAACTTCGGTGCGGCGATCAACACCGACGCCATCATCGATCAGCCCAGCCAGTTCGATTTCTACGATGGTGGCGGGCTCGACCTGGCCTTCCTGGGCTTGGCACAGGCGGACCGGGACGGCAACCTCAACGTCAGCAAGTTCGGGCCGCGTCTGGCAGGTGCTGGAGGATTTATCAACATCAGCCAGAACGCCAAGAAGGTGGTGTTCGTGGGCACTTTCACGGCCGGTGGCCTGGAGGTGGCGGTTGGCGACGGCCGGCTCCAGATTGTTCGGGAAGGGCGGTCGCGCAAATTCCTCACCGAAGTCGAGCACCGCACCTTCAGCGGAGCGTATGCCCGCCGCAGGGGGCAGCCCGTGCTTTACGTGACCGAGCGCTGTGTCTTTCGCCTGGAAGAGGAGGGCCTGGTCCTGGTGGAGATTGCCCCCGGGATCGATCTCGAGCGCGACATCCTCGCCCACATGGATTTTCGGCCCATCGTCAGTCCTCGCCTCGCCTTGATGGATGCGCGGATCTTCCGCGAAGAGCCCATGGCGTTGCGCGAGACCCTGCTCTCGCTTCCCCTCGAACAGCGTTTGTCCTACGACCCGGGAAAAAACCTGTTCTTCGTCAATTTCGAAGGTCTCGCCATTCGGAGTCCGCAGCAGATCGACCGCATTGCGGATTTGGTGCGGGAGCGCTTGGCGCCCCTGGGGCATAAGGTCATGACGGTCGTCAATTACGACAACTTCTCCATCACCCCAGAACTGATGGACGGCTACAGTGCGATGGTCCGGGGTCTGGTGGACCAGTTCTACCTCCATGTGACCCGCTATACAGCGAGCGCCTTCCTCCGTGCCCGCTTGGGTGACGCCCTCAATCAGCAGGAAATCCAGCCCAACCTTTTTCCGGATTCCGATGCGGCCCTATCAAGGCTGCATGACGCGGCAGACCCGGAATCCGGTCCACCGTCGCGGGCTGCCTAAGCCCAAGGTTCCCCATCCACATCCCATCAGGAGACTCCCATGGAATTCGCCATCGTGCTTGGCGCCCTCATATTTTTGATGTTTATCGCCTACCGCGGCTATAGCGTCATCCTCTTTGCTCCGGTGGCCGCTCTGGCCGCAGTTCTGCTCACCGACCCATCGCTCGTGCCCCCCATGTTTACCGGCCTCTTCATGGACAAGATGGTGGGCTTCGTGAAGCTTTACTTTCCGGTCTTTCTCCTCGGCGCGGTCTTTGGCAAAGTGATTGAGCTTTCCGGCTTTTCCAAGTCCATCGTCGCCTCGGTCATCAAGCTCCTTGGCGCAGAGCGGGCTATGCTTGCCATTGTCGTGGTCTGCGCGATCCTGACTTATGGTGGCGTGTCGCTCTTCGTCGTGGTGTTCGCGGTCTATCCGTTCGCGGCTGAGATGTTCCGCCAAAGCGGCATTCCCAAGCGGCTCATTCCGGGCACCATTGCCCTGGGCGCCTTCACCTTCACCATGGATTCGCTGCCTGGGACGCCGCAGATCCAGAACATCATCCCCACCACGTTCTTCAACACCGATACTTGGGCCGCGCCCTGGCTGGGTGTAATTGGTGCGGCGTTCATCCTGGTGTGTGGCCTGTCCTATCTCGAGTGGCAGCGTCGTCGCGCCGCCCACGCTGGCGAGGGCTACGGCACCAACCTCGTCAATGAGCCGGAAGCCTTCGAGCACGACAACCTGCCCAATCCTTTCATCGCGATCCTGCCCCTGGTGATGGTGGGGGTGATGAACAAGGTCTTCACGCTTCTCATTCCGGAGTTCTATGGCAAGTCCCACTCATTCATCCCTGCGGTGATCGGCAAGGCGGCCCCGGTGGTGCAGGATGTGTCCAAGATCGCCGCGATCTGGGCGGTGGAAGGGGCGCTCTTGGTGGGGATCATTACGGTGTTGGTGTTCGCCTGGAAGACTGTTTCCGCCCGTTTCGCCGAGGGCTCCAAGGCGGCGGTGGGCGGCGCCTTGCTGGCCTCCATGAACACGGCTTCCGAGTACGGCTTTGGGGCGGTGATCGCAGCGCTTCCTGGGTTTTTGCTGGTGGCCGATGCTCTGCGCGCGATCCCGAATCCCCTGGTGAATGAGGCGATCACCGTGACGTCCCTGGCGGGGATCACCGGGTCGGCGTCCGGGGGCATGAGCATTGCCCTGGCCGCCATGGCGGATGCGTTCAAGCAGAACGCCGAGGCGGCGGGGATTCCCTTCGAGGTGCTCCACCGTGTGGCGTCCATGGCCTCCGGAGGCATGGACACGCTGCCGCATAACGGCGCGGTGATCACCTTGCTGGCCGTGACGGGCTTGACCCATCGCCAGTCCTACAAGGACATCTTCACAATCACGGTCATCAAGACTCTGGCAGTGTTCGTGATCATTACCGTGTATTACCTGACGGGGATCGTGTGACCCATCGATCGCTCCGGCCGGACGCCCATCCAGCAGGCGGCGCCACCCGGCCGGGGGACAAATCCTTACAAACCATTCGCCCAGGGAATCCCAATCAGGTATTGAATGCAGGGGGTCGGTCTCGGCGCCGCCCCAGCGTCTCAATACCGCGATAGGCAAAGGCCGATCGTTGGTTTAGTATCGGCCGCTGCCGTACCGTTCCCCACAAACGACCGAGAGGAAGGAAAATGAAAATCGTCTTCGCTGCTGCATCTGCCCTAGGTGTCTTGATGGCGGCCCCTGCATTCGCCGACGCCGGCATGGATCTGGCCAAGGCCAAAAACTGCCTGGCGTGCCACGCGGTGGACAAGAAGGTGGTGGGCCCTGCCTACAAGGATGTGGCGGCCAAATACGCAAGCGACAAGGGCGCGGCGGCCAAACTTGCGGAAAAGATTCAGAAGGGTGGCGTCGGCACCTGGGGCCAGATCCCCATGCCCCCCAACACCCAGGTCAATGCGGACGAGGCCAAGAAGCTGGCCGAATGGGTCCTCGCCCAGAAGTAAGGGTTTTCGACGGAAAAAAGAACCAGCCTGCGGGCTGGTTTTTTTGTTGGATCTGGACCCGCTCAGGAGAACATTTGATCCGGCAAAAACGCCAGTAGTTTGGAGATCGTGGTGCTGTCAGCGGGGCGGGAGAAGAAATAACCCTGCATGCAGTCGCACCCGAGGTTGCGCAGCATTTTGGCCTGTGCCGCGGTTTCCACTCCTTCGGCCACCAGGTGGTGGCCGAAGCCCCGGGCGATCCCGGTAATTGCCGAAATGATGGGATGCGTGCCCGGCGAATCCAGATCCCGGACAAAACTGCGATCAATTTTGAGGGCGCTGATGGGGAATTTTTGCAGGTAGGCCAGGGCGGAATAGCCGGTGCCGAAATCGTCGATCGAGATGCCCACCCCTACTTCCCGCAACTGTTTGACCTTGGCGGTAACCGCAGCGGTGTCCTGCATCATCACGCTTTCGGTGATTTCCACATCCATGGCGTCTGGCGGCAGCCGGTGGCGGGCCAAGGTCTCACGAATGATCTCGACAATCCCCTCGCGGTCAAAATCGTGGGGACTGAGGTTGAAGGACATCCGCAGGTCCGAATACCCGGCCGCTCGCCAGTGGGCCAATTGCTGGGCGGCACGGTCAATGACCCAACGGCTGATCCCGCTGATCAGTCCCACCTCCTCGGCAACCTGGATGAAGGAGGCGGGGCTCAATAGACCATGAATCGGATGATGCCAGCGGATCAGAGCCTCGACGGCGATGACGCGCCGTTGTGAAACGCTGACTTGAGGCTGGAAAAACAGTTCGAATTCGTTTCTTTCCAGGGCGGTGCGCAGGTCGTTTTCGAGCTCGATCCGCTGCCGATAATGGGCATTGAGTTCGGTGTCGAAGAACCGGAAGCCATTTCGCCCGCTGCGTTTGACCTGGTACATCGCCACGTCCGCGTGCTGCGTCAGCGACTCCGCCGAATCGCCATCCCGCGGGAAGAGGGCAATCCCAATGCTCGCCGAAACGCGAAAGTCGCCGCGAGAAAGCTGAAACGGCATCTGCATGAGATCGAGGACCTTGCGGGCGATAATTTCCGCGTCTTCCGGCTGGTTGATGTCCGGGAGGAGGATCGTGAATTCGTCGCCGCCCAGGCGGGCGAGAGTGTCCCCGCGCCGCAAGGTTTCTTTGAGCCGGGTCGCGACGCCGCGGAGCAGCAGGTCGCCCTCTGAGTGGCCGTAGGTGTCATTGACCAGCTTGAAGCGGTCGATATCCACGAACATCACTGCCAGGGATCCGCTCCGACGCGTGGCCTGGGCAATGGCCACCTCCAGCCGGTCCTTGAAGAGGACGCGGTTTGGCAGATGGGTGAGCTGGTCGTGATAGGCCTGGAAGCTGATGATCTCCTCGGCCCGTTTGCGCTCCGAAATGTCCCGGGCGACGCCGTAAGTGCCCAGGTGCTTCTGAATCGGCTCCCCCTCACCCTTGGCGTACATCGGCATCGCGTTCAGGGCGACGGTGATGTGGCCCATGGACGCCCGCGGCCAGCCGGCTCGATTGCGACACAAGCGCAGTTCGAGGTTGTAGCCACTGGCGGGGGCATTGTCCGGATTGCTGGTGAGCATTTCCACCCGGGTGACGTCATCCGGCAACAGGATCGTCGCAAACGGACGATTCAATAGCTGATGGCGCTCGTACCCGAGCAGGGATTCGATGCGCGGATTGATGTAAGTGAAGCGCGCCTGGGGATCCAGCGTGAAGATGAGATCCGGAGAGCTCTCTACGAGATAACGGTGGAGCCGCTCAGAGGCTCGCAGTCGCTCCCCCATCGCGCGATTGGCGCGCTCCAGGGCGGCTTTGTGGAGGGCGCTCTGCACCGCTCTTTGCAGTTGAGCCACGTGGTAGGGTTTGCGGACAAAATCGTCCGCCCCGCGGCGAAGGGCCCCGATGGCGGCGTCGATGCCGTCTTCGCCGCTGATCATGACCACCGCCTCTTCTCGCTGCTGACTCTGCAGCCAATCCAGCAATGCAAGGCCCGTGGCGTCGGGCAGGCGGTAATCCAGAAGGACGAGATCGTAGTTCTGGCGCTCAAGGCACTGGATCGCTTCGCCGACCGATCCGCATTCATCGAAGGTACGACCCGCCTGCGCAAGGACCCGGGGAAGGGTTTGCCGCAAGGGAACGTCGTCATCCACAATGAGGATGCGACACGCGAGCTCACTTGGCGTGGCTGTCTCGAGCGGTTGCGGGCCCAGGAACGGACCCTCACCCGGAATGACCATGACCTCCCCTATCACCCGGCCGGAATGCATGAATTGTTAGCACTAAAGCAATAATGCAACAAGTTATGTCACGGGATCCAGCGGAATAAAGAGTTGGAAGCTCGTGCCGGATCCGGATTGGCTCCGACAGAGGATCGAACCCTGCCATTGGTGCAGCAAATCCTTGCAGATCGACAGGCCGACGCCTTGGTGGCCAGGCTTCTGGCTCGGGTGGGGTTTGAAGACTTCGGGGAGCCGATCGGCAGCGATTCCGGGCCCGTTGTCGATGAGGCGAACTTCCAAACTGGGTACGCCGTCGGCAACGACCACCCCTGCCGTTGAGACCGACAATTTATGGCCCCTGCCCAGGGCTTCCGAAGCATTGCGCAGCAGGTTGATCATGACCTGCTTGAGTACCGATGGCGGAATGCGGGCTGCCGGCAAGCCGGACGCGACCCGAAGATCGAGCTCAATTTGACGTCGACCAAACCAGGGCTCGCCATAGAGTGTCCGCAATTCGAGGAGCAATTCGGCGACCTGACAACGGGGCGCTTCGACCACCTCCATCGGCCCCTTGGCCATGGTCTGGAGCAGGGTGCCGACCCGGTCCAGTTCTTTGTTCATCACAGCGATTTCGTCGCCACCCCCCAGCGCAGCGCCGAGCCGTTGCCCCATCAAATCCAGATAGCTCCGGATGACGGTCAGGGGATTGTTGACTTCATGGACCACCCGTCGGACATGCTCGCGGTAGCGCCCTTCGATGCCGGCCCTAAGGGTGCTGTCGGCGGCCGCCTGCGCCGCGTGGGTATAGACTCGCCCGGCGGCGGCGCCAGCAAGGGCTGCCATCAGGGGTTGATCCGCGGCGGCGCGCTCCAAAGGGGCGTCGATGGGGAAAATCGCCACGAATTGGGCATCACCAAACGTACAAGGCAAACATAGCAGGCCGCGGGCGTCCAGCCAGCGCGCCAATTGCCAGTCGGCGGTGCTGCGTCCAGGCAACTCCGTCCCCGGGAATTGGCTTGTTGTGGCGCCGGTTCGGCCGGCTAGCGAAAGAACGCTGGCCTCGTCATCGAGTGCGAGTTGCATCTCATCAAAACGGCGGGCGATCGACTCAAGGCCGCTCATCGGGACTGCCTGCATTGAGCCGCCGGTTTCCCGGCTCGCCACCAGGGGCATGCGTCGACCGAACAGGAGCCGGCACCCGGCATCAAGGCGCGCCCCCGTCTCTTCAATCGAAGCATCGCTAAAGGCGGTCTTCATTAGCCCCTGGATCGCTAGGAATCGGAGATGGCGTTCCACCGGGCTCGGTGCCATTCCCGGCGCTGGTATCGCGACTTCCAGCGCGCCGACCGGGCCCGGTTCGCTCCACTCGGCGGCTGCGTGGGTGATTTCAACCGGAGTGACGTGGTCCACCGCAAATTCCGTCTGGGCGCTTCTGGTGGTGGCGAGGAACGCCACGTCAGTACGGAGGCTGAGAAGGGTAGGCTCCGACAAACCGGTTACTCGACTGACCGCCGCCAACGCCGGTGGGGCGTCCTCGCCCGCGAGTCGCACTGCGGACCAGACAATACGAACAAGGGGATGCGCCGAGCGGATCTGCTCTTCGAGGCCGAGGTGCAGGGCGATGGCGTCCTGGACCACTTCCGAAGCCCCAAATTGGCGGACGAGTTGGGCGGCTAGATTGGCTTCGTTCTGATGGTGGCGCTGTTGTTCGGCACTCAAGGATTCGTCGCGGTTGCCAAAACCAGCACGCCGATCTGTGTAGTTCGTTAGCTCGGGCGCGGGCAGGAGACGACCGAGGCCATGCCAGAGGCCGGCCAGATAGGCTTCCTGGGGACGGGGGTAGCGGATTTCGATGGCGAGGTGATGGGCGCACTCCGCAACCATCAGGCTTGTGTTGGTAAAGGTCGGGTCCGAGGTGACAGGGACGATCTGGAGCAACCAGGCGTGGAGGAGGTTGCCGCCAATTTGCCGGAGGCGGGTCCCGAGGGCTACCGTGACATCCTGAACGTCGTCGTGCGGTTCGAGGGGGACCGCCGTGAAGATGGCGTGGGTGAAAGCCGCGTCCTTGGCCGCGATCTCAGCGAGCGGCTCCCATTCGATGTTGTTGGCATGGACCCTGCTCAGCGCCGCCTGAATGTTCTGTGCCGAAGGCGCAAAACGCGACAGGTGGTTCGTGCTGGCGAGCCCTGCAAGCATGGTTCCGACCGCATCGGTGGATGGAAGACGGTCGGATTCTAGCGAGTCGTCGGCCTAATTCCTCGTGATCTAGTCGACTGAGCTTTCGGGCGGACGTGATCAGTTTTGCAGATTATCGGCAAAATTCAGGCCCGACAGCAGGGCCCGGTTGACCTTGGCAGGATCGAGATGGAGTTGGGCGGCCTGGTTGGCCAAAGCGGTACCGTCAAAGGCTTCGCAATGGCGGGCCAAGGCCAGGAAAGGACCGAACTCTCCTTCGCCGCTGATCAAAGCGTCGGAAATCATGCTGGGTAGATGCATTTCTTCCAGGAGGGACTCCATGCTCGTTCCCAGCAGCGTGTGAAGAAGCGAGAAGGCACCGGTGATGAACAGGTTGTCCTGGCCGGCCCGGTCAAAGTAGCCCGCACCAATCTCCTCCATGAAGCGGCCGCGGGCAATGGCGGCCTGCATCAAGGCCGGCGCTGCCGGATCGCGGCTGGCGGTAACGAGGAGGAGCGAGAGCCACTTGTTCAGGTTGTTGTAGCCGAGAATGCTGACCGCGTGGCGGAAGGATTGGATCTCGCACATCAGCCCGAACCCGGCCGAATTGATGTAGCGCAGCAATTTGTAGGAAAGCGCCACATCCTGTTTCAGTACCGCCTCGATTTCCTTGATCTCCGCATTGTTGCGAACCAGATTCAGGAGACGGACGATCTGGGCGTAGGCCGGCGCAAGTTGCTTGGCGGCGGGAGCGCCTTTCAAAAAGAACCAGCCGGATGCGCCGTCGAATCCAGCCTGGACCGCTCCCAGAAACGCTTCGGTGTCCCCGAGTCCCCAAGCCAGATTGAGGCCGGAAAGGCCCGCCGGCGGCGCCTGGCGGCGGGCGTCCACGATGACGAAGCGCCAGTCCAATTCGGTGGGTACGGGCGCCCCGGCTTGATACCAGGAGAGGCAGGCGCTGATGCCTGCATCCCGGAGGCGTGGCAACAGCGCTTGGGTTTGCGGGTGTCCGAGAGTCGGAGCGGGAATTTCAATCAGCGTATTTTCCGGCACTGTCCATTCCAGGAGATCCTGGGTGGGGACGAGTTTCCCCAGGCTCAGGAAGGCCGTGTGGCGATCTGGCCAGACATCGCCCAGGCCTTTCAAGCTTTCCACGATGGCGCCGACGCTCGGCCCATGGGCGATCAGGCGGTTGGCCGTGATGGCCCGGGCTTTATTGACGACGGGTTCGCGAGTGAAAAATACGGATTGGGACATCGTTTCAGGCAGCGCTGTCAGTCGAGTAGGTGAAGGCATCCGCGAAAAATGCGTCCTCCGCCAGACCGCAACGGGTCGTGAATTCCTGGCGGGCGGCGTCGATCATGGGCGGTGCTCCGCATGCATAGACTTGGTAACCGGAGAGATCCGGTAGATCGGCCATGACCGCCTGATGAACCAAACCGGTCCGGCCGCTCCAAGCATCTTCCTCGGTGCTATCGGACAGGACAGGGACGAACTTGAATCGAGGAAGCGCGTGTGACCACGAATCCGCGAGGTCTGCCAAATAGAGCCCGGCCCGGTTCCGGGCCCCCCAGTAGAGGGTCATTGGACGAGAGATACCTGCTTCGATGGCGTGCTCCACCAGACCCTTGATGGGGGCAAAGCCCGTCCCACCGGCGAGGAGCACGATCGGGGCGTCCGAGTCTTCTCGCAGGAAAAAACTGCCCAGCGGACCTTCGAAGCGAAGAATCTCCTTTTCCTTCATGCCGCCAAATACGTGCCCGGTAAATTCGCCGCCCTCAATGAGGCGAACGTGGAATTCGAGGGTGGTGGCGCCCTCAGGGGCATTGGCGATGGAAAAGCTGCGTCGTTTGCCGCCGGCGATGAGGAAATCCACATACTGCCCGGCGAGAAAGCGGAACTGCTCGGTCGCCGGCAACTTGACCTCCAGGCGCATGACGTCGGGAGCCAGACGCTCCAGGCGCTGTACTCGGCACGGCAGCTTCTTGATCGGGATGTCTCCAGCCCGCTGGACGTTGCGTACGGTCAGCACGAGATCGCTGGTCGGGTGGGCTCGGCAAAGCAGCGTCATGCCGGCGGCGACGTCCTGCGGGGTCAGCGCCGTCGGGGAAAACTGGTCGAGCAAGACTTCGCCGGAATTCAGGGTGGCCTTGCAGGCGCCGCAGGCGCCGTCCCGGCAGCCATAGGGGACCATCAAGCCGGCCTGGATGGCGGACTCGAGCAGGGATTCGTCAGCCTCGGCGCTGATCACATGGCCGCTTGGCTGGAAGGTAACTTGGTACGACATGGATTTTGCCGTGAGATAATTAATTAATGAAAAATGCAGTCCTGATCGTCGGTTGCGGCGATGTGGCCCGGAGAATGATTCCGTGGCTCGTCCGGCGATTCAAGGTCTTCGCCCTGATCCGGCGGGAAGAGGATCGGCCGGCGCTGCGGGCCCTTGGAGTGTGCCCACTGGTCGGCGACCTGGATGACCCCCGGTCACTCCGCCGCTTGGCGGGCGTGGCCGACTATCTGATCCATACCGCCCCTCCGGCCGCCCAGGGGGCCCTCGATACACGCACCCGTCATCTGATTGCCGCATTGCGCCGCGGAAAAAGTCTACCACAGGCCCTGAGCTACATCGGGACCACGGGCGTGTATGGCAACGTTGGCGGACGATGGATCGACGAGTGCCAGCCCGTCGCACCGACGACGCCAAGAGCCCATCGCCGGGTCGATGCGGAGCGGGTGTTGCGTCGTCTGGCTCGGGAGTCCGATGTGCGAGTGGCGATCCTGCGGGCACCGGGCATCTACGCCGGAGACCGGTTGCCTATCGAGCGCCTGCGGCGGGGCGATCCGGTGTTAAGGAAGGAGGAGGACGTCTACACCAACCATATCCACGCCGATGACCTCGCTCGCCTCGCTTGCCTGGCGCTGTTTCGCGGCCGCCCGGGGCGCAGCTACAACGCCGTCGACGCGAGCGCCCTGGCCATGGGCGATTACTTCGACCTCGTGGCCGATGCCCTGTCGCTGCCCCGGCCCCCGAGAATGGCGCGGGCCGACATTGCCTCCCGCCTGTCGCCGATGGCCCTGTCCTTTCTCGGCGAGTCACGCCGCCTGAAGAATCGGCGCATGCACGCAGAATTGCGCCACCGCCTGATCTACCCCACGATTCAGGATGGCCTGGCGGCGCTGGGCCTCCCGCGTTTTTGATTTCTCCCTGTCGATCGTTGATCCGATGCTTACCGTCAAGTCCCTGCACATCATCTTTGTCGTTAGCTGGTTCGCCGGCTTGTTTTATTTGCCGCGCCTATTCGTGAACCATGCGATGGAAACGGACCCCAACACCCTCGCCCGGCTGAGTCTGATGGAAGGCAAGCTCTATCGCTTTATGACGCCCCTTGGAATCCTTGCGGTGGTGTTCGGGTTTTGGCTGTGGTTTGGCTACGGATTTGCCGGCGGTTGGCTTCACGCCAAGACGGCTTTGGTGACCTTTCTCATCCTTTACCATCTGTACTGTGGGCGCTTGATGCGGGAGCTCACCGCGGGGCGCAGTCACCGCAGCCACGTCTGGTTCAGGGTGTTCAACGAGATTCCGGTGCTCGTGCTGGCCGTCGTCGTGTTCCTGGTGGTTTTGAAGCCCTTCTGACTGGCGGCCTGTCCATGACTCAACGCTTTTTTTCCCCGTGCCCGCGGGGCCTGGAACCCTTTCTCGCCACCGAGCTCACTGATCTCGGGGCGCGGCAGCTCCGGGTGCTCCCCGGGGGGGTGGCTTTCGAGGGCGATTGGTCCGTCGGGTACCGGGCCAACCTGGAAAGCCGCCTCGCAACCCGGGTGCTGTGGCAGGTGGCCCAGGGCCGCTATCGGGGCGAAGAGGATATTTATCGGTTGGCCTACGGCGCCACCTGGGCCAAGTGGTGGACGCCGGACCAGACGATCCGGGTCCAGGTGACGGCACAGAAGTCGCCCCTCAAAAGTCTGGAATTCATCACTCTGCGCATCAAGGACGCCATTTGCGACCATTTCCGCACGGTTACCGGCCGGCGCCCAAGCGTCGATACCGAGCGGCCGGACGTGCGGATCCATGCGTTTCTCTCGGCGGACCAGGCTACCCTGTATGTGGATACCTCGGGTGAGCCCCTGTACAAGCGTGGCTTCAAGCACGCTAGCGTCGAGGCGCCGCTCAAGGAGAATCTCGCGGCCGGCCTGTTGCGAATGACGGGTTGGCAACCTGACCAGCCGCTGATCGATCCGATGTGCGGCAGTGGCACCTTTCTCATCGAAGCGGCGCAGATCGCCCTCAACGTTGCACCGGGATTGGGGCGCCGCTTTGCCTTCGAACGGCTCAAGTCCTTTGATAGCGGCAGTTGGGCGGCCCTGCGGCGGGCCGCCGAGACCCGCCTTCATCCGGTGCGGGGGCTGGCCATTTACGGGTCGGATCGGGAGGCGGACCAGGTGCGCCGCAGCCTCATCAATCTGCGGGCGGCCGATCTGGCCGACGCGGTGACCCTTGAGGAGGTCGACCTCCTGGAGCGTGGGGCCCCCGCCGGGTCGGGAGTGATGATCGCCAATCCGCCTTACGGCGTGCGGATTGGCGATGTCGAAGCGCTGGCCGCGTTCTATCCCCGGCTGGGTGATGCCCTGAAGGCCCGCTGGGCAGGATGGAACTGCTACTTTCTCTCCGCAGATCCCCAATTGCCTAAACTGATCGGATTGAAAGCAAGCCGGCGCACCCCGGTGTTTAACGGGGCGCTGGAGTGTCGGCTCTTCGAATATAAGATGCTGGCCGGCAGCCTGCGGCGGTCGCGGCCAGAGGAAGCCTGAGGGCCGGCGACGCCGGCTAGATGATGTCCAGGTGCTTGATTCCAGCGGTAAGGTCTTTGTCGCCGTGGCGGCTGTTGAGCTTGATCTGGAGTCGCAGGTCGTTCACCGAATCGGCGTTGCGCAGGGCGTCTTCATAGGTGATGAGTTCGTCTTCATGGAGACGGAACAGGCTCTGGTCGAAGGTCTGCATGCCCAGTTCGCCGGAACGCTTCATGATCTCCTTGATCTCGGCGACTTCGCCTTTGAAGATCAGGTCGGCGATCAAGGGCGAGTTGAGCATGATCTCCACCGCCGGCGCCCGGCCCTTGCGGTTGGCCAGCGGAATCAGGCGTTGGGAGATCATCGCCTTCAGGTTGAGGGAAAGATCCATCAGCAACTGCGGGCGTCGGTCTTCCGGGAAGAAGTTGATGATCCGGTCGATGGCCTGGTTGGCGCTGTTGGCGTGCAGGGTCGCCAGACACAGGTGGCCCGTTTCGGCGAAGGCGATGGCGTAGTCCATGGTTTCCCGGTCGCGGATTTCCCCCATCAGGATCACGTCCGGGGCCTGACGCAGAGTGTTTTTCAGCGCGATTTCCCAGCCCTCGGTGTCGATGCCGAGTTCCCGCTGGGTCACGATGCAGTTCTTGTGGGGATGGACGAATTCGATCGGGTCCTCCACCGTGATGATGTGGCCGAAGCTGTTCTCATTGCGATGGTCCACCATCGCAGCCAGGGAGGTCGTCTTGCCGGTGCCGGTGCCGCCCACGAAGATCACTAGGCCGCGCTTGCCCATGGCGACTTCCTTGAGCACTGGCGGCAGACCCAACTCGTCGAAGGTGGGGATCTTGGCTGGAATGGTCCGAAGCACCAGACCGACTCGGCTTTGCTGGACGAAGGCGTTGGCCCGGAAACGGCCGATGCCGGCTGGAGAGATCGCGAAGTTGCACTCTTTGGTGGCTTCGAACTCTGCGGACTGCTTGTCGTTCATCACCGAACGCGCCAGCTCGGCGGTGTGGGCCGGGGTCAGGGGCTGATTCGATTGCGGGGTGATCTTGCCGTCGATCTTGATGGCCGGCGGATAACCGGCAGTGATGAAGAGGTCCGAGCCTTTCTTCTGCACCATCAACCTCAGCAGATCGTGCATGAATTTGAGGGCCTGATCGCGCTCCATGGTGGTCTCCGAATGCCGGGGAATGCCGGCAGGTGGGGGTGGGTTTTAGGTCTGCTTGATGGTTCGCGGGGCGGCGTCGAGGGGCCGGCCCCGGGTGGCTTCAGGCGAAGTTGTCCTTGTTCTGGGCCCGGACTTTGGCCTCGGCGGAGGAAACAACGTTGCGTCGCACCAGGTCCGCAAGGCATTGGTCCAGGGTCTGCATGCCGAAGTTCTGGCCGGTCTGGATCGCCGAATACATCTGGGCGATCTTGTTTTCGCGGATCAGGTTCCGGATGGCGGGGGTGCCGATCATGATCTCGTGGGCCGCCACCCGTCCAGCGCCGTCCTTGGTCTTGAGGAGGGTCTGGGCGATCACCGCCCGCAGGGACTCCGAGAGCATGGCGCGGACCATGTCCTTTTCCGCAGCCGGAAAGACGTCCACGATCCGGTCGATGGTCTTGGCGGCGCTGGAGGTGTGGAGGGTCCCGAAGACCAGGTGACCGGTTTCTGCCGCTGTCAGGGCCAGGCGGATGGTTTCCAGGTCCCGCATTTCGCCCACCAGGATCACGTCCGGGTCCTCCCGCAACGCCGAGCGCAGGGCCGCATTGAAGCTCTGGGTGTCGCGCCCGACTTCCCGCTGGTTGATCAGGCAGCGCTTGGGTTCATGGACGAATTCGATGGGGTCTTCCACGGTCAGGATGTGGCCGTATTCGCTCTCATTGACGAAGTCCACCATGGCCGCCAGCGTCGTTGACTTGCCGGAGCCGGTCGGGCCCGTCACGAGCACAATTCCCCGGGGTTGCTGGGAAATGTCCTTGAAAATTTTCGGCGCGTGGAGTTCCTCCAGGGTCAGCACCTTGGAGGGAATGGTCCGGAACACTGCGCCGGCTCCTCGCAACTGGTTGAAGGCGTTGACCCGGAAGCGCGCCAGGTTGGGCACGGCGAAGGAGAAGTCACACTCCAGAAACTCCTCGTAGGCCTTGCGCTGGGCGTCGTTCATGATGTCATACACCATCCCGTGCACATCCTTGTGCTCCAGGGGTGGCAGGTTGATGCGGCGGACGTCGCCGTGCACCCGGATCATCGGGGGCAGGCCGGAGGAGAGGTGGAGATCGGAGGCTTTGTTCTTGACGGCAAAAGCCAGCAGTTCAGTGATGTCCATGATGCTCCAGGAGTCTCGATCGGAAAGGCTTGCGCAGGTCGGGCGGCGGCGGGGGCCTGAGGGCGCAGTGCTATACTCTGAGCGGCTTTGCGGGCAGAAACTTTAGGGCATATGACATCAATCAGCGCCAACTTGCAAGGCGTTCGCCGGCGCATCGCGGCGGCCTGCGAGGCCTGTGGGCGCGCGCCCGCCGAGGTGGCCTTGCTGGCGGTCAGCAAGACTTGGCCGGCCGCCTGCGTGGCCGACGCGGCCGCCGCCGGGCAACGCGCTTTCGGCGAAAATTACGTCCAGGAAGGTGTTGCGAAGGTTCAGACTCTGAGCGGTCTGGGCCTGGAGTGGCATTTCATCGGTCCGCTCCAGAGCAACAAGACCCGCCTCGTCGCCAACCACTTCGCTTGGGTGCATTCGGTGGATCGTCTCAAGATTGCCGAGCGCCTCGCGATGCAACGAGACGCGCATCTTCCGCCCTTGAACCTTTGTCTGCAGGTAAATGTGAGCGGGGAGGCCAGCAAGAGCGGTGTGGAGCCGGAGGCGATTCCCGTGCTGGCGCGGGCAGTCGTGGCCTTGCCGGGGATCCGGCTGCGGGGGCTGATGGCGATTCCCGAGCCCACGGCGGACCAAAGCCTGCTGGCCGCCCGCTTTGCGACCCTGCGGCGCCTGTGGGAGGCGCTGCGGGCTGAGGGGATGGAACTCGACACCCTCTCGATGGGTATGTCGGATGACCTGGAGGTGGCGATCGCGGAAGGCGCGACCATCGTGCGGGTCGGTACTGCAATTTTTGGCAATCGGGGTGCGCCGGGGAATCTCGAACACAACATGGGACAGGTAGATGAAAATTAGCTTTCTTGGCGGTGGCAACATGGCGGCCGCGCTGGTCGGCGGTCTGATCGCCAAGGGCTTTGCAGCCGTGGATCTGCAGGTCGCGGAACTCAGCCCGGAGGGGCGGGCCAGTCTCGAAGCCCGTTTCGGGGTGCGGACGGTCGCCGCCCTGGACGATGCCGCGCTGGATTGCGACCTGCTTCTGCTGGCGGTCAAGCCGCAGCAGATGCGCCAGGCCCTTGCGCCCCTGGCGGGTCGTCTGTCCCGTCAGGTCGTGGTGAGTATCGCAGCCGGGTTGCGCATGGCGGACCTGGCGCGGTGGCTGGGTGGTCACCGGCGTCTGGTGCGCTGCATGCCGAGCACCCCCGCGCTCATTGGCGCCGGCGTCACTGGCCTGTGTGCCGACCCCAGCGTCGATGAGGCGGGGCGCACGGCCGCCGAGACCGTCCTTGCGGCGGTGGGCGACACGGTCTGGCTGGCGGACGAGGGCCAGATGGATGCGGTCACGGCCTTGTCCGGGAGCGGCCCGGCGTATGTTTTCCATTTCATCGAAGCCCTGGAGGCTGGGGGGGTCGAGATGGGCTTCGACTCGGCGACCGCCCGCCGCCTGGCCATCGGCACCGTCCTGGGCGCGGCCCGCCTCGCAGCGGAGAGCCCCGAACCGCCCGCCGTGCTGCGGGAGCGGGTGACTTCAAAAGGTGGGACCACCGAAGCTGCGCTCAAGCTAATGGCCGCGGACGGATTTTTGCCCCTGGTTGCCCGGGCGCTGCGGGCGGCCGAGGCCCGCGGGCGGGAGCTGGGGGATCAACTCGGCCGCGATGACGCGGCCTGACGGCGAGGAAACCCCATGTTGATCGGCATTCTGCTTCTGTTGATCGAGACCGCCTGCGGTCTGCTGACCGTGATGTTTCTCGCCCGATTCCTGATGCAATGGGCGCGGGTCTCCTTCCGAAACCAGTTGGGCCAATTCGTCGTGGCCACCACCGATTGGGCGGTGCGGCCCATGCGGCGGGTACTGCCCGGGCTCTTCGGGCTTGACCTGGCCAGCCTCGTTCCCGCCTGGTTGGTGCAGACCCTGTTCGTGTTGGTTGAATTGGGGCTTCAGGGCCTCGCCGGGATGGGCAATCCCCTGGGTGTGCTGCTTGGCGTCATGGGCTTGGGATTGCTCGGGGTCCTCAAGCTCGCCATCTATCTTCTGATTGGCGTGGTCCTGATCTCCGCAGTGTTGTCGTGGGTCAATCCCTACGCGCCGGCGGCGCCCGTGTTTTTTGGCTTGGCCGAGCCTTTTCTGCGACCCATCCGCCGGGTCCTGCCCACCATTGCAAACGTCGATCTCTCGCCACTGGTCTTGATTCTGGCACTGCAGATCATGCTGATGGTCCTGGCTTCGGCGTCCGGGGGATTCATCGGCCTGATCATGGGGCGATGAGCCCGGCGGATTGGTTGCGGCGGGAGCCCTCCGGGGACGTGGTCCTCAGCCTGCACGTTCAGCCGGGGGCCAAGCGCACGGAATTCGCTGGCCTCCACGGCGGCGCCCTCAAAATTCGTCTCGCCGCGCCGCCGGTCGAAGGCCGAGCGAATGCGGCGCTGTGCGCGTTCCTCGCCGAGTTTTGCGACGTGCCCAAGGGCGCCGTGTGCCTGGTGAGCGGAGACACTGCCCGGGCCAAGCGTGTGCGGATCGCCGGGGCTGGGGACGACGCCTTCGCCCGCCTCACCGCCTTGGGGGCTTAGCGGGTGGCTTCCTCGGCCTGACGGGCGCGGGCCGCCGCGCCCTCCCGGGTGAGGTCATTGACGTCCTGGCTGAACTGGCGCAGCGACTCCCGGCTGGCCGGGACGCTGGCCGGGCCACCGGCCTGGGGCGCGACCACCGGCACGCTGGTGCTCAGGAAGTGCTTCGCCGCAATGCCGATGGCCGCCACCACGATGAGCAGCAGGACGATGCGCATCAGGCGGCTTCCACCATGCCGCTGTGGCGCAGCAGGGCATCCACCTCGGGCTCCCGGCCCCGGAAGGCCTTGAAGGAGTCGATGGCCGGGCGGCTGCCCCCCACCGCCAGGATCTCGCGCCAGAATCGTTCGCCGGTGTCGCGGTCGAGCAAGCTACCCTTGCCTTCGCCTGCTTCCTCGAAGGCCGCGAAGGCGTCCGCCGACAGCACCTCCGCCCACTTGTAGCTGTAGTAGCCCGCCGCGTAGCCGCCGGCGAAGATGTGGCTGAAGCTGTTGGGGAAGCGGTGCCAGGCGGGCGGGACGAGCACCGCCACTTCCTCGCGCACCGCGTCGAGGAGGCCCAGCACCGTGGCCATGGGCACCGGGCCGGCGCTGGCATCCACCTCGTGGTGGAGTTGCAGGTCGAAGAGGGAAAACTCCAGCTGGCGCACCGTCTGCATGCCGGACTGGAAGTTCTTGGCGGCGATCATTTTGTCGAAAAGCGCCTTGGGCAGGGGCTCGCCAGTGTCCACGTGGCCGGTCATGCCCGAGAGCACGTCCCATTCCCAGCAGAAGTTCTCCATGAACTGGCTGGGCAGTTCCACCGCGTCCCACTCCACGCCGTGGATGCCCGAAACGGCCAGTTCATCTACCCGGGTGAGGAGGTGGTGCAGGCCGTGGCCCGCCTCGTGGAAGAGGGTCTGGACGTCGTCGTGGCTGAAGGTGGCCGGTTTGCCGCCGACCGGGCCCGGGAAGTTGCACACCAGATAGGCTACCGGCGATTGCAGCCCGTGGCTGCTGCGGTGGCGGCTGCGGGCCGAATCCATCCACGCGCCGCCCTTCTTGGTGGGGCGGGCGTAAAGGTCGAGATAGAACTGGCCGACCAGCTCGCCGTCCCGCTCGATGCGGAAGAAGCGCACGGACGGGTCCCAGGTCGGCCCCTCGTCGGGGAGGATGTCCACCGCGTAGAGCTGCTGGATCACGCCGAAGAGGCCGGCCAGCACCTTGGGCTCGGGCAGATATTGCTTCACCTCCTGCTCAGAGAAGGCGTAACGCGCCTGGCGCAGCTTTTCCGAGGCGTAGGCGGTGTCCCAGGGCTGGAGGGGGTCGAGGCTCAGCTCAGTCTTGGCAAAGGCGCGCAGCTCGGCCACGTCCCGCTCGGCGAAGGGCTTCGCCTTGGCGCCCAGATCCCGCAGGAAGGCCAGCGCCTGGGCGGGGGAGTCCGCCATCTTGGGTACCAGGGATACCTCGGCGAAACTCCCGTAGCCCAGCATCTTGGACTCCTCGGCGCGCAGGGCCAGGATGCGGCCGATCAGCGGGCCGTTGTCCCACTCCGCCTGGCCCGATTCCCCCAGCACCTCGGACGCCCGGGTGCCATAGGCGCGGTAGAGCCGCTCCCGCAGGGCGCGGTGGTCGGCATATTGCAGCACCGGCAGGTAGGAGGGCATGTGCAGGGTGAATTTCCATCCCGGCTGGCCGGCAGCTTCCGCTGCGGTGCGGGCGGCGGCCTTGGCGTCTTCCGGCAGGCCGGCCAGCTCCGCCTCGTCGGTGACGAAGGCGGCGAAGGCGTTGGTGGAATCCAGCAGGTTCTCGGAAAACTTGGCCGACAGGCTCGCCAGCTCCTCCTGGATGGCCTGGAAGCGGGGCTTCAATTCGTCCGGCAACTCCGCGCCGGAGAGGCGGAAATCCCGTACCTCGTGATCCAGGATGCGCTGGCGGGCCGGGCTCAGGCTGGCGTACTCGGCGCTCTCCGCGAGGGCCTTGTACTTCTGGAAGAGCTTGAGGTTCTGCCCGATCTCCGCCCAAAAGCGCGACACCTCCGGCAGCATCTGGTTATAGGCCTCGCGCCAGGCCGGCACGTCCAGCACGCTGTGCAAATGCCCCACCACCCCCCAGGCCCGCCCCAGGTTTTCTCCCGCCTCGGTCATGGGTACCACGAAGCTCTCCCAGGTCGGCGCCGCCTGATCGTCCTGCAGGCGCGCGATCAAGGCCCGGTTGTCTTCCAGCAATTGAGTGATCGCCGGCGCGACATGCTCGGGCTGAATGGCATCGAAAGGCGGCAGGCCGGTGAAGGTGAGGAGGGGATTGGCAGCGGGTGCGACGGACATGAAAACCTCGAAGACGTGGCCAGAGGCACTGGCGATCCGTGGAATTGTAGCGCTGCTGAGCGAGAGGGCGTGGGATCGGGCGGAGTGCGGGGGCACGAATCAGCGTCGGGCCATATCCGGGCAGTTACCAGCATTGCGTGGCGGCAGCAAGTGGTCATTCCGTCGCTTGATCCACATCGGAAGCCGACGGACGGCCTCTGGAAGCGGGGCGGCCGGAGCGGGCAGTCGTCTTGCACGGATTGGAAGACTGGTTCGCACTCCGTTACCGTCGCAAACCCATCAGAACGGATGCAACAACGCAAGACCGAACCCAGTGGTTCTCTCTGCTTGATGGGGTCAAATTTACATGGCATTCTCGCAAGATGAAGGGGCTGGCAGCTCTTATGTGCGGTTGGCGACACTCAAGCCTACCAAGGCATTGGTGGCCGTCACGATCCATCTGCGACGGGAAACCAATGACATCAACGCTTCTCATCGCGCCGTTGTCCTCGTTGTCTTGGGCTCCAGCAAGCACGGTGATTTGGGAGGGCTTTATAGTGGTAAACCTCAAGGGTCTAGCGATCTTTGTGCCACACCCGCGCGAATTGATCGCACCGGTGCTCCTACTCGTGGTATTCGGGTTGGCAATAGCCATGCATCCGCCAAGTCGCGACACGCTGGACTACACGCTCGACTTGTTGCGCTCGATGCTGAAAGACGGCACTGCGCGTGCGCTGTTGGCAACCGGCGCTGGACTGGTACTCGCGAGCGCCGGCGTCGACCTGTCTGTCGTTGGCGTTGCTGTGATGTCCGGGGTTCTGTTCGCTTTGGGTGTGCGGCTTTTCGAATTGGCTCCGGCGGACATTATGCTCTTGGCGTGCTTGATCACCACTTGCGTTCTTATTGGCTCCGGGGTCGGGGCTTTCAACGGCTGGACGGTCGCGCGATTCAAAGCGCCCGCATTGATCGTGACCTGGGGCATTGGGGCCATTGTCCTGATCATTGCGGTTGGCCTCGCGGAATTGATGCCCCGGATCTCTTCTTTGTCGGGCCTTATGAACGCGGACGCGAGCGGAATTCCCATCGCGAATGAGTTAGCTGACTTGACATCCGATTCGAAACTGCTTGCCCTGCTGGCGAGTGCGCTTTTCATTGGCATCCCGATCTTTCTGAGCGCCTTCAATATCGGCCGTAACGCACGTGCGGTCGGAGCACACCGGATCAGCGCCATGTACGCAGGCATTCGCGTCCGCAAGACGTTATTGGCAACCTATGCAGCCAGCGGCGCTTTCGCGGCGGGCGCAGGTGTCTGGCTCGCGTTGCTCGAAGGCAAAGCAATGACAGCCTCCTACGCTGGCCTCGAACTCAGTGCAATTGCAATTGCCGTCCTCGGCGGTACGGCAATGAGCGGTGGGTATTTTTCGCCGGTTCCGATCGTGTGCGCAGCGTACTTCTGGTCGGTCATGCTCAGCTTGCTGCAAGGACCCGACGTTCCCACCGGCTCGTTGAATACCACTTTGCAAGCGAAAGCGGCGGAAGCGTTGTTCGCTCTCGCGCTAATACTCGTTAGCATCGCACTGGGCCGCAGGTTGAGTGGTGATACCGTGACCATAAACATTCATTCCCGCATCGGAGGAAAAGCGTGAAACTCGACCGTCGACGCGTGCTTGCCAGTCTTGCTCTGGCGCCCGCACTGAACCTGCTCGCCGCTTGTTCGCGGCAGGAGTCCGAGCGTGTGCTGTTGCTCCTGAAAACACTCGACAACCCGTTCTTTCGAGACATTGATGCGGGTTTTCGCAGCAAATGGTCCTCTATGATGGCCCTCGACGTGCGGGCCGGTAAGAACGAGGCTGACGTGCCTGGGCAGCGGGTAATACTGGAATCGTATCTGAGAGCAAACGTGCGCGGCCGCAACAAACCGATTCTGCGGGGTCTGGTACTCACGCCTTCCGATTCCGGCGATGGATTGGTTCCACTTCTGGCCGAATTTCGTCGCGCTGGTATTCCGCTCGTCCTGGTGGACACCGCAATTTCCCCCGAGGCGCTCAAGGCCGCGGGCACGGATTACAACGTTCTTTTGGCGTCTGACAACTTACTCGGCGGTCGACTGGCTGCCAAGCTCGTTTTGGATGCAATGGCGGGGAAGAAACAAGCGAACGTTCTAATCCTAAATGGCGTACCGGAAAGCGATACCGCGAAGCAGAGGCGTGAGGGCTTTCTTGGCGTGGTTCAAGGTTCTGGTTTCGACCTGCGCGAGCGCACCGGAAATTGGCGGCGTTCAGAAGCACGCACCATCGTGGAGTCTTTTCGGATCGCCGGCCAAATTCCGGATGCCATTTTCGCCGCCAATGACGAAATGGCGATCGGGGCTATCGAGGCGTTGCGTCAAAGCAAGGCCGCGCTTCCGTACATCGTCGGCTTTGACGCAACCGATGAGGCCCGTCTGTTGGTCAAGCAAGAGATTCTGAACGCCACCATTGCGCAGTCACCAAAGCACATGGGCGAGCGTGCAGCTGAGGTCTTGGCTGATCTGGTTGCCGGAAAGGCAAGCTACGTGATGCGTGCTGAGCCGGTAGCGGTAGAGGTCGTGACGAAGGCCAACGCATGAGTGAAGAAGCGCCCGCGCTCTTTGCCGACCTATCGATTTCTCGCACGGAGGGTAGAAAGGAGTTGAAGGTCGTCGATACCGGCGACCAGCCGTTGCGTCTGCGTGTTGGCTACATCTACACCTTGCAAGGAGCTAATGGCGCCGGAAAGAGTTCGCTCATTCGCGCGTTGATGGGTGTGCCGGAGGGCGATGACCCGGTTCGCATGCGCGTTGGCGGTATGGAGGTTGCCGTCAAAGATGTCGCCGATGCACTGTCCCATGGCTTGGTCGCGGTGTTTCAGGATGACGAGCTCATTCCGACGATGACCGTGCGCGAGCAGCTTTTGCTGCGGCACGCGGGCAAGGGATTTCGCACGCTGTTTCGCAACTGGTCGCGCCGACTCTTGCGGCGATTACCCGATAATCGCGGCAACGACATCGCTGAGAAACTAGGCTTAGAGCGTTCGGTCGAGGAGCAGGTGCTCGAACGAGCGAAACGAATGTTGGAGCAATTCGACGCGTTCGATCCGAACGCGCACTATGTCGATGTACTGGAAAAGTACCCGCGTCAGCTGTCGGGAGGAGAGTTCGCTGTCGCCCGCATCGTACTGTCACAGGTGTACGAGCGCGTGCGTGTAATGTTTCTTGACGAAATATTCAGCGGCGTTTACCGCGATGTCTGGCCGCGAATTGTCGACGCGTTTCGCAAGTGGGCGATCGAGAACAGGGTCAGCGTTCTGGTGGTGAGTCACAGCGATGCCGAGTTGGTGCGCTGGCGCCCGAACGGCCGCTTTGAAATGAAGGATCGAACGCTGCGCCGGTTGCCGCCCGTGCAGTACGAGGCTGTTTATGCGGGCCTCCCGGCGCGTCATTCGACGTGCGCTGTCTTTGACGCGCGCAAGCACGAAAAATGGTGCGATGAGATGGATCTTCATGGCCCCTGGATCGTGCTGGTAGACCAGGTTCTCGCGCAGACGCCTAGTTTTAAGCGCATTCGAAACCAGCAATTGAGGGGTGAGGTTGTCTTCGAGCTGTCGCTGGCCGGGGGAGAGACGTTGAAGTCCCTCGATTCAGCAGCCGCCATGCTCAGCAATTTGGCGGAGAACGGCGAAGCATCGCGATCGCTGCGCGGCGGGGCAGTGTTAATTGTGGGCGGCGGCACACTGCTCAACTTCGGCGGCTTCATTGCCAATGTGCTTTATCGAGGGCTGACAACCGTTCTGGTTCCGACCACCGTCATGGCCATTGCCGATGTTGCGATCGGTAGCAAGACTTCGCTCAATCTGCTGACCCTCGAAGGCATGCCATTCAAGCATGCGCTCGGGACCTATCACAATCCAGCTGCCATCGTGCTGGACAACCGGTTCTTGCAAGAACTTCCTAGCGAACAGCGCCGGCTCGGTCTTTCCGAATGCCTGAAGCACGGCCTGTTGCAGGATCCCGGTCTGTTCAAGCAGGCACTGGCGCTGATGGTTGACCAGGAGCCTTCGTGGGAGCGCTGCTATGACGTTGCATGCCAAACCATGGAATTGAAGGCCGAGGTGCTGAGTCTCGATCCCTGGGAAGCCTCTTATGGGCGCCTGCTGTTGTTCGGACATCTGCATGCCCACTCACTTGAACGTCTTAGCGGACTTACGGTGCCGCACGGACGCGCTGTGATTTTCGGTCTGCTGGTCGATCTGCACCTGTCTGGCTGTGACGCGTATGCGGAATTGCGCGACGCTAGCGTCAGGTCGCGCGTATTGATACAGAATGGGTTGTTATCTGCGGCCCAACGCTCGGAAGCCGACTGGCGGAGCGCGTATTTCGCGGACCCCAAGGAGCAACACATCAAAGACGAAGAGATTCACTACCTCGCACTGGAGAAGTCCGGACAGTTTCGCGAACCGACGGCGCAATTCAACCAGTCCGTGCGCAAACTCCCATGGAGCCAATTCTGGCCCCAGCTACGTTTCGTCCTCAACGACATTCAATCCGCCCCCACGCGTGATCGGTAGGGGGCTGCGTAGGCCGCTTGGGTCTGGACGCGGCACTGCCGTGAATATAAAGCAGTCTGCCGAAGGATGGTAAACCCAACGCCACCAGTCGGGAGTACGACTGTGGCCGATGGGTCGCTTCCGACTGCTCGGCGAACAATCAATTCGCCGATGCTTCTTCTCAACTCACTTTTTCCCCCGTCAGCCGCTCAAACGCATCCCGATACTTGGCGGCGGTGGCTTCGATGACGTCTGCCGGTAGCTCCGGGCCGGGCGCTTTTTTGCCCCAGTCCAGGGTTTCCAGGTAGTCGCGGACGTATTGTTTGTCGAAGGAGGGGGGGCTGATGCCTTTCCGGTAGGCGTCGGCGGGCCAGAAGCGGGAGGAGTCGGGGGTGAGGGCTTCGTCGATGAGGTGGAGGGTGCCGGCGGCGTCGATGCCGAACTCGAACTTGGTGTCGGCGATGAGGATGCCCCGGGTGGCGGCGTAGGCGGCGGCTTCGGTGTAAAGGCGCAGCGCCGCGTCGCGGGCTTCGGTGACCAGCCCGGCGCCGGTCTTGCCGGTGCCTTGGAGGGCGCTGGCGAGGAGCGCGTCGGTGCGGGCCTGGGCTTGTTCGAAGGAGATGTTTTCGTCGTGATCTCCAACCTCGGCCTTGCTGGCGGGGGTGAAGATGGGGGCGGGGAGCTTGGCGGCCTGCTGGAGCCCGGCGGGCAGGGCGATGCCGCAGATGGCGCCGGTGTCCTGGTAATCCTTCCAGCCGGAGCCGATGACGTAGCCCCGCACCACGGCTTCGATGGGGAGCGGCGTGAGGCGCTTGACCACCAGGGCGCGGCCGCGCACCTGCTCCCGCTCGTCGGCGGCCACGACGCTCTCGGGGTCGATGCCGGTGAGCTGGTTGGGGACGACGTGGGCGAGGCGGGCGAACCAGAAGTTGGCCAGGGCGGTGAGGACGCGGCCTTTGTCGGGAATTGGGTTGGGCAGCACCACGTCGAAGGCGGAGAGCCGGTCGCTGGTGACGATGAGGAGCTTGCTTTCATCCACGGCGTAAATGTCGCGGACCTTGCCGCGCCCGAGCAGGGGCAGACTCTGAATGGAGGATTCGAACAGGGGAGCGGTCACGATGGCGGGTTCCGGTACGTCGGCAAGGGGCGGATTTTAGGCGAGGATCGCAGTCAGCGCTTCGATCAGGGCGGCGCACTGGGCGTCGGTGCCCACGGTGATGCGCAGGAACTGGTCGATGCGCGGCGCCTTGAAGTGGCGGACGATGATGCTGCGGCTGCGTAGGGCTGCGGCCAGCTCGGCGGCATCGCGGTCAGGGTGGCGGGCAAAGACAAAATTGGCGGCCGAGGGGAGCACCTGAAAGCCCAGCGCGGCGAGATCGGCAGCGAGCTTTTCCCGGCTAGCGATGACACGCTGGCGGGTTTCGTCGAACCACGCCTGGTCGGCCATCGCGGCGGCGGCGCCGACCAGGGCGAGGCGGTCGAGGGGGTAGGAGTTGAAGCTGTCCTTGACCCGGACGAGGCCCTCGATGAGTGGCGCCTGGCCGATGGCGAAGCCCACCCGCAGCCCGGCCAGCGACCGCGATTTGGAGAGGGTGTGGATCACCAGCAGGTTGGGGTGGCGGTCGATGAGGGCGGTGGCGGAGTCGGCGCCGAAGTCGACGTAGGCTTCGTCCACCACGATGGGGCAGTCCGGCAGCCCGGCCGCAAGCCGCTCGATCTCCGCCAGGGGCAGGGCACGGCCGGTGGGGGCGTTGGGGTTGGGGAAGATCGCCGCGCCGACGCCGGCGGGGCCCCGGGCGAGGTAGTCGTCGACCCGAATCTGGAACGCCTCATCCAGCGGCACGGTGGCGTAGTCGATGCCGTAGAGGCCGCAATAGACCGGGTAGAAGCTGTAGGTGATGTCCGGAAACAGCAGGGGCCGGTCGTGCTTGAGGAGGCCGAGGAAGGTGTGGGCCAATACCTCGTCCGAGCCGTTGCCGACGAACACCTGTTCCACGCTGACGCCGTAGCAATTGGCGATGGTTTGGCGCAGGGCCAATCCGGTGGGGTCCGGGTAGAGCCGCAGGCGCTCGCCGCCACTGGCCAGCTCGGCCTGAATCGCCTCCTCTACCCGGGGGCTGGGGGGGTAGGGGTTCTCGTTGGTGTTGAGCTTGACGAGGTGGGCGAGCTTGGGCTGCTCCCCGGGAACATACGGGGTTAGTCCGTGGACGACGGGGCTCCAGAAGCGACTCATGGTGCGGCAGGCAGGGGACGGATGAGGGCGGGGGCAGGGGCGCAACCCGTGGGTGGCAATGGTATCATGGCCGCCTTATCCCCTCCGATCGTGCCCGTCACGCCCTTGCCCGCCCATGCGCCAGGCTGAAGTCACCCGCAATACCCTCGAAACGCAAATCACGGTTCGCCTCGACCTGGATGGGACCGGCCAGGCGCGCCTCGCCACCGGGGTGCCCTTCCTCGATCACATGCTCGACCAGATCGCGCGCCATGGGGCGATGGATCTGGAGGTGGGCGCCAGCGGGGATGTGCATATTGATGACCACCACACCGTCGAGGATGTGGGCATCACCCTGGGCCAGGCCTTCGCCAAAGCCCTGGGGGACAAGAAAGGCATTCGTCGCTACGGCCATGCCTACGTGCCGCTGGACGAGGCCTTGTCGCGGGTGGTGGTGGATTTCTCCGGCCGGCCGGGGCTGCATTATTTTGTCGAATACACGCGGGCCCGCATCGGCGGGTTCGATGTGGACCTCGTGCGGGAGTTTTTCCAGGGCTTCGTGAATCACGCCGCCGCCACGGTGCATATCGACAACCTGCGCGGCGACAACGCCCACCACCAGTGCGAGACGATCTTCAAGGCCTTCGGCCGGGCGCTGCGCATGGCGGCGGAACTGGATCCTCGCGCGGCGGGGGCGGTGCCCTCCACCAAGGGCGCCCTCTGAGGCTGTCATTCACTTTTTATCGACGTGATTCATTCGGGCTGACGGGTCATGGGCAGCGTTGCCATCATCGATTACGGCATGGGAAATCTCCGCTCGGTCTGCAAGGCCATCGAGCACGTCGGGCCGGACGCGGAGGTGCGGGTGACCAGCGACCCCGCAGTGGTCAAGGCCGCCGGGCGGGTGGTGTTCCCCGGCCAGGGCGCGATGCCCGACTGCATGAAGGAACTCGACGCCCGGGGCTTGCGCCCGGCTGTGCTGGAGGCGGCCGCGACCAAGCCCTTCCTGGGGATCTGCATCGGCTTGCAGATGCTTTTCCGCCACAGCGAAGAGGGCGACGTGCCGGGCCTGGGGGTATTCCCCGGAGAAGTGCGCCGGTTCCCGGCGTCCCGCATGGTGAGTCCGACCGGGGAGCGCCTGAAGGTGCCCCACATGGGATGGAACGAGGTGCGCCAGGTGGGCGCGCATCCCCTGTGGAGCGACATCCCGAAAGACGACCGATTCTATTTCGTCCATAGCTATTACGTGGAACCGGCTGATTCCTCGGTCATCGCGGCCGAGACGGACTACGGCCTGCGCTTTACCAGTGCGGTGGCCAAGGATAATATCGTTGCGGTTCAGTTCCACCCCGAGAAGAGTGCCCATTCAGGATTGCAGCTGCTCGCTAACTTCCTGCGCTGGAAACCCTGATGCTGGGCATGCCTGATAGACCGGTCATTTCCATTCCCATTCCTGAACTGCCATGTTGTTGATTCCAGCCATTGACCTCAAGGACGGCCACTGCGTACGCCTCAAGCAAGGTGAAATGGAAGGCGCCACGGTTTTCTCCGAAGACCCCGTGTCCATGGCCCGACACTGGGTCGCCCAGGGGGCGCGGCGCCTGCATTTGGTGGACCTCAACGGGGCCTTCGCCGGCAAGCCGAAAAACGAGGCGGTGATCAAGGCCATCGTCAGTGCCGTGAGCGACGACATCCCCGTTCAGCTGGGTGGCGGGATTCGGGATCTCGATACCATCGAGCGCTACCTGGATGACGGGGTCTCCTACGTGATCATCGGCACCGCGGCGGTCAAGAATCCCGGGTTTCTGCACGACGCCTGCTCGGCCTTCGGCGGACACATCATCGTCGGTCTCGATGCCAAGGAGGGCAAGGTGGCCGTTGATGGCTGGTCCAAGATGACCGGCCACGATGTGGTGGACCTCGCCCGCAAGTTCGAGGATTACGGGGTGGAAGCCGTGATCTACACCGACATTGGCCGGGACGGGATGCTGAGCGGCGTGAATGTGGAAGCCACCGTGCGTCTGGCCCAGGCGCTGCGGATTCCGGTGATCGCCAGTGGCGGCATCGCCGCCATGACCGACATTGAGCAACTCTGCGCGGTGGAGGGTGAGGGCATCATGGGCGCCATTACCGGGCGTGCGATCTACGAAGGCACCCTCGATTTTCAGGCTGCCCAGGCGCGCGCCGACGTGCTTTCGGCCTGATCGGCCGTCGCGCTCCTCACGGTCATGCTAGCCAAACGCATCATTCCTTGCCTCGACGTCAATGCCGGACGGGTGGTCAAGGGCGTCAATTTCGTCGAACTTCGCGATGCCGGAGATCCGGTCGAGGTGGCGCGCCGCTATGACGAGCAAGGGGCCGACGAGATCACCTTCCTCGACATCACGGCCAGCTCCGACGCCCGGGACACCATCATCCATGTGGTGGAGCAGGTGGCGGAGCAGGTTTTTATTCCCTTGACCGTCGGGGGAGGGGTGCGCACGGTGGAGGATGTTCGCCGCCTCCTGAATGCGGGGGCCGACAAAGTGTCCATCAACACCGCCGCGGTCAACAATCCCCAGGTGGTGGCGGAGGCCAGCGGCAAGGTGGGCAGCCAGTGCATCGTGGTGGCCATCGATGCCAAGCAGACGGCCCCCGGGAAGTGGCAGGTTTTTACCCATGGCGGGCGCAATAACACGGGTCTGGATGCCATCGAATGGGCGTGCCGGGTGGAGAGTCTGGGCGCGGGCGAAATTCTGCTCACCAGCATGGACCGGGACGGTACCAAGTCCGGCTTTGATCTGGCTTTGACCCGGGCGATCTCGGACGCGGTGCGGATTCCGGTCATCGCCAGCGGAGGCGTGGGTAACCTCGATCATCTCGCCGATGGCGTCAGCCAGGGTGGGGCGGACGCGGTGCTGGCGGCCAGCATCTTCCATTTTGGCGAGCACACGGTGCGGGAAGCCAAGGAGCTGATGCGTCGGCGCGGTATCGAGGTTCGCCTGTGAGTACACCCATCAGCGCCAAATGGTTGAACGAGGTGACCTGGGACGACCAGGGGCTCGTTCCCGTCATCGCCCAGGAAGCCAGCACCGGGACCGTGTTGATGTTCGCCTGGATGAATCGCGAGGCCCTGGCCTTAACCGCGGAGACCGGTCAGGCGGTGTATTGGTCCCGCTCCCGCCGCAAGCTCTGGCACAAGGGCGAGGAATCTGGCCATGTCCAGAAGGTCGTGGAGATCCGCATGGATTGCGACAACGATGTCATCCTGCTCAAGGTCGAGCAATTGGGGGGCATCGCCTGCCACACCGGTCGTCATAGTTGTTTTTTCCAGCGCCACTTGGACGAAGGTCAGTGGGAGGCGGTGGATCCGGTTTTGAAAGACCCGAAGGATATTTACAAATGATCGATATCGAAGTCCTCCATCGCGTTGCGGCCACCCTTGCGGAACGAAAAGGCGCGCCGCCGGAGTCGTCCTACGTGTCCAGCCTGTATTCCAAGGGGACGGACGCCATTTGCAAGAAGGTGGCCGAGGAAGCCGCTGAGACGATCATGGCGGCCAAAGACAAGGACCTCCTCCACGTTGTGTGGGAGGTGACCGACCTCTGGTTCCATTCATTGATTCTTCTCTCTCATTTTGGGCTCTCGGTGGATGATGTCCTCGCGGAGTTTCGCCGTCGGGAGGGTGTGTCGGGGATCGATGAGAAGAAATCCCGCACGGCGGGCTGATCGCGGTGGCCGACTGCATCTTTTGTCGTATTGCCGCAGGGGCCATTCCGGCGAAGAAGCTATATGAAGACGATCTCGTGGTCGCCTTCCACGACATCCAGCCGGCGGCCCCGATTCACATTCTGGTGATCCCCAAGGCCCACGTCACCTCCCTGGCCAGCGTCGAGTCTGCCCATGAGGCAATGCTCGGCCGCCTGCTTGCCGTGGGTTCCCGCCTTGCGAAGGAGCAGGGGTGCAGCGATGGGTTCCGCACCATCGTCAATACGGGGCGGGTGGGTCGGCAGGAGGTGTATCATCTTCCCGTCCATTTTCTGGGTGGCCCGGACGTGTTGCCACCCATGTTGAAGCATTAAGGAGGGGCCCATGGGTTCTTTCAGCATTTGGCACTGGCTCATCGTTCTGGTAATCGTGATGCTGGTGTTCGGCACGAAGAAGCTGCGCAATATCGGTCAGGATCTCGGTGGTGCGGTGAAGGGCTTCAAGGAAGGCATGCGGGATGCGGAAGGCGGCGATACGCCGAAGCAGCTCGATGGCCAAAGCACCAGCAACACCGTCGAGGGCGAAGCCCGCGAGAAATCCAAATCCTCCTGATCGGGAGCCCGGCTCCCTTCCCCTCGGTCGCCCTGCAGAGGCGCCCATCGCGGATCCGAGTTTCCGTTCATACTGCCTGCCGTCACGACGCTTTTCGTCATGTTTGACATTGGATTTTCCGAACTCGTGGTGATCGGCTTGGTGGCCTTGGTGGTCATCGGGCCTGAGCGCCTGCCGCGGGTGGCCCGGACGGTGGGGCATCTCCTTGGGCGCCTTCAGCGCTACGTGTCCGACGTTAAGGCGGACATTCACCGGGAAATGCAGATCGAGGACCTTAAAAAGCTGCAACAGCAGATGGCGGATTCTGCGCGGGAGTTCGAAGGCTCCATGCGCAGCCAATTTTCGGCTTTGGAATCCGGCGCGCGGGACACTGCGGCCAAGGTCGACGCGGAGCTTCGGGGTGGACCGGAGGCCAGAGAGGTGGCAAGGCCGTCCCAGGCGGAACAAGGTGGCCGTCTACTCGATCGCCATTTGGGCGAGGCCGACGCCCTGGCCGGCGCGCCCCCCTTTCCCTCGGCGGGAGCGGGGTCGGCCGGTGGTGGCAAGAGCCAGCTTGAACTGGGGCTCGACGCAGGGGGCGGGTCGGAATCAGCTCGGCGCGACGGGCCATGAGCGAGGGCCAGGAAACCTTTATTTCGCATCTGGTGGAATTGCGGGACCGCCTGCTCCGGGCGATCGTTGCCATCGTTCTGGTGTTCGGCTGCCTGATGCCCTGGGCCGGCAGTATCTATGATCTCCTCGCCCAGCCCATGTTGCGCGCCCTGCCCGAGGGAACGCGGATGATCGCCACCGGGGTGGTGACCCCGTTTTTCGTGCCCGTCAAGGTGACCTTGATGGTGGCCTTCGTGCTGGCCTTGCCCGTCGTCCTTTATCAGGCCTGGGCATTCGTGGCGCCGGGCTTGTATGCCCACGAAAAGCGTCTCGCCCTGCCGATGGTGCTGGGGGGGACGGTGCTTTTCCTGCTTGGCATGGCCTTCTGCTACTTCTTCGTGTTTGGCACGGTGTTCAAATTCATTGCCGAATTTGCGCCGAAGAGCATCACCCCGGCGCCGGACATCGAGCAGTATCTCGCCTTTGTGATGACCATGTTCCTGGCCTTCGGCCTGACCTTCGAAGTGCCGATCGTGGTGATCCTGCTCGTCCGCTTCGGCGTCATCAGCGTGGCCAAGCTGAGGGAGGCCCGGCCCTACGTCATCGTCGGCGCCTTTGTCATTGCGGCGGTGATTACGCCACCCGATGTGGTGTCCCAGTTCATGCTGGCAGTGCCGATGTGCCTGCTTTTCGAGTTGGGGCTTTTCCTCGCCAGTCTGATGCGGCGCTCCCCCTCGGAAACCTGGCAGCCCACCGAACCGTCGATTGGGCCGCCGTCCGGGGATTGAGGCGGGGGCCCTCGTTAGTCAGGGCTGGCGGGTCTTGGGCGGGACGGGGCGGCGTCCGATTTCGACCCCAAGCTCCAGGGGTTGCGCTTTCCGCAAGATCTGAAACTTCGTTTGCTGACCGGGTGGCAGGGCGGCGACCCGTTCGAGCATCTTTCGCGGGCCATCGAGGGATTCCCCGTCGATGGCGACGAGAATGTCGCCGGGCCGAATGCCCGCCCGATCGGCGGGCCCGCCCCGCAGCACCCCCGAGATCAACGTGCCCTTGACCGCGGGAATGCCGAAGGATTCGGCGAGCTCGGGGGTGAGTTCCTGCATTTCCACGCCCACCCATCCCCGCGTGACCTCACCGTTCTGGATGATTTGTTCCATGACCGATCTGGCGAGGGAGACCGGAATGGCGAAGCCAATCCCCATCGATCCTCCGGAGCGGGAGTAGATCGCAGAATTGATGCCCACCAGATTGCCCCGCGCATCCACCAAGGCACCGCCGGAGTTGCCGGGGTTGATGGCAGCATCGGTCTGAATGTAGTTCTCGAAGGTGTTGATCCCGAGGTGGGATCGCCCGAGGGCGGAAACGATCCCCATGGTGACGGTCTGGCCGACGCCGAAGGGGTTGCCGATGGCCAGGACGACGTCACCAATCTGGAGGCCCTCGGTCTGGGCGAAGGTGATGACCGGCAGCGCGTCAGGGGCCGGAATCTGCAGCATCGCGAGGTCCGTCTCGGGATCACGCCCGATGAGTTTGGCGGAAAATTTTCGTCCGTCGTTGAGAGCAACTTCGATTTCGTCGGCGGCCTCGATGACGTGATTATTCGTCAGGATGTATCCCTGGGGGCTGACGATGACGCCAGACCCAAGCCCGGCCGCCTGACGCTGAACGCCGGAGCCCGGACGGTCGCCAAAAAAATGGCGAAAAAGGGGATCGTTCTGAAAGGGGTGGCGCGGCCCCGCGATATCCTGGCTGGTAAAGATGTGCACCACCGCCGGCATCGAATGGCGCACCGCGTCGGCATAGGATGATGGGGATGCCGGCCCCGCACCAGCCACCGGCGCCGCAGTCTGCATGGTGACGACCGGTGCCGATTCCGATGGCTCGGGCGAGTGGAGCCACTCCGGTTTCAGGGTACCGACGACAAAGAACACCGCCACGCTGACCGTCACGGTCTGGGCGAAGATCAGCCACAGGCGGCGCATAATGGATTCCTCTTTGCAGGCGGGAAGCCGAATGGCTCTGATGAGCCAGTGACTGGAGGTGAAATTTGGTGGAGCGGGACGCGTTGCAAGCTTACCTGGACCAACTGTTGGACCCGACCCGTATCAAAGATTATTCCCCAAACGGGTTGCAAGTGGAAGGTCGCCCGGCGGTTCGGCGCGTTGCCTGCGGGGTCACGGCGAGCCAGGCGCTACTCGATGCGGCGGTCGGGTGGCAGGCCGATGCGATCCTCGTTCATCACGGATATTTCTGGAAGGGCGAGGATGGGCGGGTGACGGGGATTCGTCGGCGTCGATTGGCGACCCTGCTTCTCCACGAGATCAGTCTTTTTGCCTATCACCTTCCCCTCGACGTGCATCCGGAACTTGGCAACAACACCCAGCTTGGCAAGCTCCTCGGGTGGGACGGGCAACCGACGTTCGGGGAGCTCGATTTGGGGTGGATGGCAGAGCTGCCGGAGGGGGGCACCGCCAGGGAGATTGCCGAGGAAGTGGGGCGCCGCCTGGAGAGGACGCCTCAATCGGTGGGGCCGATAGACAGACCGGTGCGTCGGGTCGCTTGGTGCACCGGGGCGGCGCAGGGGTTCTTCGAGGCAGCGATTGCCGCCGGGGCGGATCTCTACCTGTCCGGGGAAATCTCCGAACAAACCGTGCATCTGGCCCGGGAGTCGGGGGTCACCTACCTCGCAGCGGGCCACCATGCGACGGAGCGGTATGGGGTCCAGGCGGTGGCGCGGCGGCTGGAAGCGGATCTTGGGTTGGAAACCCGATTCTTCGACCTCGAGAACCCCGTCTGAGTCGGGGGGCGCTAGGCGGAGGCATGGCCGGTGACGGCCAAAGGGTCCTGAGCCAGGGTGGCTTCAAGGACCCCCTGGAGGGCGACCAGGTCGTCAGCCACCCCGATGGGGAATCCCTGCCGTGTACCAGCCCGATTGTCACGCAATAGGCGGTCGATGTACTTCAGGCAATCACGGGTATTCCACAATTGGCTGATCTGTTCGAATACATGGGGGACGTCCTCAACCTGATCCGGTTTGGCGTGCATGGCGTCGTCAAACTGCTCCCACGGAATCGTGGCGATGTTGAATAACTGATTCATACGCTGGGAAAGCGCCTCGAATTCCGGCTGCATTCCGCCGATTTCATAGACCGCGAGCAGTTTGACCCAGGGTGCCAGCGACTTTTTGGGATGGGCCTCGATGAACTCTTCGAGAGCCTGGGCTGCCCCCTGGACCCGTCCGAAGCTCAACATGATGTCAGCCAGTTCGATGACTGAATCATGGGCAACCAGCATGGCTTCCGCATCAAGATCCGAGCTTGAGGGGGCAAGAGACGCCATTTCCGTGGGGTCCGGCACTTGTCCTCCGGTCAGATCGAGCATCAGCGGTACCGCGATGTTTGCGGAAGGGGCGGGTTCGACCGGGGAAGTGGCTTCCGGTGTTTGGATGGGCCGGAGGGGCGCCTTTGGCGTCGGTCGAGACCTGAAACGCCACAGCAACACTGCGGCAGTGGCCGCTACGAGGGCTGCCAGACCGGCGATCCAGGAGAAGGCCGAATTTGTCTCCGGCGGCACGTCGATTTTGTTCGCTTGGGGGGCAGGAGGTGTCGCATTGGCTGGGGCCGCGGGGGGGCTGAGTTGGCTCCGCAATTCAGCCTGCAGCGCTTCCAGGCGGCGCAGACGCTGGGCCAATTCGGCTTGCTGGACGGTCTGCGCTTCGACCGTCGCCTGCAATTGCTGTTCTCGACGAATCAGATCCCGGTCGATTGTCCCTGGGGTTGGCGGCGTGGCGGGCGCAAGGCGTGCGGCCATCTGGAGTTCCGGCTTGCCCTTCTGTTCGCGCTGGCCCTCCACGACCAGTTGGTCGACCTTTTCGGTCTTTTCTGGACTGGCTATGACCTGTGGGCGGGAATGGGAAGAAGCTTCCCCGGCTGCGTCGCTGGGCGGATTGCGCCGTAGGGGCAGGGCGTGCGGCGATGGTGTCGAGGCTGGCCGGGCCTTAGGCGATGGGGTCTTGGCGGGACGAGGGGGTGAGGTCTTGCTAGTCCTCTTGACGATGGTTGGCCCTGCCCTTTGTGGAGCAGGTTTCTCGCTGAGTCGCGCGGCATTGCCGCTGGTGCGGGAGAGAGTGGGGGGGGCGCTGGCTTCAGGTCGGCGAATTTCTTGTGGCGCATCAAGGAGCAGGACGTAGTCGCGCTGCAGGCCGCTCGCACACCCGTCCTTCAGCCTCAAGCGGACGACTGGGTGGCTGATGGGCCGACCATCGGTGATGACGGCGACGGATTCGCCGCCGCTGACGCGAAAGGCGATGGCGGCGCGGCCGATACCAGGAATTCCATCCTGCGAAAGTTCGGGGAGGGCGATGACCCGCACGCAGCCCTCGGGCGCCCGACCACTGTTCGCCAGGCGAATTTCGACCCGTAGGGGTTCACCGATGGCTGATTGGGAGAGAATTTCGCCAAAACTCGCTGCCTGGGCTTGCGGGGTGAGGAGGGCGGTGAAGGCGGCGATGATCCAAGGCGCAAGAATGCGCGCAGGAACTATCGATCGATGGCGTCGGGAGAGACAAAACGGGATAAGAGGGGAGGTGTCCAGCGAGGCCGCCATCCGATTCATTGCCAGGTCCGTGTCTAGAGTGGGGCGTACATATCACGTTGAGGAGAGTTTGACTCCACTATGGACGCCTTACGGACGAACGTGTCAGCAATTGAGTTTTGCGAGAACAATTTGATCGCCGCAGCGCAAAATCCTATCCAACGGGGGCGGGCTGATCGTCAAAAGACCAGTTATGATCGGACCGCCTTCCATACGTAAGAGTACGGTCAAGCCATGTCGGATCCTGGATTTGGGGTAGCGCGCCAGCCGCTACATGTGCGCACCATCAACCTCGAGGGGTTCGAACGCGAGGACGGACTGTTCGAGATCGAAGCCCGTCTCACCGACGTCAAGGCCAGGGACTATCTGATCGCGACGGGGCTGCGGAGGGCCGGAGCGCCCATCCACGATATGTGGGTAAAGGTCGCGGTGACGGCGGCCTTCGAGATCGTCGCCGTCGACGTGCGCGCGGAGGCCGTGCCGTACGTGGGGGCCTGTGAAACCATTGCACCGGCCTACGATCGCCTCGTGGGCCTGAATCTGGTGCGCGGCTTTCGTCAGGCTGTCCGCGAACTCTTCGGCGAAGTGCGGGGCTGTTCGCATATTTCGGAGTTGCTGTTGAGCCTGCCTACGGCGGCGATTCAGACCCTTGCGACGTTGCGCAGGGACACCGACGATCGGGCCGGCAAGCCGTTTCAACTCGATCGCTGCCACGCCCTTGATACGCAATCAGAGACCGTCCGAACCTATTATCCCCGCTGGTATCGCGCTGGAAATGGGACCGACGATCAGGAACGGTGATTGCGGGAAGCCATGGCCAGAATTCGGTTATAATTTTTTGATCTCTCGGCCAAATTTCAGGAGAAGTTGATCGGGAGAGAGGGGTGGCAGGCAAGCACTGCCATTCCGCAGCGGGAAGACACGCGGACGAGGGAGACCGCGTTGCTTTTCGTGGGGCGAGACGGTCCCGAAAGTCCCATCAACCAAGTGTTCGTGGCGATAGCTGAGCTGCGACTTCGATCGAAGGGCGATCATGAAAATTCATGAGTATCAGGCAAAAGAAGTATTGAGGAAGTTCGGCGTGGTGACGCCCCGGGGGGTGCCCTGTTTCTCCGTGGATGAGGCTGTCAAGGCTGCGGAGCAACTCGGGGGGGCGATTTGGGTTGTGAAGGCCCAGATTCACGCTGGCGGTCGTGGCAAGGGTGGCGGCGTCAAGCTGGCCCGTTCCCTGGATGAAGTAAAAACTGTCGCTGGCCAAATCCTCGGCATGCAGTTGGTGACCCACCAGACCGGCCCAGGCGGCCAGAAGGTCCGTCGCCTCCTGGTCGAAGAAGGCGCCGACATCAAAAAAGAATATTACGTTGCTGCCCTGACCGACCGTGCTACTCAAAAAGTGGCCATGATGGCGTCCTCCGAGGGGGGGATGGACATCGAAGAGGTTGCCCACAAGACGCCTGAAAAGATCATCAAGGTATTCATCGATCCGCTCGTCGGCTTGACGGACGCCCAGGCCAAGGAGCTGGCGGCGGGCATCGGGGTCCCCGAAGCTTCCCAGGCCATGGCGATCGACACCTTCAAGAAGCTCTACACCTGTTACATGGAAACCGATGCCTCCCTGGCGGAAATCAATCCGCTCATCCTGGAAGGCAACGGCAACATCAAGGCTCTCGACGCCAAATTCAACTTCGATTCCAATGCGCTGTTCCGCCATCCTGAGATCATGGAAATGCGCGATCTGGACGAGGAAGACGCCGACGAGATCGAAGCCTCGAAGTTCGATCTGGCTTACATTTCCCTGGACGGCAACATCGGCTGTCTGGTGAATGGCGCGGGTTTGGCCATGGCCACCATGGATACCATCAAGCTGTTCGGTGCCGAGCCGGCCAACTTCCTGGACGTGGGTGGCGGTGCGACGACCGAGAAGGTCACCGAAGCCTTCAAGATCATGCTCAAGAACCCAAAGGTGAAGGGCATTCTGGTCAACATCTTTGGTGGCATCATGCGCTGTGACACCATCGCCACCGGCGTCGTCGCAGCAGCCAAGGAAACTCACCTTTCCGTGCCGCTGGTCGTCCGCATGAAGGGCACCAACGAGGATATCGGCAAGCAGATCTTGCGCGACTCCGGGTTGCCCATTATCTCTGCCGATTCCATGGCTGAGGCCGCCACCAAGATCGTCGAAGCGGTCAAGTAAGGAGCCACAGAATGTCTATCCTGATCAACAAAGACACCAAGATCATCACCCAGGGCATCACCGGAAAGACCGGCCAGTTCCATACCGAAAAGTGTATCGAGTACGCTAACGGCAAGAACTGTTTCGTGGCGGGTGTGAACCCGAAGAAAGCCGGCGAGAAGATTTTCGATGTGCCTATCTTCGCCAGCGTGAAGGATGCTGCGAGCGCGACCGGTGCAACGGTCTCGGTGATTTACGTGCCGCCCGCCGGCGCCGCCGCCGCAATTTGGGAAGCCTGTGAGGCCGATCTTGATCTGGCGATCTGCATCACCGAAGGGATTCCGGTTCGCGACATGCTGGTGGTCCGCAACAAGATGCGGCAAAAGGTGGCTGCGGGCGGCAAGGAAACCTTGCTCCTCGGCCCCAACTGCCCTGGTCTGATTACCCCGGACGAAGTGAAGATCGGCATCATGCCCGGCCACATTCACAAGAAGGGTCGGATCGGCGTAGTGTCCCGTTCCGGTACGCTGACCTACGAGGCCGTCGGTCAGTTGACCGAGCTAGGCCTGGGCCAGTCTTCCGCCGTCGGCATTGGGGGTGATCCGATCAATGGCCTGAAGCACATCGACGTGATGAAGGCCTTCAATGACGACCCGGACACCGACGCGGTCATCATGATTGGCGAAATCGGTGGCCCCGATGAGGCCGAGGCCGCCGTGTGGTGCAAGGCCAATATGAAGAAGCCCATCGTTGGCTTTATTGCCGGCGTCACGGCGCCTCCGGGCAAGCGGATGGGTCACGCGGGCGCGTTGATTTCCGGCGGTGCAGACACTGCAGATGCCAAGCTCGCGATTATGGAAGAATGTGGCTTCAAGGTGACTCGCAACCCGTCCGAAATGGGTAAGTTGCTGAAAGCGCTGCTCTGATCGAAAGCTTAAACGGCGCCGCAATGGGTGCGCGCGCCGAATGAGCTCGGAACACGGCCGCCTTCGGGCGGCTTTTTTTCTAATGTGCCGGACGGTGATGGCTTGCTGCTGGCGAAGGCTCGCACTTTTTCATACCATTCTTAGATAACGAGTCACCCGTGGGGTTGGGTGGTGGGGTGGATGGGCTTCCATTTCTGGAAATGCGTCGATGTCCAAACTGATTTTGAGTATGGATGGCTTGGTTTTAAAGGAGATTCCTCTTGAAAAGGAGCGAATCACAATTGGTCGCAAGCCCCATAACGATATTCAGATCGATAATTTGGCTATTAGTGGCGACCATGCTGCCATTACGACTATTCTTGACGACGCATTCTTGGAGGATCGGAATAGCACGAATGGAACCTACGTTAATGGCCACCCCATCAAGCGCTGTGCGCTGCGCCATAACGATCTGATCGAGCTCGGCAAATATCGTTTGAAATACTTGGCGGATCGTGACTTGACTGCCGGGGAAAGTTTGCCCTCCCCAGAGGACAGGGCGAACACCAGAAATAGCACGGACACGGCCGTTCAGGCTCCAAGTACTGACTCAGTCGGGACAGCCACGTTACCTAAAAGCGAAGAAGGATTAATCCGTATTCTCAGCGGTCGCAACTGTGGGCGGGAACTGCCGTTGGTCAAGTCCCAAACCACCTTGGGGAAGCCTGGCGGCGAAGTGGCAATTATTCTTCGTAATTCGAACGGTTACTTCGTTTCCCAAGCCGACGGAGCCGCTCCGCCCACGCTCAATGGGGTGCCTTTGGGTGGGAAAATCAAGCGCTTGTGCAATCACGATCTGCTGGAAGTGGCAGGTGTGAAAATGGAATTCTTGATGAAGTGAGCCTCGGCCTGGATCACTCCAAACGCCCTACGTGACACACTTATCAATGCAAGTTCACTCTGAATGCTAATCTTGCGTCCTTGGCGGGTGTACGTTCTCAGGGCTCGTCGTAACCAGCGGAATGCTCACGTCAAATGAGATTGACCGTACTGGGCTGCAGCGGCGGGATCGGCGGACAGGCTTCCCGGACAACGTCGTTCCTGCTCGATCACGATACGCTTATCGATTGTGGAACCGGCGTCGGTGATCTGTCCTTTGATGACCTATTGAAAATCGACCAGATTTTCATTACTCACTCTCACCTCGACCATATTGCATTTTTGCCTTTACTGGTCGATACGGTCGCAGAGGCGCGGAAGCAGGCAATTACCGTTTTCGCTTTGCCCGAGACGATTCGAATTCTTCGGTCTCATATCTTCAATTGGCTGGTCTGGCCGGATTTTTCGGCCATTCCTGATCGTCATGACCCTTTTCTGCGTTTTCAGGTGCTTACGGTGGGTGAAACCGTCCGCCTTTCCGGTGGGAGAAGGATTTCAGCATTACCGGCCCATCATACTGTTCCGGCCTGTGCTTATGCCATTGATAGCGGTTCAGGAAAGCTCGTGTACACAGGCGATACGACCTATGCTGGTGACTTGATTGAAGCCATCAATGGCCTTGAGGATGTTCGCCACCTTTTGATCGAAACTGCATTTTCTGACGGCCAGCATGCGTTGGCCATGGCGGCCCGCCATTTGTGTCCAAGCATGCTCACGGCGTTCCTGGAAGAATTGTCAATTGACCCTCAAGTTTGGATTAGCCATCTCAAGCCTGGCATTGAGGGAAAGATCATGGGGGAGATCCATGGGTATCCTGGAAAGAAAAGTCCAGCCATGTTGCGAGGTGGCCAGATCCTCGAATTCTGATGGTTAGTCAATGCTGCTTTCATCGAGTAAGCAGCTTCAATTGGGATGAAGTTCGGAGTCCGCCAACCCGATAAAGCAGACTAGAATGATGACCACTGGGGTCAAACACCGCGGCAAGCTAGAGGAATGCACGACATGGGTCTAGTGAGTACTCGCCAGGTTTCGGCCAATGAAGTGGTTGCACGCCTGGCATTCTTCAAAAATCTTCAGTCGGTGACGACGCGTATCCACGCGACACAGGATATCGACGAAATTATTCTGGAGTTGTCAGGCGCCGTATGCGAGCTATTTGGTGCCGAACGCCTCACCATCTACACAATGGATGAGAGCCGGAAAAGCATCAATGCCAAGGTTAAGACGGGTTTGGCAATCAGCACGCTTCGCCTTCCCGTTTCCCCAGCGAGTATTGCCGGTTATGTCGCTCAGACCCGCCGTACGCTGAATATTCGTAATGTTTATGATCGGAGCGAACTTTCAGGGTTTTCTCCGGAAATTCAATTTCGCAAGGATATTGACGAACATTCGGGCTACCGCAGCCGGGAGATGCTGGTATCTCCAATTATCGATCCTGAGAAGGACGAGTTGCTCGGTGTCATTCAGCTGATTAATTCCGTTGACGGCAAGGCATTCACTGCGTTTGCCGAAGAAGGATTGCAAGGTCTTGCTCAAACTTTGGGAGTGGCTTTCGCCCAGCGCAGTCGTCCTAATGCTTTCCTGCGATCCCGCTACGATCAACTGGTGGAAGAGTCACGCATTACCGCTGAGGAACTCCAGGCGGCAACGACGAAGGCCAGAGAAAAGGGGGTCAGTCTTGAAACGGTCCTCATCGATGAGTTTTCCATTGAACCTTCAGCCATCGGTCAGGCCCTGTCGCGGTTTTACCGGGTGCCCTATGAGCCATTCAAGTCGGATCGCATCAAGCCGGTCGATTTGCTCCGCAATTTCAAGCGCGAATATGTGGATCAGAACCGCTGGTTACCCCTTGAGGAGGGTGCCGAGGGGATTGTGATTCTCGCGGTGGATCCGGAGCAGGTGCGTGCCTCCCGGATTGCTCAGAATGTCTTTCCGAAGTCGCGTATTGCCTTCCGGGTGACGACTCAGGGTGAATTCAATCGAACGACCGAGCAATACTTCGGCATTTCCCTTGATGCGGGCTCCGTCGACGACTTGCTGTCGGATTTGACCGACGTCGATCAAGAAGGAACTTCGGTCGCGGAGGATGTCTCTGCCGCTGCCGACAATGAATTGGTTAAGCTGGTCAATAAAATCATCCTGGACGCGCATCGGCAAGGTGCATCGGATATCCATATCGAACCGAGGCCCGGCAAAGAGAAAACGCAAATCCGGTTTCGCAAGGACGGCTCCCTCATCCCATATATCGAGGTACCAGCGAGCTATCGGAATCCCTTGATCACCCGCATCAAGATCATGTGTGACCTGGATATTTCGGAACGGCGCCGGCCCCAGGACGGAAAGATCAAGTTTCGGAAATACGCACCCCTCGATCTGGAACTTCGGGTTGCCACCGTTCCGACTGCGGGGGGGATGGAAGACGTAGTGATGCGTCTCCTTGGCAATAGTGAGCCATTGCCGCTGGAAGATCTGGGGTTGCTACCGTTCAACCTCAAGATGTTAAAGGACACCGTCGCAAAACCCTACGGCCTCTTTTTCGTTTGTGGCCCGACCGGCTCGGGAAAGACCACCACCCTGCATTCGATTTTGGCCCATATCAATACGCCGGACACGAAGATCTGGACCGCTGAGGATCCAGTGGAAATCACTCAACGCGGATTGCGCCAGGTCCAGGTGAATCGTAAGGCTGGTCTCGATTTCGCCGCCATGATGCGGGCCTTCCTGCGGGCGGACCCGGACGTGATCATGGTCGGCGAAATGCGGGACAAGGAAACGGTCTCGATCGGGATCGAAGCGTCCCTGACCGGCCATTTGGTTTTCTCCACGCTTCATACGAATAGCGCCGCCGAATCGATCGTTCGACTTCTAGACATGGGCATGGACCCGTTCAATTTTGCGGACGCGTTGGTCGGCGTGTTGGCCCAGCGCCTCGCAAAACGGTTGTGTCTGAAGTGCCGCAAGGCGCGTTTTGCCACCGATGAAGAACTCCATGATTTGGTCAATGACTATTGCGAAGACCTCAAGCTCACCCCAAATTTCAAAGTGGACCCTGAAGCGGCGCGCCGGGAAATGCTCCAGTACTGGCGCACCCACCACGGTGACGGTAAGGGCAATGTAACGCTTTATGACCCGGTCGGCTGTCAGGAATGCAACGGTGGCTATCGGGGGCGGCTGGGACTGCATGAATTGATGGTGGGTTCCAATGAGGTCAAGCGCCTCATTCAAATACGGGCCCGCGTACCCGAATTGGTGGTTCAGGCCATGGAGGAGGGAATGAGGACTCTTCGGCAGGACGGCATCAAGAAGGTGCTCGCGGGCCTCACCGACATGAATCAGGTGCGGCGGGTCTGTATCCGCTGACGGGTGACAAGCGGCCGCGCTGCGGCCATGGCTTTCTGCTGTCGTTCTGCTAGAATGCCGACCTCGCGCGGAGAGGTGGATGAGTGGTTTAAGTCGCACGCCTGGAAAGCGTGTTCAGGGTAATACCCTGACGGGGGTTCGAATCCCCCCCTCTCCGCCAGTCGAATTTATGGAAGCCGCTCGTGCAGCGGCTTTTTGATTTTCTGCGCCTTCTGGTGCGCTCTGCTAGATTGGGTCGGGCATAAGCCTCACTGGCAGGGCGTGACTGGGGGCATGCATGGCGCTGGCCGACCGGCGATCGCGGCCAAAATCACCCGGAGGGATCAGGCATGGCATCAGTAAACAAAGTGATATTGGTCGGCAACCTCGGGCGCGATCCCGAGACCCGTTACGCGCCGAGTGGCGACGCAATCTGCAATGTCGCCTTGGCGACCACGGATACCTGGAAAGACAAGGGAACCGGCGAAAAGAAGGAACAGACCGAATGGCACCGGGTGGTGTTCTTCGGAAAGCTGGCGGAAATCGCCGGCCAGTACCTGAAGAAAGGTAGTCAGGTTTACATCGAAGGGAGCTTGCGCACCCGCAAGTGGCAGGATCAGAACGGTCAGGAGCGATACACCACCGAAATCCGCGCCGATCAAATGCAGATGCTGGGTCGCCGTGAGGGCATGGGTGGGGGTGAGAGCGGGGGTTTCGAGCCATCTGCTCCGCGGAGTTCTGGCGGAAGCCGCACGAACGCGCCTCCTGCTGCGCCGGCACCTTCCAAGGGCGGTGGAGCCTTCGGCGACTTCGACGACGATATTCCCTTTTAGGGCGACGTCTCCGAATTGGCGGGCCCAACTTGCGGCGGGGAAATCTCCCCGCCCTCAGAAAGGCAGGGTTCCGGTAAGAAGAAACGTCCGCCCGAACTGCGGAGCGGTGGAACGCGGGCCGGCGAGGGTGTCATCCGCGGCGACGGGATCGTCATGCTCCCGGTCGAGCAGGTTGTAAATTCCCAGGGACAGGCGCGGTCCGCCCGACGTGGGCTGGTATTGGAGATTGAGGTTCACCATCGCGTAGGGTCCTACCCTTGAGTTGCGATCGGTGGTTTCGCGGCGGCTGACGAATTGGCCCTCGAGGCCCGCCTGGATGTGGTTTCCGAGGTCTAGCGCGAGATTGGCGGTGACTTGGTGGCGCGGTGCATTGGGAGTAGGGCCACCGTGCTGCTGGGGAAATTGAAGTGCGTAGCCGCCGCGGAACAAGGTACTCTGACCCCAGCGTTGATCGATCTGGAGTTCCAGCCCACGGCCGGAGATTGCGTGAGCATTGTCGGCGATACCATCCGCGTTGGTTCCGATCAGGTCGTGAATACGAAACCAATAGGCGCTGGCTTTCAACGCACTCGACCCGACCCGGCCCTCCCAGGTTGCCTCGATGGATTGCATTTTTTCGGGGCGCAGCGCCGGGTTGCCATAGGAATAAGTGGGCGAGGTGTAAAACCGCTCATAGACCGTTGGATCCCGAAAGGCGCTGGCATAGAGGATCTTGAAGTGGCCCATTGAATCCGCGTCGTGGACCAAACCGATGCGTGGGCTCCAGTGGTGTTCCTGTCCAAATATCGTGTCGAATCTCAAGCCAGCCGTTAGCCAGGTGTTCGGACCCATTGAGATTTCGTTCTGGGCATAGACATTGAGTAGGCGAGAGGGGTTGTTGCGGTCGAGGCAATGATCGGGACCCACGTCATAGCAGCCATAGCCGGGGTCCGCATTGACCTGGAACTGCCGGAAATTGTCCCGGAATTCCACGCCCAGGGTCCATCGCTGGCCCTCCATCGCCTGGCTGACGAGGCGACTCTCAAATCCGTACCAATAGCCGTGTGCATCGTCCCGATTAAGGATGCGCGGCGGATAGGTGTAGGGGAATAGGCCGCGATAGACGTATTGCCCAAAATACAGGCGCTGATGAGTCGTGGTCTTATGATCCAGGGTTTGCTCAAACGCAGCCTCGGCAAGGGTGTAGGTGTCCCGCTCCCGGTGGCTGGGATCGTCGAAGTCCGTCGCGTAGCTCCCGGTCGGGACGATCCGGTCGCGGCTGGCGTGAATCAGCGTCGTGCGCCAACCTTGCCCCCTGGCCTGGGCAAACATCTTCAGATTGGTTTCGCCACCCACATGATGCGCCGTGGTGCTGTCCACGGCGCCACTCAAATCTGGAAATCCAAGGTTCCGACCGTCGGCCTGGGCCCCGCTGACGGAAACGAGGTAGGCCGTGCCGTCCGTCTCCTGACCCCAGGTGAGGCGGCCCTGGCGGTGGCGGCCGTTTGCGACCCCCGCGCTGGCCTCGCCGCCCTGGAGTGCAGACCCACTGCGGGTGATGACATTGATGACGCCAAACAGCGAGTCGCCGCCATAGACCGAGGCGCTCGGGCCGCGGATGACTTCGATCCGCTCCACCAAATCGAGGTCGAGGGGGAAGGCCGAATCCACCGGAACGCTGGCGTAAATGTTGTCGTTCACGCTCATCCCGTCGATGAGCACCTGGAAGCGCTGACGGTAGTCCCCGGGGGACGAAATCCCCCGCACGCCCACGTAGGCGTACGTATGGTCTTGGGTGACGTTGAATCCCGGTAGGGTCCGCAGCACGTCGCCGAGGGTTCGCCAGCCGAAGCGTCGGATGTCGGACGCGGTCAAGATCGATACCGCGGTGGGAGAATGGGCGGTGTCTTCGGAGAACTTCGGTGTCGCCAGAATCTGAACCCGCGCGAGTTCTTCCAACGACAGGCTCAGGGGATCCGTGGCGGCGTAGCTGCTTGTCGCGGCCAGCCCGAGGGCGATCGCGAGCAAGACGTGGCGAGCCCCGGGACGTCCAACGCCTCTGGGCGATCGACGCCCGGAGGGGCCCGGCGTCAGGTTGGGGTAGGCCCCGATTCGCAGGCGTCCCTTCAACATGGCTGGGTTTTCTCCAATTCCCGAAGGTGCTGGGCTACGGCGCCTCGCAGCGGGCTGAACGCCTCGAAGATTCGCGGTTTCATCCCAAGTACCTTCGGCCAATCCGAGGCTTTGGCCGCGTATTCAGCCTTGGCGCACAGTTCGGCAAAACCGGCGGCGCCAATCGCGGCGCTGGAACTCTTCAGGTCATGGAAAATGCGGATGACGGTCTGGGGGTCGAACTCGCCTGCCAGGGTCGTCAAGGTCGCTATATGAGCGTCGCTTTCCCGGAGATAGCTGGCAAGCAGAGGGGCAAGAAATCCGTCCGCATCGTCTCCTAGCGTCTCCCGCAGGGTGCTCAGGTCCAGCACGGCGGGTGGCTGGCTCGGGGCGGCGGGCGGTGTCGGGCAGGGTGGGTGGGCCTGCGGCGTGGACGCCAACCTGGGTAGCCACTTGGCAAAAGCCTCGGTCAGGCGATCGAAGGTGATGGGCTTGGTAAGGTAGTCATCCATGCCGGCCTCGAGGCACATCTCACGGTCCCCGGCCAAGGCATTTGCGGTGAGCGCGATCACCAACTGATGCGGCGCGCTAGTGCTCCGCTCCCGCTCCCGAAGGGCCCGGGTGGCCGACAATCCGTCCATGATGGGCATCTGCACATCCATCATGACCAAGTCAAAGGCGCGGGCCGAAAGCGCATCGAGGGCCTCCTGCCCATTGCGGGCAAGCTCCACCACACAGCCGAGGCGATGGAGCATTTCCCCAAGCAGGACACGATTGACTTCGTTGTCCTCAACCATCAGCACCTGGGCAGAGAAATGCGGTGGCGCGGCGGTCGCCGACTCTGGGGCGCTGGGCCGGAGAATGCCCACTACTTCGGCAAGGCGGGTCCACAGGGCGCGGTCGCCAAAGGGCTCGTGGACCTCACCCTTCACCCATTGGGGCAGGCATAGCTCGGCATCGGCGGGCGTCAGGAAGCGCCGCACGAAAATGACCGGAATGTCCCCGGGGCCCGCGAAGTTCGGATCGCTGCGTGCCATCTCGAGGCAGTGACTCTCCTCGACCAGGATGGCGTCGGGCAGGGGGCCCGAGCCCAAGCCCGCCAAGGCCGTCCCGCAGGCGTTGAAAGACATCGCCCCCACACCCACCGTGCCGAGCATGCCCTCCCAGCGCGCACAGCGATCGCTTTCCGAACATATGATCGCGACACCAAGTCCTCGCAGTTTCTTTGCCCAAATGGGGAGTCGGCGCTCGGCCTCGACGGCCGCTAGGGGCAATGTGACCGTAAAGCACGATCCGGTGCCCACCTCGCTGGAGACCGTGATGTCGCCGTCCATGAGCTTGACCAGGTCGCGGACGATGGCCAAGCCAAGACCTGTGCCACCGAAGCGGCGGCTGGTGCTGTTGTCGGCCTGGCGGAAGGGTTCAAAGATTTGCGACAAGACCTCCTTGTCCATGCCCAGGCCGCTATCCCGCACCTCGATCACCACATTGGCCATGTCGCCGTCGGAGAACTGTCGGCAACGCACCTCCACGCCGCCCTGTTCGGTGAACTTGATGGCATTGTTCACCAGATTGTTGAGGATCTGGCGGATCCGGTGGGCATCGCCAAGGAATCCATCGGGCATTTCCGGTGAGATGGCAATTTGCAACTCCACGCCCTTTTTCCGGGCGGTCGCGGCAAACACCGAAACGGTGCTCTCGATCAACGTGCGTAGATCGAAGGGTTCCATTTCAAGCTGGACGCTTCCCGCCTCCATGCGGGAGAAATCCAGAATGTCGTTGAGGAGGTGCAGGAGGGTGGTGGCGGAGCCGCGCTGGCTCTCGAGCAGTTCCCGTTGGCGCGGGCTCAGGGAACTCGCCGCCAGGAGTTCTGCAACACCGATAATCCCGTTCATCGGAGTGCGAATCTCGTGGCTCATATTCGCCAGGAATTGGCTTTTCGCCCGGCTGGCCTGTTCCGCAGCTTCTTTGGCAAGCCGAAGCTCGTGGGTCCGCTGCTCCACCGTTTGCTCCAGATCCTCCCGGTGACGAGCCAGTTCACGGTCCCGGGAGGCGATCTCCATCAGCATGGTGTCGAAGGCCGACGCCAACTCGCCAAGCTCGTCGTCGGAATGCCGGCTAATGCGACGGGAAAAATCGCGGCTGCGGGAGACCGCTTCGGCAGCTTCGGTGAGGTCCGTGATGTCCTGAATCATCGACTCCTGGAGCCGCCGGGCGACCACCACGGCCAGGGCGAAGGCAGCGCTCAGGCACAAGGCCACCACCCCCAAGTGGTAGCCCACTGCCCGCCACGCGGTTTCGAGTTCCGTGACCACGGCGAGGGACCCGATCAACTCATCGCCCACCCGCATGGGCACGACCACTGTGAGCGTATGCAAGTCCAGGGCGCTGGCGACTGACTCGTTCACCTGACTGGCCACCTCCGGCAAGGGGCGTTGCCAGCGTGGTGCGTGATAGGTGTGGTGGAAACCGCCGCGTGCTGCGTTGATCTGGGCCGCGACGATGTCGGGGTCTCCCTGAAGGGCCTGCAGGAGCTTGTCTGCGCCAGCCGCATCCTGGAATTCCAGCACCGCGCTGGCGTTGAAAGCCACGGCCTGGGCAACGGCGGTGGCTTTTGCCACCCGGTCGCGATAGCGCTCACGAACATCCTCGATGCCGAGTAGCAGCATCAGCAGCATGAGGCTGATCGCGACGGCGATCGCCATGATGGCCGCCAACTTCTTGCGAATCGGAAGGCGCCGCAGGGATTGGCTCCATCCCGCGCGCCGGGGGGCCTGCCGCTCGCTCATCGCGGCCCGCCAATCACTTCGCGAGCGACCCGCAGCATCTGCGGGCTCAGTCGCAATTTGGCCCGCGTGGTCGTCTCCAGATTGATATCGAAGGCCAGACGGTTATCGATGCGCACAAGGGCGATGGCGCCGCCATGGCGGATGAAGGATTCGCCTTCGCCAACCACCAGGGTCGCCGGGGGCTCCCCGGACTTGATGAGGTCGGCAACCCGGCTTTCGTCGCCCGGCCCGACATAAAGCTGCTGGCAGCCCGCGATCTCCTCCCGCCGGCTGATGCGGCGAATGTGGATCTCACTGCCGGCCACCGTGCGTCCTTCGTAGGCGCTGAGGTGGTTGCCGACGGCATCTTGGCCGAGCAGGCAGATCGTGGCGCCGCTGGAGGAAGGCGGCCATTCCACATACTTGAAGAAGTTCACCAGGAACGCGGCCTTGAGCTGCGGCTCGGACATGCTCTCGGCCGTCGCTTGGGAGACACCCAATACGAACGCCTGGGTCAGGCCCAGGCAAACGATCCCGATTCGGCGACGGAGGGGTATCAGCAAATGGCGCAAGGGGTTAGGTCAACGCGATCGACGGCCGATGCCACGATTTCATGCAGCAAGGGGCCCAGCCCGGCGGCTGATGCAGCGACTTCCGCCCCTGCCGATGGTAGCAAGGGTGCGACCTCGAGCGTGGCGGTCTTCCTGCGATGACTTGACTCAGGCATGGGCACGGGCGATGAGCGCATGGGGTGCGACGCTCAACGTCAATTTGCCGTGTGACTTGAGCCGATGGGCACGCTGGTTGACCCACCGGCAGGTGGGACTCTTCCGGGACGGGAGGGGGGCTGAGCACGCTCACGTGATCGAAGGGCTTGGAAAAATCCGGATGCTCGTGCCATCATTTTTTTTAATTCAATTGTACCGGAGCCGGAATGCCGCTTTTTTCTGGGCGGATAGGGGCCCTTCAGTCGTGAAATCCATGCAGATTGTCTGTCGATGGCTGCTTTTCTGGCTGATGCTGGGGGTTGCAGGTAGCGTCTTGGCCCAGACCGGGGGGGTGGTGACCGTGGTCCAGGGCGGGCTGAGGATCGTCCGGGGTGATGAATCTATGGCGGCGACTCCGGGTACTTCCCTTGAGGCGGGAGACTTGCTCTCCACGTCGCCGGATGGTTTCGCCGTGATCGAGCTTCAGGACGGCGCACTCCTGGGCCTTGGCGCCGACTCACGCTTATTTCTTTTTCGCATGACATCCGTCAAGGGCGGGAAGGATCCCGCCGAGGCCTACCTCCTGCAAGGCTGGATGAAAGCCCAGCTGCCGGAGCGCCCCTGGCGTCTCTCATTTCCCGAACTGCGGGGGGAGGGGACCGCTTTCCGCACCACGGTGAGGGTTGAGGCATCGCGCACCGCGGTGTTCGTCGAAGCCGGTCAGGCTAATTTGACCCAGATGCAGGGGGGGCGGGGGCGGGCGAAGGTGGGGGCGAATGCGGGCCAGTTTGTCGTCCAGGCGGCCGGCAAGGCGCCGTCCGTGATCCAGCGCCCGGATGGGGAGTTTTTGGCCGGATTGCCCCGCCCGTTTCGCGACCCGCTCCCGAGTCTTGCGGCGCGATTTGAGGGTAAGGCCGTCAAGGTTTCTGGCCGCCCTGTCGAATATACCGAGATCGCTGACTGGATGAAGCTCGGCGCGCCGTGGAGCCAGGGTATGACCCGACGCTTTCGCGACCGCTTGAAGGATGCCGGATTTCGAGCGGCGGTCGAGCCGGACATTGCGCGGTACCGCGACTGGGATCGCATCGTTCATCCGGAAAAGTACGCGCCGCCACCCAAGCCGGCAAAGACTTATTGATTCATCCTGGCGGATTCAACCGAGGACTTGCCTGCCATGAAGCTCATTGTCAAATTCAATCTGGTCTTGTTGCTCATCTTTGCGCTGGGGTTCGCGGCCACGGGGTATTTTTCCCACGACCTCCTGCAGCGGAACGCCCGGGAGGAGATTATCCAGAACGCCCGGATCATGATGGAAGCCGCCCTTGCAACGCGCAACTACACCAACGTCCAGGTGAAGCCTTTGCTGGCCAATCAGATGCAGTACGAGTTCCTCGCTGAGTCGGTTCCCGCCTTTGCCGCCCACGAGACCTTTGCGGCCTTGCAGAAGAAGTACCCGGATTATGCGTACAAGGAGGCGGCTCTGAATCCGACCAATCCCCGAGATCGTGCGACGGACTGGGAGGCGGACGTGGTGAACATCTTTCGCCAGGACACCGGTCGGAGTGAGTTGATCGGCGTGCGGGATACGCCCCAGGGCCCCTCCCTCTATCTTGCCCGGCCGATCCAGATCAAGGACCCTGGGTGCCTCCAGTGCCACAGCACCGTGGCTGCTGCGCCCAAGACCATGATTGACAAATATGGCACGGCCAACGGCTTTGGCTGGAATCACAACGAAGTGATCGGCACCCAGGTGGTGTCGGTTCCGATGGAACTGCCCATCTCCCGCGCCGACAAGGCATTCAAAGTCTTTATGGCGTCCCTCGCAGGGGTCTTTGTCTTCATCTTCATTGCCATGAATCTCATGCTTGCCGCCTTGGTCACCCGTCCAATCCGCAAGCTGGTCGCGATTGCCGACGAGGTGAGCCTGGGCAATATGAATGCGCCGGAATTCGAGGCAAAAGGGCAGGACGAGATCGGGCTCCTGGCTCAGTCCTTTGGCCGCATGCGCAAGAGCTTGGTGCAGGCCCTGAAGCTGCTGGAAGGCTAAGGGCGCCACCCAGTGGGCCAGGAACGCACCCGCCTCGGCAAGTACGCGATCACCGGGACCCTGGGTCGCGGTGGGATGGGCTTCGTCTATCGCGGGGTCGATCCCGTGATCCAGCGCACCGTTGCGATCAAGACCGTGGCGCGGGATCTGCTGGAGGACGGCGGCGAACAGGCCGTCGCACGTTTTCGCAATGAAGCCCGGGCAGCCGGGCGGCTCTCCCACCCAAACATTGTCGGTGTGTACGAATATGGCGAGGATGGCGATACCGCCTTCATCGCCATGGAGTACGTGGAAGGGTTTGGCCTCAAGGACTTCCTGCGCCAACGGGGCAAGATGACGGTGTCGGATACCGTCGGGGTGATGCTGCCGCTCCTGGACGGTTTGGCCTATGCCCACGAACAAGGCGTCGTCCATCGGGACATCAAGCCGTCGAATCTCATCATCACCAGCAAGGGCAAGGTGAAGATTGCGGATTTCGGCATCGCGCGGATCGAATCCTCGACCCTGACCCAGGTGGGGACCGTCATCGGGACGCCCAGCTATATGTCCCCCGAACAATTCATGGGTGCGCCGGCCGATGCCCGGGCGGACATCTATGCGGCGGGGGTGGTGCTGTTCGAACTCTTGGCCGGCAAGCGCCCCTTCGAGGGGCCGGTGGAAGCCATCGCGTCCCGCATTTGCCGCGAGCCTCCGCCGCGCATTTCGGAAGTGGAGAGTTCGGTGCCCCCCTTCTTCGACCCGGTGGTCAATCGCGCCCTCGCAAAGAGGCCCGATGATCGCTATCAGTCGGCCCAGGAGTTTGCCGAGGCGGTCCGGATGGCCTTTCAGGCCGCCTTCAACATCCAGGAGGCGCCATCCATCTCGGAGGACACGGTCGTCCGCACTGTGCACATGATGCGCCAGGGGGCAGGGGCCCAGGCCGGGCAGGCCGCCCAGCCGACCACGGTCGGAACTCAGGAGGCGTCGAGTTCCCAGTGGCAGGAAAAGACTCTGCATGTGGTCGAGCGGCAGTTGGCTTCGTTCATCGGGCCCTTGGCGAGAGTCATGGTCAAACGGGCGGCCAACGAGACCACCAGCATCCATGAGTTGTACAAAAAGCTCGCCCAACGCCTGGATACCGAGCCTGAGCGGGCGGCCTTCCTCCAGCGCAAGACGGAGTTGGGCATTCCCCTCGGTGATGCCGATCGGGTCGAGGGTGCGGTCGCGGGCGTCACGATCCACGAGGCCGCAGCACGCACGGGCACGACCGCGCCATCCAGGGAGTCCACCCCTTTGAGCCAGGAATTGATTGACCGGGCCGCCACCGCCTTGGCCAAAACCCAGGGGCCCATTGCTCGCGTGCTCGCCGGTCGGGCGGCCAAGCAAGCGGCTGGCGCGGAAGATTTTTTGGCCCGCCTGGCCGGGGAGCTTTCCGACCCTGGCGACCGGGCGGCCTTCCTGGCGGCTGTGGGCGATTTTTGGAAGCGCGCGTGAGGCAAAGAAATCGGCGTGAGAAGGCTATTGACGCCGCCCCGGGCCTGCGGCAAGGTATGCCAAAACAAAACCAACGACCATTTTCCGATTCCCCGACTTTTCCGGTGTGATGCCCTGGAGTCCATGCGTCCCGGCCCGCGGCCCGAGATGCGGCTCAGCGCTATTTCACTCCGCTGCCGGAGCGTTGCATGACCGACGTTGAAGGCCTGCTTGCCGAGATCGCAAACGAGCCGCCCTGCGGGCCCGATCTGGAATATGACCCAGATTTTATGGCGCTGGACCAGGCGGCTCAGGGCAAGCCCGAGCAGCAGTTCGGCACCACCATCATTGCCGCGGAAGAGCCCGACTGGGCTGCGGTGCGGGGCCAAGCCGAAGCGCTCTTCAAGCGCACCAAAGACTTGCGGGTGGCGGCCCTGCTCGTCCGGTCATGGATCCGCACGGAAGGGTTCGAGGCCCTCACTCCCGGGCTCACGCTGGTGACTCAATTGCTGAGTCGTTACTGGGACGGAATACATCCCCGCCTGGATCCCGATGACGACAACGATCCCACCATGCGGATGAACGCCCTGGCCCCCTTGGCGGACAGTGCCGCCTTGGTGCGGGACGTGCGGGAGTCCGTCCTCGCGCGTCCCCGGGGGCTGCCTCCCTTGTTGGTGCGGGATCTGGAGATCGCCCTTGGCAAGGTGCCGCCCAAAGCGGGCGTCGCGGCGCTCAGTCAGGCCGCCGCGGAAGGGGCCCTCGCCGAGGCGGGTGCTGAGCGCCTGACCGGGATGATCGATACCGCGCCGGCCCTCAAGGCGCTGATCAAGGAATTGAACGAAAGGGTGGGTATCGAGCGGGCCCCCGACCTGAAAGTTCTCTATTCGGTCGTTCAGGTCGTCGCCCAGATGGCGACGAGTGTCCGCACGGCGATCGGTGGAGATCCAGTGGTCGAAGCTGGCGAAGGGGCGGTCGAGGAGGCGGGGCAGCCCGCGCCCGAGGCGCCCAAGCCGGCCCGGGGGGAAATCACCACCCGCCAGGATGCGGTGTTGATGCTCGACAAGATCATCGCCTATCTTGAACGCACCGAGCCTGCCAACCCGGCCCCGCTCCTGTTGCGGCGGGCTCACCGTTTGATGACGATGTCGTTTGTGGACATCATCAAGGATCTGGCGCCCGAGAGTCTGGCCAAGATCGAGGCCTTGAGCGGCCTGCCTTCGGCCAACGCCAAATGAACTGAAATCAACTGAATTCCATGGGCGGGGGCTAAGGCGTCCGCCCGGGTGATCGACAGGCAGTACGTTCCAGAGGAGAGACTATCGTGGCAGACAGCAGTCAGAAATTCATCGCGCGCAATCGTGCGCCCCGGGTGCAGATCGAATACGACGTGGAGCTGTACGGCGCCGAAAAGAAGGTGCAGTTGCCTTTCATCATGGGGGTGCTGGCGGACCTTTCGGGCAAGCCGGCAGATCCGCTCCCGCCCGTCGCCGACCGGAAGTTCCTCGAGGTGGACGTCGACAACTTCGATAGCCGCATGAAGTCCATGAAGCCGCGGGTGGCCTTCCAGGTGCCCAACACGCTGACCGGCGAGGGCAACCTAAGTGTCGATATCACCTTCGACAGCATGGATGATTTTTCCCCAGCGGCGGTGGCGAAGAAGGTGGATGCCCTCAACCAGCTGCTGACGGCCCGCCAGCAACTCTCCAACCTGGTCACCTATATGGACGGCAAGACCGGGGCCGAGGAACTCATCGCCAAGGTGATCAAGGACCCGGCCCTGCTCCAGGCCCTGGCGGCGGCCAAGAAGCCGGCTGAAGAAGGCGGCGCCCCGGCGGCCTGACCCAATACCTCGACCAGAATTTGGAGATTGCAATGGCAGAAGCCGAACAACAGACAGAACTGCAGGGTGTTGTCCTCGAGGGCAACGACTTTGCCTCCCTGCTGCAGAAGGAATTCAAGCCCAAGACGGAAGAAGCCCGCTCGGCGGTGGAAGAGGCCGTCCTCACCCTTGCCCAGCAGGCTCTGGCCAGCACCCAGCTCATCAGCGCCGATGTCGTGGGGTCCATCGAGGCCATCATCGCGGCCCTGGACCGCAAGCTCACCGAGCAGGTGAACCTCATCCTTCACCACGCTGATTTTCAGAAGCTGGAAGGCGCCTGGCGGGGGCTGCACTACCTGGTGAACAACACCGAAACCGATGAGATGCTCAAGATTCGGGTGATGAACATCTCCAAGCTGGATCTGGGCAAGACCCTCAAGCGATACAAGGGCACCGCCTGGGACCAGAGCCCACTGTTCAAGAAGGTCTATGAAGAGGAATACGGCCAGTTCGGTGGCGAGCCCTTTGGCTGTCTGGTGGGCGATTACCACTTCGATCACAGCCCCCCGGACGTCGAGCTTCTGGGCGAAATGTCCAAGGTATGTGCCGCGGCCCATTCTCCCTTCATCGCCGGGGCGAGCCCGACGGTGATGCAGATGGACTCCTGGCAGGAGCTTTCCAATCCCCGCGATCTCACCAAGATCTTCTCGACGCCGGAATACGCCTCCTGGCGCAGCCTGCGGGATTCGGACGACGCGCGCTACATCGGGCTGGCCATGCCCCGCTATCTGGCCCGGATTCCCTACGGCGCCAAGACCTGTCCGGTGGAGGAGTTCGACTTCGAGGAAGACACCGGCGCAGCCGACCACGGCTGCTACACCTGGGCCAATGCCGCCTATGCCATGGCGGTCAACATCAACCGCTCGTTCAAGATGTACGGCTGGTGTTCGCGGATTCGGGGTATCGAATCCGGCGGTGCGGTGGAGGGGCTGCCGGTCCATACCTTCCCCACCGACGACGGCGGCGTGGACATGAAATGCCCCACGGAGATCGCGATCTCCGACCGGCGCGAAGCCGAACTCGCGAAGAACGGCTTCATGCCGCTGATCCATCGCAAAAACTCGGATTTCGCCGCCTTCATCGGCGCCCAATCCCTGCAAAAGCCCACCGAGTACGACGATCCGGATGCCACGGCCAACGCCAACCTGGCGGCGCGTCTGCCCTACCTCTTTGCTTGCTGCCGTTTTGCCCATTACCTGAAATGCATCGTACGGGACAAGATCGGCTCCTTCAAAGAAAAGGAGGACATGCAGCGCTGGCTGCAAAAATGGATCATGAACTACGTGGATGGTGACCCGGCCCATTCTTCGGAACAGACCAAGGCCCGCAAGCCCCTGGCCGCAGCCGAGGTTCGGGTGGAAGAAGTCGAAGGGAATCCGGGCTACTACACCTCCAAATTCTTCCTGCGGCCGCACTATCAGCTCGAAGGGCTGACGGTATCCCTGCGGCTGGTGTCCAAGCTCCCCTCCGCCAAGGGGGTTTAACGGCGCGAGGGGCCTGGCCCCTCTGGAAACCTAGGCGGTTAACCTGGCAATAATGAGTCAATCAAGGAGGCAATCATGTCAGTAGATATGTTCATCAAGATCGGGGACATCGAGGGGGAATCCACCGACAGTTCTCACGGCAAGGAAATCGACGTCCTAGCCTGGAGCTGGGGCATGAGCCAGTCGGGCACCACCCACATGGGCGGCGGCGGCGGCGCTGGAAAAGTCAGCGTGCAGGACATCTCGATCACCAAATACGTCGATGCGTCGAGTACCGTGCTGATGAAAGCTTGTTGCCAGGGTGTACACCACCCGGAGGCCAAGCTGACGGTCCGCAAGGCGGGCACTGATCCCCTGGAATACATCAAGCTCACCATGAAGGAAGTGATCATCACTTCCGTCTCGACCGGGGGCTCCGGTGGCGAGGATCGGCTCACCGAGAACGTCACCCTCAATTTCGCCGAATTCAAGCTGGAATACACCCCGCAGAAGCCGGACGGCACCGGTGACGCCACCAAGGAGTACGCGTTCAACATTGCCGAAAATATCCCGGCCTAAGCATTCGGGATCGTGCGCCTTTGCCGGACTCCGGTGAAGGCGCCTCAACGCCACGGGCCGTGCCTCGGCGCCCGGCCACGGCGATCGGGAGGAGAGGGGAATGACACTCAAGGGTGCCGAGGAATTTTTGCGCGCGGGCCAGCCGACCCAGGCCTTGAAGGCTCTGCAGGACGCCATCCGGGCCAATCCGGCGGATAGCCGCCAGCGGGTGTTTCTGTTTCAACTGCTTTGTCTTCTGGGTCAGTGGGAGCGGGCGCTCAATCAACTCGACGTGTGCGCGGAGCTCGATGCCTCGGCGCTGGCCATGCGGGAGATGTATCGGGCGGCCGTCGGCTGCGAGGTCCTGCGCGCAGAAGTGTTCCAGGGCCGGCGATCCCCCATGCTCTTTGGCGAACCCGAGGGCTGGGTGGCTCTCCTGATTGAATCCCTGATTCGTGGCGGTCGGGGTGAGGCCGACGCGGCAAGCCGCTTACGCGAACAGGCCTTTGAAGAGGCCCCCGCCACCGCTGGCACCATCAACGATCAACCGTTCGAATGGATTGCTGACGCGGACATGCGGCTTGGCCCCGTCCTCGAGGCTATCGTCAATGGCCGATATTATTGGATTCCATTTTCCCGCCTGGCCAAGGTGGATATCGAGGCCCCGGAGGATCTGCGGGATTTCGTCTGGATGCCCGCGCACCTCGAGTTCGCCAACGGCGGCGAAACCCTGGCCATGATTCCGTCGCGCTATCCCGGCTCGGAAGCCGCAGAGGACGGCCTGGTCATCGTTGGCCGCAAGACCATCTGGCAGCCCGCTCTGGGGGATGCCTTCGAGGGTCTGGGGCAGCGGGTCCTGGCCACCGACCAAGGCGATACGCCGCTCCTGGAAGTCCGCTCCATCCAGCTTCAATCGGCGGCCGAATAAACCGCGACGATGGCTGAACTCACTCCGATGGAGCGCCTGCAACCGGCGCTCCTCGATCGACTCACCGACAACGCCCCCGAGGACAAGCGGGTCGAGGCGCGGGATGCGCGGGTCATGAACCGCCAGCGCCTGCGGGCCGCCGTTTTGCGGGATCTCGCCTGGCTCCTCAATGCCGCCTGTCCGTCGCCCGCCGAGGTGGACTGGACGGGCTGCCCTGACGCCAAGCGATCGGTTTTGAACTACGGCTTGCCGCCGCTTTCGGGCGAACTTGCCTCGACCCTCAATATCCTCGATCTCGAGCAGGCCATCCGCCAGGCGATTGTCGACTTCGAACCCCGTATCGATGCGGCCTCGGTCAGTGTTTCCGCCATGGTGAATCAGCTTTCCCTCGACCACCACAATCAGATCGAGGTAAGGATTCGCGGTACCCTCTGGGCCCAGCCAGTGCCCATCGAACTGTTGCTCCGCACGGACGTGGACCTGGAAACGGGTCAGGTGGACGTCAAGGAATTGTCGGGCTGAGGCCATGGATCCGCGTCTCCTCCGTTACTACAACCAGGAGTTGCGTCACCTGCGGGAGATGGGCGCGGAGTTCGCCGCGGAATTCCCGAAGATCGCCGCGCGCCTGGGGATGGATGGCGTGGAGGTCTCGGACCCCTATGTCGAGCGGCTGATTGAGAGCTTCGCCTTTCTTGCCGGGCGGGTTCAGCTCAAGCTTGACGCTGAATTTCCGCGCTTTACCCACCGTCTGCTGGAAATTCTCTACCCCCAGTTTTTGGCGCCGACGCCCTCCATGGTCGTGGCGCGCTTCCTGCCCGACCTGAACGACGGCAACCTCGCCCGGGGGGTGGCCATTCCCCGGGGCAGCACGATGCACGGCCACCCGGCGCGGGGTGAAGAGACGGCCGCCGAATTCCGCACTGCCCACGAGGTGCGCCTCCTGCCCATCGAGGTGGCCAGCGCCGCCTATTTCACGGTGGCTCCGGACCTGCCCCTGACGCAACTAGGCCTGGGGAATCGCATCAAGGGGGGGCTGCGCATCCGTCTGCGGACTGGGGCGGAGTTGCCCTTTTCGGCCATCGATCTTTCGCACCTGAACCTGCATTTTTCCGGGCTGGATGAAGTCACCTATCGCTTGAACGAGCTGGTGCATGGGGCCTGTCTGGGGGTCCTGGCCCTTCCAGTGGAGCGGCCGATTCCGTGGCGGGAGTGGTTGCCGCCGGAGTCCGTCCGCCCGGTGGGGTATTCGGATTCGGAGGCCTTGTTGCCCACTTCTCTGCGGGGTTTCCAAGGCTACCGGCTGATCCACGAATATTTCTCCTTTCCCCAGCGCTTCCTGTTCGCCGATCTCGTCGGCCTGGAGCGGGCGGCGAGCCGCTGTGAAGCGCGGGAACTGGAGGTCGTTCTGCTGTTTTCCCGGGGCGAGCCGTCCCTGGAAAGTGTGGTGGATGCTGGAAACATCAGCCTGTTCTGCACTCCGGCCATCAATTTGCTCAGCCGGCGGGCCGAACGCATCCATCTCACGGACCCGGTCTACGAGCACCACGTGGTGCCTGACCGCACCCGGCCAATGGATTTTGAGGTCTATGACGTGGAGTCGGTCACCGGTCATGGAGTCGGCCCCGATTCGGAGCGGGACTTCCTGCCGTTTTACGCGGCCTTCCATACCGATGCCCCGGGTCGTCGCGCCTATTTCACGCTGCAACGGGAGCCGCGCCTCCATTCCAGCACTCAGCGCACCCGCGGTGCCCGCTCCAGCTACTTGGGCAGCGAAGTCTTCATCTCTCTGGTGGATTCGGAGGAGGCGCCCTATCCGGAAGCTTTGCGTCAGCTCAGTCTCACGGTGCTGTGCACCAACCGGGATCTGCCTCTGCTGATGCCGGTGGGCCAAGGCAAGACGGACCTGACCCTGGACAATACCGCGCCCATTCTCGGTATCCGGATCCTCAAGGGGCCCTCCCGCCCAACGAGTTGCCTGCGGGAAGGTGGGCTCGCCTGGCAGTTCATCAACCATCTCTCCCTCAATTACCTCTCTCTGGTGGACGCCGACGCCCAGCAAGGCGCGGCCGCCCTGAGGGATATGCTGGCCCTGTACGCCCTGGCGGGAGATCAGGCCGTGGCCCGTCAGATCGAGGGGCTCCACCATGTCCGGACCCGACCTCTCGTGCGCCGGCTGCCCTTCGCCGGCCCCATTGCTTTTGGCCGTGGCCTGGAAGTGGAGCTGGAGGTGGACGAGCTGGCCTTTCTGGGGGGCAGCGCGTTTCTCTTCGGCGCGGTGATGGAGCATTTTCTCGCCCGCCATGTCTCCCTCAACTCATTCACCGAAACCGTCCTGCGTTCGTCGAGCCGGGGCGAGATGATGCGTTGGCGGCCGCGCTGCGGAGCACGGCCCATCCTATGAGCTACCTCGACGATCTGGCCCGGGCGCCGTATCGGCACGATTTTTACCAGGCCTTGCGCCGGATCGAGTGCCTCCATCCGGGCAAGCCGCGCTTGGGCCAGTCCCTGCGGCCGGTGGATGACCCGGTGCGTCTCGGGCAGGAGGCCTCCCTGAGCTTCGCTCCGGCTCCCCTCGCGGCCCTTGAGCCCGGCGCTGGGGGGCGGCCGCCGCGGCTGATCCAGCGGATTCTGGGTGCGCTGGGCCCCAATGGCCCCCTGCCGCTGCATTTGACCGACTACGCCCGGGAGCGCCAGCTCCATCACGGCGATTCGACCTTCGTTCGCTTCCTCGATGTTTTCCACCATCGCATCCTGAGCCTGTTCTACCGCGCTTGGGCCCAGGCCCAGCCGACGGTGAATCTGGATCGGCCCAAGGATGATCGCTTCCGCCTTTTTGTCGGTGCGCTGGTGGGGGTCGGGGCAACGGCCCAGCGGGACCGGGACGCGGTGGGGGACGAAGCCAAGCTTTTCCACGGCGGCTTGCTCGCTCGCCAGGTGCGTAATGCCGACGGGTTGGAGGCGCTCCTGTCGAGCTTCTTCAAGAGCCCGGTGGGCGTTGAGCAGTTTGTCGGGCACTGGATGGTCCTGCCGGCGGAGGATCGCACCCGCCTGGGGACCCTGCGGGCGGGGGCGCGGCTCGGGGTCGGCGCCGTTCTCGGTGCCCGGGTGTGGGACCGCCAGCACGGCCTGCGGGTCCACGCCGGGCCCCTTTCTCTGTCGCGCTATCTGGCTCTTCTGCCGGGGGGCAAGGCCTTCGGCGAGCTGGTGGCGCTGGTCCGCCAGTATCTGTGTTTCGAATTCCAGTGGGACGTGCGGCTGGTGCTGGCCCGGTCGGAGGTGCCGCGCACCCGGCTTGGCCAGTTCGGCCAATTGGGCTGGACCACCTGGGTGGGCCACGCCGACGGGAAGGATCGTGGGGAACTGGTGCTGGATCCAGAAGCGATTCTGGCCCGCCAGGCAGGGCATCATCGGGGGGGCCAGGATGCGCCGCCCCACCAACCATAAGCGGGGAAACCATGAGCGAAATCAGTCGGGTGGCACTATTTGGCAAGCTGAACCCCACCGCCTACAAGGCGATCGAGGGGGCGACGGTGTTTTGCAAGCTGCGGGGCAATCCCTTCGTCGAACTCGACCACTGGGTCATGCAGATCCTCCAGACCCAGGACACCGACTGGCATCGGATCATCCGCCATTACGGGATTGATTCCGCCGTGCTGGCCAAGGAACTCACCGCCGCCTTGGATCGCCTGCCCCGGGGGGCGACGGCGATTTCCGACCTCTCCGACAACATCGCCAATGCCGTGGAGCGGGGCTGGGTGTATGGCTCCCTGATGTACAGCGACCGGGCGGTGCGCACGGGCTACCTGCTCCTGGGGATGCTGAAGACCAGCTTCCTGCGCAATGCCCTCTTCGCGATTTCCCGCCAGTTCGAGCGGGTGAAGCCGGACGACCTCTCCGACAACCTCCTGAAGATCGTGTCCGGCTCGCCGGAGGATGGCTCCGTGGCTTCCGACGGTTCCGGGGCCGGCGAGCCCGGCGAAGCCAGCGGGGCCCTCGCGCCGGCGGCGATGGGCAAGCAGGAGGCGCTGAAGAAATTCACGGTGGACCTCACCGAACAGGCCCGTTCCGGCAAGATGGATCCCATCGTCGGCCGGGACGAGGAGATCCGTCAGGTGATCGACATCCTCATGCGGCGCCGCCAGAACAATCCCATCCTCACCGGCGAGGCCGGTGTGGGCAAGACGGCGGTGGTGGAAGGCTTCGCCCAGCGCATCGTCAAGGGCGACGTTCCGCCGTCCCTCAAGGACGTGAGCCTTCTCACCCTGGACATCGGCCTCCTGCAGGCCGGCGCGAGCATGAAGGGCGAATTCGAGCAGCGACTCCGTTCGGTGATCGAGGAAGTGCAGGCCTCGCCCAAACCCATCATCCTCTTCATCGACGAAGCCCATACCCTGGTGGGGGCGGGCGGCGCGGCGGGAACCGGGGACGCCGCCAACCTCCTCAAGCCGGCCCTGGCCCGGGGCACCCTGCGGACCGTGGCCGCCACCACCTGGGCGGAATACAAAAAGTATTTCGAGAAGGACCCCGCGCTGACCCGGCGCTTCCAGGTGGTTCAGGTGGACGAGCCTTCTGAGCAGAAGGGCATCCTGATGCTGCGGGGGGTCGCCACCATGATGGAAAAGCACCACAAGGTGCAGATCCTCGACGAAGCCCTGGAGGCGGCGGTCAAGCTCTCCCACCGCTATATTCCCGCCCGCCAGTTGCCGGACAAGGCCGTCAGCCTGCTTGATACCGCCTGCGCCCGGGTTGCCGTGAGCCTGCACGCCACGCCCGCGGAGGTGGAGGATTGCCGGAGGCGCATCGAGGCCCTGGAGGTGGAGCAGGGCATCATCGACCGGGAAAATGCCATCGGATTTGACACCGCCGAGCGGCAGGCCCGGGTGACGGAGCTGATGGGCCAGGAGCAGGAGCGCCTGGCGGTGCTGCAGGGGCGCTGGGAGGCCGAAAAAGCCCTCGTCGATGAACTCCTCGCCCTGCGGGCCAAGCTGCGGGGTGGCCTGGAGCCGGTGGAAGGCACGGGCAGCGCGCTGGAGTCCGCCGTGGCCGAGTCCACCCCCGAGGTCGAAAAGAAACCGGAGGAGGAGCGGGATGTGCTCCTCGCCCGGCTCAAGGAGGTCCAGGCCAAGCTGGCGGAACTCCAGGGGGAAGACCCCCTCATCCTGCCCACGGTGGATTACCAGGCCGTGGCGAGCGTGGTGGCGGACTGGACGGGCATTCCCGTCGGCCGCATGGCGCGCAATGAAGTGGAGACCGTGCTGCGCCTCCCCAGCCTGCTGGGCCAGCGGGTGATCGGCCAGGACCATGCCATGGAGATGATCGCAAAGCGGATCCAGACCGCCCGGGCGGGGCTCGACAATCCCAACAAACCCATCGGCGTGTTCATGCTGGCGGGGACGTCCGGGGTAGGCAAAACGGAGACCGCCCTGGCCCTGGCGGAAGCCCTCTATGGCGGTGAGCAGAACCTCATCACCATCAACATGAGCGAGTTCCAGGAAGCCCACACCGTGTCCACTCTCAAGGGGGCGCCCCCGGGCTACGTGGGCTATGGCGAGGGGGGTGTTCTCACCGAGGCGGTGCGCCGCAAACCCTATTCGGTGGTGCTCCTCGACGAAGTGGAGAAGGCCCATCCGGACGTCCACGAGATCTTCTTCCAGGTCTTCGACAAGGGCTTCATGGAAGACGGGGAGGGCCGCTTCATCGACTTCAAGAACACCCTGATCCTGCTCACCACCAATGCCGGCACCGACCTCATTGCCAGTATGTGCAAGGACCCGGAGCTGATGCCGGAACCGGAAGGCCTGGCCAAGGGCCTGCGGGAGCCGCTGCTCAAGATCTTCCCGCCGGCGCTCCTGGGGCGCCTGGTGACGATTCCCTACTACCCCCTGTCGGACGAGATGCTCGGCCGCATCGTCCAGCTCCAACTGGGCCGGATCAAGCGGCGGATCGAAGATCGCCACAAGGTGCCCTTCGAGTACGACGACGAGGTGGTGAAGCTCGTCGTCTCCCGTTGCACCGAGACCGAATCCGGCGGCCGGATGATCGACGCGATCCTCACCAACACCCTCCTGCCGGATCTCTCCCGGGAATTCCTCACCCGCATGATGGAGGGGCATCCGGTGGAGCGGGTATCCGTAGGGGTGGATGCCGGAGGATTCAAGTACGAGTTTTGATTTGGTGGCCTCGCCGTTGGCGTTCGATGAGTGGTTGCCCGGGCAGGATTGATTTGCCCGGACACACTCAGAATTTGGAGAAGGAGATTGGGGTGGGACGCCAGTTCCTGGCGTGATTCCCTAAAGTAGAAGGAAGGAGGGTTTAGATGGCTAAGTTCAAAGGGTTCAGCGGACCACAACAAATCGTCGTGACCCAGATCTATCGCGATGCACGCCGGATCCTGGAAAATGCTTATGCAGCGGCCGGGACAGAAAATTGGCGGAAAGTGTTCGGACTGATCATGGGCGGGGCAACGGGCTCCGCCCTGAAATCCGCGGAAAAGTCCCTCGAAGAAACCATCAAGGTGATGCACATGCGCATCGCTGGCCAGAGCTTCGATGTCACCTACGAGCCGACTTTCACCAATACCAATGCCGACATGCTGTCGGGCAAGTTCAGCGCCAGCGGGGGCGGAGCTATGCACACCACATTCATTGATGACTTGCGTCAGCAAGGCGTGGCGCCAGATCGCCTTCCGATGCGATTGGGGCCGAATTTTTTTACGATGCCGGACCGTCATCTCTTTGAGCAATCCAAGGTCGAAACTTTCCTGCATGAACTTTCGCACCATGCCGCTGGCACCATAGATGATTCCGTGGGCGGCGAGTGCTACGGATGGACGGGTGTCACTCGCTTGAAGGGGATTGGGCCGGCTCGGGCTATTTGGAATGCTGAGAACGTTGCCTTTTTTTGCACCTGGGTCGGGTGATCCGGCAGACGCGGGTCGAAGTGATTCCCCTCTCGAGGGGTTGGGGCTTGTCCATTCGGGAGTTTGAATAAGGGGTATGTAATGCCGTTTGCACTGACAAAAGCCGAGCAGGCAGATTTCGACAGCATCATGAATTCGGTGGATCGCATGCGTTGGGAAGGTAGCCACGGCCCTTCGGTACAAGTGACGACTCGCTTGAAGTGGCCGGATTGCAAGCACCTTTACCTCACGGTGAAGGACGAACTCCACGACAAGAATATTGACGGCACCAATCTCTTTTATTTTGTCGGCACGGTAGGGGTCAATTGGGGTAAGGCCGGCTTCCGTATCAGCGGTCATACCAAGGCCGTGGCCAACATTGCCAATTCCCAGACCCGTGGCGTGCTGCACGTGGAGAACTGAGGGACGTGAGCGGAATCTCGAATCCCCTTCAGGCGCCGAACGAGGCCCAGGGCGCGGCCTGCGGCCCGGCCGACGGCGGACAGGAACAGGTGCTGACCCTCGACGAGGCGGTGGCCTATGCCTCGCTTCTGCATCGTCGCGGCGATCTGGACGAGGCCGAGGCGATCTACCGCGAAGTCCTGGCTCGTCGGGAGGATCATCCCGATTGCCTCCATTTCCTGGGCATCCTCATGCACCAGCGGGGCGATGATGCTGCGGCGGAAACCCTGATCCGGGCATCCATCGAGCGGGTCGCCAATCCCGCCGGGCAATGGAACAACCTGGGCAATGTGTTCGTGGAAAGCGGCCGGCTCGACGCCGCGCTGACGTGCTACGAATCCTCCCTCCAGGCACAGCCCGATGGTCTGGACGCCTGGAACAACCTGGCCACGCTCTATCGCAGCCTCGGTCGGATCCAGGATTCCGTGGATGCGGCCTGTCGGGTGGTGACCCTCGATCCCCGCCATCAGGGGGCGCGGCGATTGCTCGGATACGCCTATTCGCGCCTGGGTCAGACCGACCAGGCCATCGCGGTCTATCGCGAATGGTTGGCCCAGGAACCGGACAGCCCGGTGGCGCGCCACCTTCTGGCGGCGTGCCTGGGTGAAATGCCGGAACGGGCCTCGGACGCCTTCGTCCAGATCACCTTCGACGCCTTTGCCGACAGCTTCGACCAGAAGCTGGAAAAGCTCCACTACCAGGCCCCCGGCCTCGTGGCCGAGGCGCTCATCAAGGCCCTGGGCGGCGCCGCGGGGCCCTTCGACATCCTCGACGCCGGCTGTGGTACCGGATTGTGCGGGCCCTTGTTGCGGCCTCTGGCCAAGCGCCTGACCGGGGTGGACCTTTCCGGCGCCATGCTCACCAAGGCCAAGGCACGCCAGGCGTATGACGTTCTTCACCTTGCCGAGCTCTGCGCCTACCTGCACCATTTTCCCGCCAGCTTCGATGCCGTGATCAGCGCCGACACCCTGTGTTACTTTGGTGACCTTGCCCCCGTGGCGCAGGCGGCCGCCGTGGCACTGAAGGGACCGGGGGTGCTGGTATTCACGGTGGAAGCCCTGGCGGCGCCACCTGAGGAAGGGGTTCCCTACCGCCTTGCCCAGCATGGGCGCTACACCCATTCCCCAGACTATGTGGCGCAGGTGCTGGCGGCGGCGGGCTTTTCGGCGGAAGGGCTGGAGGCGGTGATTCTGCGGCGTGAGGGCGGGGTCCCGGTGGAGGGGTGGCTGGTGACGGCGCGCCGCTGTGCCAGCGGCGGCGATCAATGAGGCTCGGGAGACAGTAGCGATGGCCCGGATGATGGAAATCACGACGCCCTTGGGCGCCGACGCCTTGCTCTTCCACACCCTGGACGCCCGGGAGGAACTGGGGCGGCTCTACGAATACCGGATTGGCGTGTTGGCCGAAACCAACGACCTCGACCCCAAGCGACTGCTGGGCAAGAACGTCACCGTGAAGCTCGAGGTGGAGGATGTCGGCAACCGTTACTACGACGGCTTCGTCACGTCCATCCGCCTCATTCCGAGTCATGGGCGCTACGTGCGCTACGAACTCCTGGCCCGGCCCTGGCTTTGGTTCCTCACCCGCTCGGCGGACTGCCGGATCTTCCAGAACAAGAAGGTGCCGGACATCATTAAGGAAGTCTTTGCCGATTATCCGTCGGCGTCCTTCGAACTCAAGCTGAGCGGTCAGTACGATCCCTGGGACTACTGTGTTCAGTACCGGGAATCGGATTTCGACTTCGTCAGCCGCCTGATGGAGCAGGAGGGGATCTACTATTACTTCACCCACACGGCGAGCGGCCACAAACTGATCCTGGCGGACGCCCCCAGCGCCCACGACGATTGCCCGGGCTGCGCCAGCCTCCCCTTCGTGGTGGGGGACCGGGCCCTGCGCTTTGACCACGACCGGATCAACGCCTGGGGTTTCCATTTCGAGGTCCAGCCCGGTGCGACGGTGCTGGATGACTTCGATTTCGAGAAACCCAGCGTCGAATTGCAGGCCAAGACCCAGCTCGACCGGGGCTACGCCGAAGCCAAGCACGAATGGTACGACTACCCCGGCGCCTACGATACCAAGGCCGAAGGCGACAACTACGTGCGCCTGCGCCTGGACGAATTCCAGAGCCAGTACAAGAACCTCGAAGCGAACACCAATGCCCGGGGGATCCAACTGGGCCATCTTTTCGAACTCACCGGGCATCCTCGGAGCGACCAGAACCGCAAGTACCTCATCACGGGTACCCGATTCGAGCTGAGCTTCAGCGATTACGAATCCATGGACGAGCGGGGCCACGCCTACAACTGCACCTTCCAGTGCATGGAGGCCGACCAGCAGTTCCGCCCGCTGCGTTCCACCCCTCGCCCTGTGGTGCGGGGTCTGCAGACCGCCATCGTGGTGGGGCCATCTGGCGATGAGATCTTCACGGACAAGTACGGCCGGGTGAAGGTCCAGTTCCATTGGGACCGGCGCGGCAAGCACGACGAAAACGCCTCCTGCTGGGTGCGGGTCTCCCACCCCTGGGCAGGCAAGAATTTCGGCATGATCGCCATCCCCCGCATTGGTCAGGAGGTGGTGGTGGAGTTCCTCGAGGGAGACCCGGACCGGCCCCTCATTACCGGGCGGGTCTACAACGCGGAACAGATGCCTCCCTGGGCACTCCCTGGCAACAAGACCCAGACCGGCGTCCTCACCCGCTCCTCCAAGGGGGGCAGCGCCGCAAATGCCAATGCGATCCGCTTCGAAGATCTCAAGGGCAGCGAGCAGCTCTGGATCCACGCCGAAAAGAATCAGGATATCGAGGTCGAGAACGACGAGACCCACTGGGTGGGCCACGACCGCCGCAAGACCATCGACCACGACGAGACCACCCACGTCAAACACGACCGGAC
>JAEUNY010000015.1 GCA_016791005.1 Zoogloeaceae bacterium
AGCCTCGACCTTGAGCTTAGCGTCGCCGGCCGGGGGCGAATCGGCCGAACACCAAGGAAAACCGGGGCTTAATTCCCGCCTTAGCTGGCGGCCAGGATCCGCGTCGCAGCCTGGTCGTTGGCCTCCGCTGATGAGAGCATCTTGGTCTGCATCTCGAACTGGCGGGCCAGCGAGATCATGGTCACCATCTGGTCCACCACATTGACGTTGCTGCCTTCCAGGTAACCACTGGCGACCTGCACCGCCTCATCCTGGGGGGCCGCCTCGCCGCTGGAGAGCCGGAACAGCCCGTCCTCGCCCCGCACCAGATCCTGCTCCGGCGGATTGACGAGCTTCAGGCGACCCACCACATTGACCGTGTTGACCGCCCCGGAGGACGGGATCGCCGAGATGCTGCCATCCTTGCCGATGACGATCTGGTCATCCGGCGGCAGGGTAACGGGGCCGCCATCGCCCACCACCGGCAAGCCCTGCCGGGTCTGCAGGACCCCGTTGGGGGAGAGTTCGAGGCTGCCGTTGCGGGTGTAGGCTTCCCGGCCGTCCGGCGTTTGCACGGCGAGCCAGCCCTTGCCTTCCACCGCCACATCTAGGGCGCGGCCGGAATGCTGCAGGGGCCCAGGCGTGAAATCCGTCGCCACGCTGGCGTCCACCACGAAGGCTCGGGTGGGCAAGGCCGGCGTTTGGACCTGCACCGCCCGCAGGCGATGCATCTCGGTGCGAAAGCCGGTGGACGTGGCATTGGCCAGGTTGTGGGCCACCGCCCCCTGTTGTCCCAAAGTCTGGCTCGCGCCGCTCATCGCGGTATAGATCAGCTTGTCCATCTCTACCTCCCGGCCTGGACGCTGCGAATCCCCGCAGGCGTCCCGGCCTCAGTGCTCAGCGCAGATTCACCAGGGTCTGAAGAATCTGATCCTGAGTCTTGATGGATTGGGCATTGGCCTGATAAGCGCGCTGCTGGGTAATCATGTTCACCAGCTCCGCGGTGAGATCGGTATTGGATTCCTCCACCGACCCCGCCACCAGCACCCCCAGGCTGCCGGTCCCCGGTGCGCCCACCAGGGGCTGACCGGAAGCCGGCGACTCCGCCCACAGGTTGTTACCCAGGGAAATCAGGCCATTCGGGCTGGCAAAGTTGGCGATCACGATCTGGCCGAGGTTGCGGGACTGGCCATTGGAATAGCGGCCCTGCACGGTGCCATCCTCGCTGATGGTGATGCCGGAGAGGCGGCCGGAGGCGTAGCCGTCCTGGGTCTGCCGATTGACGCCGAAGGCGCTGCCGTACTGGGTGCTACCGGTGAAGTCGAGGGTCACCGACTGGGGGGTCGCGGCGCCAAAACTCGCGGGAATCGCCAGGGTGAGGGTATTGTTGGCCCCTGCGGTCAGGGCGCCGCTGGTATCGAAAGTCAGGGTCGGGGACGCTGCGGACGCCAGGGTGGTCGCACCGCCATCGAGCTGCTGATAGACGTCCCAGAAGCCGCCGCCGGTCTTGACGAAGTACATCGTCGCGATGTGGTCATTGCCCAGGCTGTCATACACCGTCACCGATGTGGATGAGTTGTAGGTCGTCGGATCGGTGAAGTCGAAGGCCGCGGTCGGCGCAGTAGCCCGGGAGTCCAGATTGAGCCCGAGGTTGATCTCGGAGGTGGGGTTCGGCTGGAGGTCGGCGGTATCGATCTGAATATCGGTGGGAGAAGCCGGCAGGATCGCCCCGGTCGCATCGGCCGGATAGCCGGTCAGGCGCAGGCCCTGGGCATTGACGATGTAGCCGTTCTTATCGACGTCGAACTGGCCGTTCCGGGTGTAGGAAATAGCGCCATCCTGACTCATGCGGAAGAAGCCGGCACCGTTGATCGCCACATCAAGGGGGTTGTTGGTGGGGGTGATGTTTCCCTGGCTGAACTGCTGGCGCACCGCGCCGACGGCAGTCCCGATACCCACCTGGACGCCGGCGGCAGCGCCGTTGAGGGCCGCGGCATAGACGTCCGAAAACAGGGTGGACCCGAGCTTGAAGCCGACGTTGCCGGAGTTGGCAACGTTGTTGCTGATCACGTCCAGGGCCTTCGACGCTGCGTTGAGCCCGCTCAAACCTTGTTGGAATGCCATCTCTGCTACTCCCGAATCAAAGAATCTGCTGAATCTGGCTCATCTGGAAGATCCCCAGCGAGCCGACTTCCAGGTCCACCCCGCTGCTACCCCGAACCACGCTGCTCACCACGCCGAGTTGCAGGGCCGAGGCGCTCACCGCGCTCTCACCGGCATAGGCTTTTACGCTGATGCGGTAGGCCCCGTTGGCGGCGCGGGTGCCGTTGGCGGTGGTCCCATCCCAACTGATGCTGTGGGTGCCGGCATTCTGGGATCCCATGTCCACCTGGGCGACCTCAAGGCCATTGGCATCGGTCACGCTGACCAGCACCTTGTCCGCGGCGGAGGCCAGGGTGTAGCCGGCGAGCGCACCCTTGTCCGACAGGGTCATGCCCGCCCCGGGCACCAGCACACCCCGCCCCACCAACGTGGCCGCCTGAAGCGCCTCCGACGCCTGTTGGCTGTCGATCAAGCTGGACAAGGTGGCGTTGAGCCGCTCGATGCCATCGACCGTGCTGATCTGCGCAAGCTGGGAGGTCATCTGGGCGTTGTCCATCGGGCTCAAGGGATCCTGATTCTTCAGCTGGGTCGTGAGCAGCTTCAGAAAGCGGTCCTGGGCGTCGTCGATCTTCGTCCGGGAGGTGGTCTGGGTCCGCGCAAGGTCCGAAAGGATCTGCTGGGCGGCGCTGGTGGTGGCGCTGGTTACGCTGGCCATGGTTCGGGTCTCCGGATTCCTTCGCTCACTGGCCAATGGCCAGGGTCCGTTGCAACAAGGTCTTGGCGGTATTCATCACTTCGGCGTTGTTCTGGTAGGAACGCGAGGCGGAGATCATGTTCACCATCTCCTCCACCACATTCACGTTGGGCATCGACACGTAACCCTCGGGATTGGCCGCCGGATTCGCGGGGTCATAAACCAAGCGCAGTGGTGCGGCGCTCTCCACCACCTGGGTCACCTTGACCCCCTGGGAGCCGGGCCCTGCGACCGGCGTGGCGGCAAACACAACCTGCTTCGCGCGGTAGGGCTGGCCGTCGGCCCCCACCACGCTGTCGGCATTGGCGAGGTTGGAAGCGGTGGTATTGAGCCGCAGGGACTGGGCATTGAGGGCCGACCCGGCGATCTGGAAGACGTTGAGCATGCTCATGGCGCGCCCTTACTGGCCCTGGACGGCCTGCTGCATGGTGCGCAGGAGTCCATTGATGAAGGTGATGCTGGCCTCGTAGTGGAGGGCATTCTCGGCAAAGGCGCTGCGCTCCACGTCCATATTCACCGTGTTGCCATCCACGCTGGACTGCAGCTCGCCCCGGTAGCCGGAAAAGGCTTCCAGCGGATTGCCGCCCGCGGGCCCCAAGTGCCGCTGGGAAGTCGTACTGAGGGCGAGGTGCTCCAGGCGCCCGTTCACCGCCCCCGCCAGCGCGGCCTTGAAATCGACGTCCCGGGCTTTGTAGTGGGGGGTGTCGGCGTTGGCGATGTTCGACGCCAGCAATTGCTGGCGATAGGCCCGAACGTCGAGGGCCGCTTGGTGAAACCCAATTTCCTTGTCGAGCATGGAAGACATGTCAGCACCTAAAAGTCATTTGCCGGGGGCCGAAAACACCTTTGCTTGTCCGGCACTGGCCCATTGCAGCTTTTGTGCCACCGATCCTAGTCCCCCAGAACCCCCTTCCATGCGGCGAAAACCCCGCCAAAACCCGGCCAATTCCGCCGCATCGGCAAGCCCTCCGGCAAGCTTTGCCGCCCGCCGCCCCGACTGCCGGAGGTTTGCCGACAGGCCGTCATCGTGGTGGAATTCCCCCATGAGCTCCCTCATCTTTCACTCCCCCGGAGCGCCTCGCTGGATCCTCGCTGGGCTGGCGCTTGGTCTGGCATGGGCCTCTCCGACCCTGCTCGCGCAACAAGACCCGGGCCCCGTTCGTGCGGAAGTCGAGCGCTTCCTGCGCGCTGAAACGGCCGGCTTGCCCGGCACGGTGACCCTCACGATCGGGGATTTCGACCCCCGCAACCAGTTGCCGCCCTGTGGCAGCCTGGAAGCCTTCCTTCCGGCGGGCTCCCGGGCCTGGGGCCGCACAAACGTCGGCGTGCGCTGCCTCTCGCCGGCGCCCTGGACCGTGTTTGTGTCGACCCGCGTAGCGGTGAGGGGCGAATACCTGGTCCTCGCCCGCCCCCTGCGGGCGGGGCAGATCGTCGGCCCGGCGGATCTGCAACGCCAGGCAGGTGATCTGGCCGAGCAACCGCCGGACGTGATGACCGATCCGGCCCGAGTCCAGGGGCAAGGGGCCCGCTTCGCCCTCGCGGCCGGTCAGACCCTGCGGGCGAGCATGTTGCGCCTGCCCCCGGCAATCCTGCAGGGGCAGAAAGTGCGAGTCGTTTCGGTGGGTGCCGGGTTCCAGGTGAGCAATGACGGGACGGCTTTGAATACCGTCGCCGAGGGTCAGGTCGCCCAGGTTCGCCTCGCCAGCGGTCAAGTCGTGAGCGGGATCGCCCGGGGCGGAGGCAAGGTGGAGATCCGACCATGATGCAGTGCCATGCGGGGCCGTGATTGATCGGCTAAACTGTTGTTGTCTCGATTAAAGTTTTCGCCCGTTGTGCCGTTTGCGCAGTCGAGACCACATAGAAAGGGCCAAGTAGTGAAGATCGACAATTCCATCAAGTCCGTGGGCAATCTCCCATCCGGCGAAGCCCGCACTCGCTCCGTCCAGGGCGGAGGTTCCAATGCCGCCGCGGGAGATAAGGTGGAGCTTTCCTCCTTCTCCGCCAGCATGCAGCAGGCGGACGCTGCCATGGCCCAGACACCGGTGGTGGACCAAAACCGGGTGGATGAGATCAAACAAGCCATGAGCGAGGGTCGCTTCAAGGTGGATGCTGAAAAGGTCGCCGATGGCCTGATCGAATCCGTCCGCGAGATGCTGGCGGCCCAGCCTCAGAAGGCGTGACCGCCTCCGAGTTGTTGCAACTGGCGCGCATCGTCGAGGACGAGGCGCGCCTGCTCGAACAATTCATTGCGCTGCTCACCGAGGAAGAATCCCTCCTCGTCCAGGGCCAGACCGATGCCCTCCTGGGTATCGCCGACCAGAAGACCCAGATTTACCGCCGCTTGCAGTTTCTCCACGACGAGCGCAGCCGAACCGTCACCCGCAGCAGGTCAGGCAGCCTTCCGGCCGCCTTGGCGGCTGCCCCCGGAAACACCACCGGGCGCTGGGAGGACGTGCTGGCCCTTGCCCGGGAGGCCCGCCAGCGCAACACCACCAACGGCAAGCTGATCGCCGACCGGATGAAGCACAACCAGGCCGCCCTCACCGTGCTGCTCGCCGCAGCCGACCAACCCCAGCTGTACGGGCCGGACGGCCATTCACGCCCGACCGCCCGGGGTCGTCCACTCGGGTCGGTTTAGCCCGCCTTCCCAGGAACCCTCCGCTGGAGGGTTTTCTTTTTGCGCGCAGCCGTTATCCTTGGCCGCCCCACCCGCCACGCCAAGCCAAGCCCTCTCATGTCCACCAAGCACTACGACGAATCTTCCTTTCGGGTCCTCAAGGGACTCGAACCGGTGCGCGAACGGCCGGGGATGTACACCCGCACCGACTCCCCGGCCCACGTGGTGCAAGAAGTCATCGACAACGCTGCCGACGAGGCGCTAGCGGGCTTCGCCAAGAAGATCGCGGTGACGCTCCACACCGACGGCTCAGTGACGGTGACGGACGACGGCCGGGGCATTCCGGTCGGCCTGCACCCGGAGGAGAAAGTGCCGGTGGTGGTGCTGGCCTACACGCGGCTGCACGCCGGGGGCAAATTCAACAAGAAAGACGGCAATTCGGCCTATGCTTTTTCCGGCGGCCTCCACGGCGTCGGGGTAGCAGTGACCAACGCCTTGTCGTCCCGTGTGGAAGTCGAGATCAAGCGGGAGGGCAAAATCCATCGCATCGACTTCGCCGACGGCGGCGAGCGGATCGGTCCGATCCAGACGGTTGGCGACTGCGGCCGCCAGACCGGCACGCGGGTTCGGGTCTGGCCGGACGGGAAGTATTTCGAGAGCGCGAAGGTGCCGCAAGCGGAGATCGAGCGCCTATTGCGTTCCAAGGCCGTCCTCCTGGCGGGCGTCGCGGTGCGCCTCGAAATCGAGCAGGCCAGCGGCCCGGCCCTGGTCAAGACCTGGAGCTACCCCGAGGGTCTGGCCGGGTATCTGAAGGAGCTTGCGGGGAATCTGGAACCGGTGGCCCCCCTCTATTCCGCCGAAAAGTACGCCGGGCCGGACGACGAAAGTTTCGCCGCCGGGGAAGGCGCGGCCTGGGTGCTGGGTTGGTTCGAGTCCGCGCTCCCCAGCGAGTCCTACGTCAATCTGATTCCCACCGTCGCCGGCGGCACCCACGAATCCGGCCTGCGGGCCGGCGTGTTCGAGGCGGTCAAGAGCTTCATCGAACATCACGCCTTACTTCCCCGAGGAATCAAGCTGCAGCAGGAGGACGTCTGCGGGAGGATGGGTTTCGTGCTGTCCGCCCGGCTCCTCGATCCCCAGTTCCAGGGGCAGGTGAAGGAAAAGCTCAATTCCCGCGAGGCGGTCAAGCTAGTGTCCAGCCAGATCCGCGATCCCTTCGAAATCTGGCTCAACAACCACGTCGAGGCCGGCAAGGCCATTGCAGAACTGGCCATCAAATCTGCCGCCGCCCGGCAGAAGAACGCCCAGAAGGTGGAGAAGAAGAAGACCTCCGGCGTCGCGGTGCTCCCCGGCAAGCTCTCCGATTGCGAGTCGGAAGACATCGCGGAAAACGAACTCTTTCTGGTGGAGGGCGATTCCGCCGGCGGCTCGGCCAAGATGGCGCGCAACAAGGAAACCCAGGCCATCCTGCCGCTACGCGGCAAGGTGCAGAACGCCTGGGAGATTGACGCTGACCGGCTGTACGCCAATAACGAGATCCACGACATCGCCGTGGCGCTCGGGGTTGACGCCCACGGGGCGGACAGCACGCCGGATCTTTCCGGCCTGCGCTACGGCAAGGCCATCATCATGTCCGATGCGGACGTGGACGGCGCCCACATCCAGACCCTGCTTCTGACCTTGTTCTTCCGCCACTTTCCCAAGCTCATCGAGGCCGGCCACATCTACGTGGCTCAGCCCCCGCTGTATCGGGTGGACGTTCCGGCCAGCGGCAAGAAGCGCCCCGCCCGCCGCCTTTATGCCCTGGACGAAGGCGAGCTGGAAGCCATCCGTGACCGCCTCGTCAAGGAGGGCGTCAAGGCCGAACACATCGAAGTCGGCCGCTTCAAGGGGCTGGGCGAGATGAATCCCGACCAGCTCCGGGAAACCACCATGGCACCCGCCACGCGGCGGGTCCTGCCCGTCGAGATCGCGCCCGATGCACTGGAGGAAACCCGCCGCATGTTTACGCTACTCATGGGCAAGGGCGAGGCCGGAGGTCGTCGGGGCTGGATGGAGGACAAGGGCGACACGGTCGAGGCGGACATCTGACGGACCACCCAATTGCGAAGCATGGGCGACTTCCCACCGTTGCTCCAATCTGCGACAGGTGGCGCAATCCTGTAAGGCCGTCCGTGCGACAAACGGACGCATCCGACTCCCCGCCAATCCACGAGCAGCCGCAGCAAACCGCGTCAATGCGCGCGTTTCACCAAATTTCCAATCCAGGCCCGTGAATTGCACATACCTGCTCAGGCACCGATCAACGACGCCGGGACATGCAGAACGAGGTGGGCATCATGATTGACCATAGCTTCACCGCGGCCACCTTGGACCGCGAGAACAAGGAATTTCAGGGGACGACGGGGGTCAGCGCTGGAAACCGGCGTCTGGGCTTTCGTCCTGGCTTCCTGGACCGCGATACGGGCGAGATCTTCCTCTCGTGCTTTTCAGATGGCCGGCCCGCGCCCTTCCATCTTCTGGATGGTCTGCCTGATGCCGTGACGGAACGGGACGAATCGGGACGAGTGCGGGCCGCCAAGGCCACGCTTCACTCGGGTTTCATCCTCGGAGATCGCTTTTACTCCCGCGAGGAAGCCGCGCGGTTCGTTTCCGCGGCCTGACCGCCCCCGATTTACGGCCAATTCTGCGACGCAAAGCCCGCGCAGATGCGGGGCTTGTCGGGCATCCTCAGGCCCGCCGCGTCGCCTGACGCTTCGGCCCGCCCCGGCGGGCAGACCGCAAGCTCCACGCCGACAAACGTCAGAGTCGCCCCAACAACTCCGCCTTCTTCTCAGCGTATTCCTGGTCGGTCAGAATCCCCTTGCCCTTCAGGTCGGCCAAACGCTCGATCGCAGCGAAAATCCCCGCAGAATCGGCCGAGCCCGACTGGTTTGGGGAAGCAGGCTGAAAGCTGGGAGGTGGGGCGACAAACGACGCGGTCGGCGCGACAACCGATTGGCCGTTACGGGACACCACCGGCAGGGAGGACAACAGCACCGTTCCGTACTGACTGGACAGGGTGATGGATCCACCCGCACCCTGCTGCTGCGAAAAGCCGCCGATCTGGTGATCGAGCGTGTCATACACCCAGACATCCCCGCCGCTATCGACGGCCAGACGCCGCGCATTGGGGAAATAGGCATAGCGAAGGTTGTTTTGCGCCCCGGTGGAACTGGGCGCCCCCAACTCTGCCGGATACCACTGGTCCCGCGGATCAGGGACGAACAAGGTGGATGGCCCCATGGCCATTCCGCGCCCGGTGGCCTGGCTACCGCTCGACTGGCTCTGGGACTGGAAGCTCCCGGCCTGCAACAGACCGGGTTGTTCATTGAGCAGCGAGGAGATCTCGCTGCACAGGGAATCGACCCGACCCTTGAGCGAGTAATTGAACATATCACCCACCATGGTCATTCCGCCGCGCATCCACTGCCCCGAACCCCCGAACTCTGGGTGACTGAACTGGGCCATGGAGCCATTTCCATTGAGGACGGCGAACAACATATGGGTGACGGCATCCTCGCTGACGCCGTGGCGAAACGCCAGGTCGGAGACGATGCGCTGGCCGGCAGGTGAAAGCTGCGGCATGGTAATTCCTTCATCGAGCAGCCCGGAAACCGGGCAAGGGCAGGCATGGTACAGACTAATGGCACCCAATCCCAATCAGTTCTGACAATGAGACCTGCGGCGAGGTTGCCCGGCCCGTGATTGACATCCCCGCGGCCAGAGGCCACATTCGCGGGTCGCCGCAATGCCGTGAGGCGCGCCAATGCGCGCCGACTCCCTGATGAACGACAGCCTCGATCTCTTTTCCGACCCGCCCACCCCGCCAGCACCCCCGTCACCGCCCACGAGTGGCGACGACGCCCTGCCGCTGGCCCAGTACGCGGAGCGCGCCTATCTCGCCTACGCCATGAGCGTGGTGAAGTCCCGCGCCCTGCCCCAGGTGGAGGACGGGATGAAGCCGGTTCAGCGGCGCATCCTCCACGCGATGAACGAGATGCGCCTGGGGGCCGGGGCCAAGCATGTGAAATCCGCCCGGGTCGTGGGCGACGTGATCGGTAAATACCACCCCCATGGCGACAGCTCGGTCTATGACGCAATGGTTCGGGTGGCGCAGGATTTTTCCCTGCGCTACCCGCTAGTGGACGGCCAGGGCAACTTCGGCTCGCGGGATGGCGATTCTGCCGCGGCGATGCGCTATACCGAGTGCCGCCTCACCCCAATCGCCGAACTGCTCCTGGCGGAGATCGGCCAGGGGACCGTGGATTTCATCCCCAACTACGACGGCGCCTTTGAAGAGCCGCGCCTGCTGCCGGCCCGCCTGCCCTTCGTGTTGCTGAATGGCGCCACGGGCATCGCCGTCGGAATGGCCACCGAAATTCCACCCCACAACCTGCGGGAGGTGGCCGAGGCCACCTCCCACCTCATCCGCCACCCCGAGGCAGGGCTGGACGTCCTTTTGCCGCTGCTGCCAGGGCCGGATTTTCCCGGCGGCGGCCAACTCATCAGCCCCCCCGAGGCTCTGCGCGACGCCTACGCCAGCGGGCGGGGCAGCCTGCGCATGCGGGCGCGCTGGCGGGTGGAGGACCTGGCGCGGGGGCAGTGGCGGGTGATCGTCGAAGAACTCCCCCATGGCGTCTCCACTGCTGGGGTCCTGGCCGAGATCGAAGCCCTCACCAACCCCCAGCCGCGGGCCGGCAAGAAGGAACTCTCCCAGGAGCAGAAGAACCTCAAGCAACTGGTGCTCGGGGCGGTGGAAACCGTGCGGGACGAGTCCTCCGACGCCGCGCCGGTGCGCATCGTGCTGGAGCCGCGCTCCAGCCGCATGGCGCGGGAAGAATTCATGGCCGTGCTGCTCGCCCACACCAGCCTGGAATCCTCGGTGTCGGTGAACCTGACCATGATCGGTCGGGACGGGCGCCCACAGCAGAAGAATCTGGTCCAGGTGCTGCGGGAGTGGATCGACTTCCGCTTCGTCACCGTCGACCGGCGCACCCGCCACCGGCTAGGCGAAGTCGACCGGCGCATCCACATCCTGGAGGGGCGAATGATCGCCTTCCTCCGCATCGAGGACGTGATCCGCGTCATCCGGGAATCCGACGAGCCCAAGCCTGCGCTGATGACGGCCTTTGGCCTCACCGAGATTCAGGCCGAGGACATCCTGGAAATCCGTCTGCGCCAGTTGGCGCGGCTGGAAGGTTTCAAGATCGAGAAGGAACTGGCGGAACTCCGGGAGGAGCGTGAGGGCCTGCAGCATCTCCTCGACAGCCGGCCAGCCATGACCCGCCAGATCATCAAGGAGATCGAGGCCGACGCCAAAAAATTTGGCGATCCGCGCCGCACCCTCATTGAAGCGGTGGCATCCGTGGCGCCCGCCGAGATCAGCGTGCCGGACGAACCAGTGACGGTCATCGTTTCCAAGAACGGATGGGTGCGCTGCCGCCAGGGCCACGGCATCGACCCGGCCGCCATCGGCTACAAGACCGGCGACTTCCCCTTCGCCATCATCGAGACCCGCACAGTTTGGCCGGTGGTGGTCCTGGATACACAGGGCCGGGCCTACACCGTCAAGGTGTCGGACCTGCCCGGCGGACGCGGCGACGGCACCCCCATCACCACCTTGGTGGACTTCCAGGAGGGCGGCAAGCTCGCCCAGGTGCTCACCGCCGCCCCGGAGACCCGCTGGTTCTTCAGCCAGTCCGGCGGCTATGGCTTCATCTGCAGCCTGGCCGAAGCCACCTCCCGCCAACGGGCCGGCAAGGCTTTCATGAGCCTCGAGAAGGGGGAGCGCGTCCTTCCCCCGGCACCGCTAGTGGGCGAGTGGATTGCCGCCGTGTCGGAGCAGGGCCGGCTCCTGCTTTTCCCGCTGGCAGAGATGAAGGTCCAGGCGGGCGGCCGCGGGGTCATCGTCATGGCCCTGGAAGACGGCGAGGCTCTGGCGGACGTGGCTGTGCCCGCCGATGCCGCAATTCTGGTGGTGGAAGGCGTCGGCCGCGCCGGCAAGCCCCTGCGTCTCGAAATCAAACCCGGCCAGCGGGAGACCTGGCGTGGCAAGCGGGCCCGCAAGGGCGCTGTTCTGACTCCAAAGATCCGACCGACCGGTCTTTCCTGCGCCTAGTCTCTGGGCGTCCGGGGGGTCAACGGGGTGACGGCTTGGCGCCTCAGGGCCCGTCGAGGTACTGGCGCAGCGCGATCTTGTGGTGGACCCCCAGCTTGCGAAAGATCGCCTGCAGGTGGGTGCGGACGGTGGCCGGCGCCAGGCCCAGCGACCGGGCAATGGCTTTGTAACCCTCGCCGGCAGCATAGGCCGCCGCCACCTGACGCTCCCGGGCCGTGAGGGCGGGGGGCGCACCAAGCCCCTCCGGCCGACTCGCATCCCGCCCCGCCAGCAGGGCGAAGGGAATGGCGAAGGCGGCAAACTCAGCCTCTTTCTGCTCGAAAGGCCGCGCTCCGTCTTCGCGGTACAGGGTCAGCCAACTGAGGGCGCCCTGCCCGCTTGCAGCGCCGCAGAGGAGAAACTGGCGAACCCGGTACTGCTCGAGGTACTCCCGCACCGGCGCAAGTGCCGGGGCAGCGTAGTCCCGCGCCACCGCCACTGCCTGGAGGGCGCGAGGATCCTTGGCAAAGCGCTGGCTGATGGGATCCAGGGCGGCCACCTCGCCGTAGTCGTGGAGCAATCCGGCCGGACGGCCCCGCAACTCGGCACCGGAAATGGTGACCTCCCCGCCAGCGCCGCAGCGCCCCACTCCCCACACGACGCCATCGAAGCCGATTTCCCTTTGCAGCCAGTCGAGAACATAGCGGCGATACTCCGCACCGCCGGCATCGGCGGCGGCCTGGAGGACTTCGAGCAGAGTGCGAGGATCGGGCAACACGGGCAATCTCCACGACATCCTGCATCTGCAGGATGGCGATGATGCAGGCAATCGGAATATATTCCGTCGGCCCAGTGGGTCAATCCGGACCTACCCCCATCCGTGACGAAAGCCCCCGACGTCGGGCCGTCGGACACTTTCGCACGCCCACCCCGCAGTGCTCGAGGAGACACCATGCAATCCAAGGCGTTACGCCCATTCATCCTGCTTCCCACGGTCCTGGCCATTTCCGTGGCCGCCGGCCTGGCCCAGGCCGCCAGCACCGCCTCACCCAATGCTCCCAACGTGAAACCGGCTTGGCTGGGCCCCATCATTGCAAAGAGCTATGACGGGGTCACCGACGACCTCCTGACGGCCGGCCTGGGCGCCGCTGGCCTGGCCTCCGCCGTGGCCCCGCCCGTCTCGTCGCCCCCGACCGCTGGGGAATTGCGGAAACTGGTGATTTACGCCAACTACCGGGCCCTCATCGATACGTCCCCCAACGGCGGCTACCGCAGCTAGTTCGGCCCCAACATCGACTTGGCGGGCGGAGACACCCTGGGTGAAGGCAAGATCGCCGGCAAGGAATACTTGGCCTTCGCCAAGAACGTGGCGGGTGTCAAGAACGTGACCCTGCTGGTCCAGGTGCCGACAAGTTTCGATCCGGCCAATCCCTGCATCATCGCGGCCCCCTCCAGCGGATCCCGCGGCGTGTATGGCGCCATCGGAACCACCGGCGAGTGGGCCCTCAAGCATGGCTGCGCGGTCGCCTATACCGACAAAGGGACGGGCTCTGGCGGCCATGACCTGCAATCCGACCGAGTAACCCTCATCGACGGCACCCTGTCCACCGCCGCCAAAGCCGGGAAAAACGCTTATTTCGCGGCCAACCTCTCAGCGCCCCAACGGGCAGCCTACCTGGGCACCCACCCCTACCGCTTCGCCATGAAACACGCCCATTCCGGGGACAACCCTGAACGCATCTGGGGGCGTGCCACGGTCAACGCGGTGGAGTTCGCGTTCTACGTGCTGAATGAGCAATACGGCACCACAGCTCCAGGTAAGGCAAAGGGCAAAGGCAAGGGCCTGGACAACAAGAAAAAAATGAAGGTCTTCACGTCCGACAACACCCTCGTGATGGCCGCCAGCGTCTCCAACGGAGGCGGCGCTGTGCTGGCAGCGGCCGAGGACGACCATCGGCACCTCATCGACGGTATCGTCGCCGTCGAGCCCCAGATCAACCTCAAACTCGACCCCGCGGTTTCGGTGAGTCGCGGCGGGATCCCCGTGTCGGCCTTTGGTCTGCCTCTTTACGACTACATCACCTTCGCCAACCTCTACCAGGCCTGCGCTGCCCTGGCACCGTCCATCAAGCTGAATAGCCCCTTCAACGGGGTGAGTGCGACCTTCGGTGGAAACCGTTGCACGGCCCTCACCAACGCCGGGCTGATCTCCGGCGTCACCGTGGATGAGCAGGCGGAAAGCGCGCTGGCGGCGCTGCGTAGCCATGGATGGGAGGTGGACAGCGACCTGCTCCATGCCTCCCACTACACTTTCTCGGTGGCGCCGGCGGTGTCACTGACCTACGCCAACGCCTACCGCCGCGCCAAGGTCACACAGAACCTGTGCCAATTCTCCATGGCCACCACCAACGGCTTGGGGGCACCCGCGGCTCCCGCCGCCGACCCGATGCCCACGCTGTGGAGCCTGAACAATGGCGTCCCCCCGTCCACCGGAATCAATCTGGTGGCCGAAGGCGCTCTCAACGGCCCCATCCGCGAACCCCTCGCCCAATCGGCCTCCACCGGCCTGCAGGACTACAACTACGATGGCGCGAGTTGCCTGCGGGCACTACTCGATGACGAGGCTGTGGAAGAAGGGATCGAGCAGGTCAAGGTGAAGGGCGATCTGGGCGGCCGGCCAACCTTGATCGTCCACGGGCGGGCCGACAACCTGGTGCCGGTTAACCACACGTCGCGCCCCTACCTCGGTCTGAACAATCTCGTGGAAGGCGGCGGCAGCAAGCTGTCTTACATCGAGGTGACCAACGCTCAGCATTTCGAGGCCTTCCTGCCCTTGCCCGGGTACGACAGCCGCTTCATTCCGCTTCACTACTACGCGGGGAAGGCAATGGACCTGATGCTGAACCACCTGCGGAGCGGCACACCCCTGCCCCCCTCGCAAGTGGTCCGCACCACGCCACGGGGAGGTGTGCCCGGCAGTGCGCCCCTCGTGACGCAGGAAACCAACCTGCCGGACATTGCACCGGCGCCCCTGGCGGCGGATCTGATCACGGTGAGCCAGGGCGCGGTCAACGTGCCGGACTGATCCTCCCTTTAGTTTGCAGCTTCAGAAAGCAACGGGACCCGAAAGGGTCCCGTTGTCTTGGGTGCGATGTGCGGGCGCCAAACGGCGGCACCGCCGCGCTACTGTGCGGGAAGGATACTCCGGACCGGATCATCCGCCAGGCGGGTGGGCGGCGGAGGCGGCGCCTCCTCTTCCGCCGTCATCGACTGCATCAAAAGGGTCACGCGGCGATTTCGACCCCTCCCTTCGTCGCTCAGGTTGTCGGCCACCGGGCGTTGATCGCCGTAGCCTGACGCCGTCAACCGGGTGGGGCTCACCCCTGATTCGGCAAATAGGCGAACGACGCTGGAGGCTCGGGCGGCGGAAAGCTCCCAGTTCGAGGGAAAGCGGTAGGTGCTGATGGGGGTGTTGTCAGTATGACCTTCCACCACGATGGGGAAAGTCCCCCGGGCCACGACCCCCGCGACCGCCCGCAGAGCTGGCACGGCCTCACCGCCCAGCATGGCCTCTCCGGTTCCGAAAAGCACGTTGGCGTTGATCTCCACTGAAATGCCCAGGGCCCCCTCGGTCACGCTCACCTGGCCGCTGCGGGCCAGGGGCTCGAGGGCCTGCTTGATCTCTTCAGCCAGGGCCTTGCGGCGCGCCTCGGCCTCCCGCCGCTTGGCTTCTGCCTCGGGCTGGGCCGTGGCCATCGACATCGTGAGGGAAGACACGGGAGGCGTGAAGATCACCTTTTTACCGGTGGCATTCACGTCGATGTTGCGAAACGCCTGGACAATGGAATCGGAGAGGACCCGATATTTGCCCTCGTTAACCGAACTGAGTGAGTACATGACGACAAAGAACGCGAAGAGAAGGGTAATGAAATCGGCGTAGGACACGAGCCAGCGCTCGTGATTTTCGTGCTCGTCTTCGGCTTTGTGGCGGCGTGCCATGGCGTCCCCGCATGCCCTGCACCTGAGGGCGTAAGGTCGATCGATCCGCTAGATTAACGGGCCGAATGCCTCATTCTTGACCCGGCGCATTGGGTGGCCACCAGGAATTCCGGGGGGCATTCTCAGATCGCGTAGCCCTGGAGACGACTCTCGATGATGCGCGGGTTGTCTCCGTTGGCGATGCCCACCAGCCCGTCGACCAGCATCTCGCGCATCGACACCAGGCGCCCGATGTGGGCCAGAAGCTTCTTCGCCATGGGCAGGAAGACCAGGTTGGCCGACCCCACGCCGTAAATCGTGGCAACGAAGGCCACGGCAATCCCCGCCCCCAGCTTCGAGGGGTCGGAGAGATTCTCCATCACATGGATGAGGCCCATGACGGCACCCAGAATGCCGACCGTGGGGGCATAGCCGCCGGCGCTCTCCCAGATGCGGGCGGCATGCTTCATTTGAGTTTCCCAGGTGCTGATCTCCACCTCCAGCACCTCCCGCAGACGCTCCGGCTCCACCCCGTCCACCAGGAGCTGAATGCCCTTGCGGATGAACGGATCAGGCTCCGCCTGCATCTGGTTCTCCAACGCCAGCAAGCCCTCCTTGCGGGCAACATGGCTCCAACCCACCACCTGCTCTATCAGTTTTGCATGGGTGACGGGAGGGGGCCGAAACACCCAGCGAACCATCCGCATCCCCTCCTTGAACACCTGGAGCGGACTTTGCAACATGACGGCGCCCAGCGTGCCGCCAATAACGATGAGAAATGCCGTCGGCTGAATCAGCGAGCCGATATGGCCGCCCTCCAGCGCCTGACCCACCAAAATGGCTGCGAGACCCAGCGCAAGGCCGACGAGGCTGATACTGTCCATGGTTCAGTCCCTGGGGTTAAGGCCTGGACTTTCTGCCGTTCGCCCGATGTGGGTCGCCCCGGCCTGTCGCTCCCATCCGGATTCAGCTGCCCTGGGGGTTCTTGGGCGGGCGTCCGCGCCGCGGCGCATTGCCCTGGCTGGGGCTGCGGGCGCCGACGATCCGGGAGCGCAGCCGGGCAATCGCCTGACTATGGAGCTGACACACGCGGGATTCGGACACCCCGAGGATTTCGCCGATCTCGCGCAGGTTGAGGTCCTCTTCGTAGTACAAACCCATGACGGTTTTTTCCCGCTCCGGCAGATCTTCGATCGCCTTGACGAGTTGCAGACGCATTCCGGCATCCATGAGGATCTCGAGGGGATCGGCATCGTTGCCGACGAAGTGGCGCTCCAGGTAATCGTCGCCGTCCTCCTCTGTGAAATCCTCGAAATAGACCAGTTGATAGCCGCGCGCCTCCTGCAGCATCTTCTGATAGTCCGCCAGGGGCATGTCGAGGGAATCCGCCAGTTCCCGCTCGGAGGGCTGGCGGCCGAACTGCTGTTCGAGGGCGTGGATGGCGGCTTCGATGCGCCGCATGTCCCGCCGCAGGCTGCGGGGGAGCCAGTCGTTTTCCCGCAATCCGTCTAGCATGGCTCCGCGGATACGCTGCACCGCATAGGTTTCGAACTGCGCCCCGAGACCCTCTTCATAACGGCTGATGGCGTCCAAAAGCCCCAGCATGCCGTTCTGGATGATGTCTTCGACCTGGACGCTGGCAGGCAGCTTGGCCATGAGGTGATAAGCGATCCGCTTCACCAGGGGCGCATACTGGGTAACCAGTTGGTTTTTATCGAGGGTTCCGGAGGCGGTATACATTCCCGAAGTCCGTGGTGAGCGCCCTGCCCCTCGCTCGCTTTCGCCTGGGGCGGCTTGATTTTCCGGGGGCCTGGCATTAAAGGAGTTCGACGCCCATTCTCCCGCAGCCTGCGATACATTTCCAGACATTTGGAACCCTTTCAACGGCCGGTCGAGCCGACCCATTTGGAATTTCCCTGCCAACCCTGAAGGCGGCGCAAAAACGCTTGCTCCCCGTCCCGGGGTGAACTTTCCTTCGCGGGCCGGGCCAACTCGCCGGCCAGATCGTCGCGTTCGACCTCTCCCATCCAGGCCAGGGGCAAGCCGACATGCTGTCGGACCAGGGACTGGAGCTGCTGGAAGAAGGCCTGCGCATCCTCCCGATGCCGAGCCCGCGCCACCGCCACATGCACGGTGCTGGCGCCAGCCAAAGCCAGACTCTTGATGAGCCCGTAGGCCCCGGTGGCCCCGGGGCCGCTGGCTTCCGCCACCAGGACGCGGCGGGGTGCAGCCCAACTCAGGGCGGACGACAGCTGCGCATCGACCGCCCGCACGAGCACGTATTGCGAGCGCCGATGGAGTTCCCCCAACAAGGCGAGCAACCGGCTTCGCCGCTCCTCGTCCAGGTAATCGAACAGCGGCGCCGCCAGAGCGACGGGAACCCGATACGCCTCGCCGATGAGCCGCTGTCGAATCACCCCAAGGGCGATACGCCCATCCAGGGCGTGCAGGAGATCATGACCCTCTTCGCAGGGGAGGCCCTCCCCGGCCGCTTCCGGCCACGGCCCGGGACACTCGTCAAGGACCGTCACCGGGCTGCCCCGCGCGGCGAGACGATGCACGAGACGCAGCAGATTCGTGTCCGCATGGCGCCCCGATGAATACACAGCAACGACCGACGGCGGCGACCGCCGGAACAGCCGCCGCAGGCCGGCCGCCTGATCTTCGGCCAGCTCAAGCACCGCAAACTCCCTCAGCCCCCGCGGCGAGCAGCAACCCCGCCTCATCCTGATTCAGATGGAAATCCGACGTCTTGGGGAGCTCCTTGAGGGCACGATGGAGCAGGTAGGCCCGATTGGGGATGTGCAGGTCCTCGGGAACCCGCTGCCCATTGGCGATGTAGAACAGATTCAGTGCGTGGCGGACCACCGCATCCACCGCCGGCGCGAGGGACGCGGCCTCGTCCACCTTGGTCAGCACGCATCCCACTAGGTCCGGGCCCCGATAGGCGCGAATCACGTCGTCGAGGGTATCGCCCCGGCTCGTCGCATTGAGCAGCAGAAGCCGTCGCACTTTGCCAGCACCCAGCAGCATGGCGGTCTGCTCCGCCACCATCCTATCCCGCTGGCTAACCCCCACCGTATCGATGAGTACCATGTGCTTGCCCTGCAACTCCGCCAAGGTCTGGCGCAGATCCGCCGCATCCCGCACCACGAACACCGGAACGCCGAGGATGCGGCCATAGATTCGCAGCTGCTCGTGAGCCCCGATCCGGTACCCGTCGGTGGTGATAAGGGCGAGCTTGCTCGCACCGTGGCGTACCACGCAGCGCGCGGCGAGTTTGGCCGTGGTCGTGGTTTTGCCGACCCCGGTCGGCCCCACCAGGGCAAAAACGCCGCCCCGGTCGATGATGTCCGCATCGCTGTCGAGGAGCCCCAGGCGGCCATCCAGCGCCTGTTTGACCTGATTGCGGGCGAGGCTCAGATCCGTCGTGTCCTCCACCTCATCCACCAGCTGCCGGGCGAGGCTGGCCGAGAATCCGTTTTCCAGCAGTTCGCCCAGGAGCGACGCCCGAGCCGGCGCCTGCCGCGCCTGCTCGCCCCAGGCAAAGCCCGCCAGCTGGCGCTCCAGGAGGCCTCGGATCGCCCCAAGTTCATGCATCAGCTGACCATTCGCCGCCTCCAGCGCCTTCAAACGAGCGAGCTCACCGGCGCTCGAATTGATCGATTGGGCCGATGAATAAGGCGCCTCAGCCGGAGGTCTTGCGGTTTCGCCACGCCTCGTCGCTGGGCGTGCGGGGGGCGCCCAAGCCTGGCTGAACCCGGAGGAATCGGGGAGTGAAGGGCCCCCGGGGGTCGAAGCTTGGCTGGCCATCGACCTTGGCGGCTCTGCCAGAGGGGCTGCAATGGCCTCCTCTCGGGGGGAAGTAAATGAGATTCCCGGGCGGCCCAGGCTAACCCGGTAGTCGCCGTCGTCCTCTGACAAGTCCTCATGGGCCGCGGCTGCCGGGGCAGCGGGAGCCGCCATGACCAATGCGGGCCGGGAAGCCTCCGGAGCGGCCTGGGCACGAGACCCCACCGCATCGGCCGGCAAGGCCAAAATTTCGACGCCTCCCTCCACAGCCCGATTGGAAAGGACGATGGCATCCGCCCCCAACTCGTCCTTCAAAGCCCGCAGGGCCTCCCGGGCGGTCTTGGCGAAATAGCGCTTGACGTTCATGGTGCGGCTCCGAGGCAGCGGCTTCGATGGAGCCATTATCCCGACCCGCCCGTCCAGCCATCGCCAAGAAAGCGCCACATTCGCCCGGCAATTCGGCGGGCGGAGAATCGCTCCACCTCTGCCCGGAACCGGTTCCAGGGCAGACAAACACCCATCGGGCAGCCAATGAAAGAACCCCAGGGCAAAGCGCTGGTCACCCCTGTTTCCAGCCATCGACCCAGTAGCCCCGCGAAGGCTCAGAGCTGCAGGCACTTCACCACCATCGCAAACCGAGGCCAAGTAATAAAAGAAAGCAAAAACGCCAGTCTGGTTACGACTGCTGTGGCCGCCACGGCTTATGCATTAATGGAATTTATTTGCGCATCCGAAATTCTGTTTTGCCTATTCAAATGCTGCGGTGCACAATTGGCCCATCTGATCGAAATAGATCGAATTGAATCCAAACACTTACTTTGAGGAGCCCATCATGTCCCTGTCCCCCGAACAAGTTGTTGCCGCTGCCAAGTCCAACCTGGACGCCGGCCTCAAGTCCTCCGTCGCCGCAGTGAATACCGTGTTTGCTGGTGTGGAAAGCCTTTCCGCCCTGAACCTGAAGACCGCCCGCGCTTCTTTCGACGATGGCGTTGCCTATCTCAAGGCCGTGGCGGCTGTGAAGGATCCCCAGCAACTGGTCGCGCTGCAAGCTGGCCTGCTGGTGCCCTCCCTTGAGAAGGCGATTGCTTACGGCCGTGCCGTGGCTGAAGTCGGTGCCAAGGTAAAGTCCGAATTGACGGCTCAGTATGAAGCTGAAGCGGCGAGCCTTCTGGGCCAAGTCAATGGTGCGCTGGAAAACCTCTTCAAGAACGCTCCCGCCGGTTCTGAAGCTGCCGTTTCCGCAGTGAAGGGTGCGCTTGCCCAAGCCAACGCAGCCTACGCTGAAGCCAGCAAGAGCGTGAAAGCGGCGGTTGCCCAGGCTGAAGCCCAACTCGACAGCGCCGCTGCCGCTGCCGTCGAAAATCTCACCAAGACCACGGCGGCCGCTGCGTCGGCGCTGAAGGCTGCGTAATCCCCAGCGCAGTGCGGCCAATCGCCGCATTGCCTGACGACGGTGATCAAGAGAGGCTCTGAGGAGCCTCTTTTCTTTTTATTTGTTTCGAAAAAAGAGACGGCAAGGAGAACTCCAATAACGGCAAGGCCCACACAGTCTTTCTCGCGACCTTTTCCGTTGAACAGTTCCGCCGGGTTCAGGAGATCAACGGCGGCGGCGCGTGGTGCTACCCCGACCGCACCGGAGCGGGGGCCGTTTGCGACAAGACCATCACGAAACAGTTGGGCGACCGCCAGCGCATTGCCGAGCAGCCCATGAGCGGGCGAAGCAAGTCTACCGCCACCCTCAGCCTGCCCAATGGCAAATGGACTCCCCACGACCGGCGCCGGACGGGCGCCACCCTCATGACAAAGCTAGGAGTCCTGCCCGAAGTTGCAGAACGCTGCCTCAACCATACCGAGGAAAACCGGGTGAAGCGCATCTACCAGCGGCACAGTTACGAAGGGGAAATGCGCGACGCTTGGCGCCTGCTAGGGGAGCGGCTGGAACTGCTGACAGGGGACGCCGAGAACGTCGTCACCCTGATGCCTCGCGCCACATCGGCTGCCTGAATGCCTTGCCCGATGGGTTCGGCCGCTTCACCGCACCGCTGCTTATAATAACTAACGCGGTCGAACCCGAGACCTGATTCATGCGCCCCTCCATTGCACTTGCCACCCACCGCGCCGCTGTCCGTGAAATCGCACACCGCCATCGCGTTTGCGACGTGCGGGTATTCGGCTCGGTGGTAAGGGGCGAGGACATCGACGGTAGCGATCTTGACTTGCTGGTAGACCCCACCGAAGCCACCACCCTCATGGACATCGGGGCGATTCGCTACGAACTCCGAAGCCTGCTTGGCATCCCGGTGGATGTGCTGACACCCAAAGCCTTGCCCGACCACTTCCGCGCTCAGATTCTGGCGGAGGCAATACCGATATGAGCCGGGACAAGTCCCTTCGGGTCCATGATTAACTGCGGCACATCATGGAGGCCATCGCCCGAATAGACCGCTACACGGCCCCATTGGACAAGGCTGCCTTCCTGGCGGATGAAATGGTGCAAGACGCAGTGATCCGGAATTTCGAGATCATTGGCGAGGCTTGCAACAACGTCGTGCGGCACCATCCGGAATTTGCCGCTGCGCATTCTGATGTTCCTTGGGGCTTCGCTTATGAAATGCGCAACGCCCTGGCCCACGGCTATTTCAAGGTCGATCTGGAGATCGTCTGGCAAACCATTCAGGCCGATCTGCCAGGCCTTGCGAGTCGGATCGGCCAACTCGCCCAAAATTGACCCAGTTTGCTGCAAGCACTAGGTGCCAGTCAGCCCTCTACTCCACCGGTTTTAGCCGAGCCGCGACCTTGCTTTCCACTAGCGCGCAAATCTCCCATTCGGTAACGCCGAGGACAAGGCGCTCAGCCTAAATAGGCCACTGACAGCTAAAGATCAGGCGGCCAACCGCGGAATTGCGAGCCTGATGCGGCAGGCAATGGTCGAGTTTCGCAAAACGTGGCCAAAAGTCGCGCGATGCAATTTCTGGCGTGTGCCCAACAATTGAAACTGTTGGGCACTTTGTTGGGCTGTATTCCTAATCTTCTTTCATGACATAAGATATGCGAAAGGAGAATTGGGATGAATGCAGAGGCGAAGGTAGCGAAGCAGCGGCTGTCGGTGCTGGAATTGGCCGAGGTGTTGGGCAATGTGAGCGAGGCGTGCCGTCG
>JAEUNY010000061.1 GCA_016791005.1 Zoogloeaceae bacterium
TATCGCGACTACATGAAGCGGTCATGGCGCTTCATCCCCTGGATATACTGACTGCCGAGGCCGCCGCGAGCCCATGAGGGGCGTCGCCCTTTGCTAGAATTCCGCCAACTTCCCCCGCGCCGCCATCGTGACGCCCATCCAGCTCTCTGCCTACACCGCCACCACCTGCCTGGGCCGCGGCCTCGCGGCGACCCGCACCGCCTTGGCCAGCGGCGCGAGCGGACTCGCCCCCTGCGCCTTCGAGACCGTTCGCCTCGACACATGGATCGGTGAAGTGCCCGGCGTCGATGACCAAGCCTTGCCCGCTCCCCTGGCGGAATACGATTGCCGCAACAACCGCCTCACCCTCCTGGGCCTGGAGACCGACAGTTTCGCCGATCACGTGCGGGAAGCCATCGGGCGCCTGGGTCGGGACCGGGTAGGCATTTTTCTCGGTACCAGCACCTCCGGGATCCTGCAGACGGAACTGGCCTATCGCCGGCGCGATGGCGTGACCGGCGCCCTGCCCCCGGACTTTTCCTACCGGGCCACTCACAATTCCTTCAGCCTCACCGAGTTCACCCGGCGCTATTTCGGCCTCGAAGGCATCGCCATGACGGTCTCGACGGCCTGCTCGTCAAGCGCCAAGGTTTTTGCGGCGGCGGCCCGGCAGCTCGCCCTGGGCACCATTGACGCAGCCATCGTTGGGGGCGTGGACAGCCTGTGCCTCACCACCCTCTATGGCTTTGCGTCCCTGCAGCTCACCTCATCGCGCCCCTGCCGGCCCTATGACCTCGCCCGGGACGGCATTTCGATCGCCGAGGGTGCCGCCTTCGCCCTGCTGGAGCGGGCCACGGCCCCGCCCGCTGGCACCGTACTCCTCCTGGGGACCGGTGAATCCAGCGACGCCTACCACATGTCGGCGCCCCACCCGGAGGGCCTGGGAGCCCGCCTCGCCATGGAAGGCGCGCTGCGCGCGGCAAACCTCTCGCCTGCCGATTTCGACTACATCAACCTCCACGGCACCGCCACCCCGGCCAACGATGCGGCCGAGGGCAAGGCAGTGACGGCGCTCTTCGGCGCCACCACCCCGTGCAGCTCGACCAAAGGCGCGACCGGCCACACCCTCGGGGCGGCCGGTGCGGTGGAAGCAGTGATCTGCGCTCTGGCCCTGGAGGATGGCCTGCTGCCCGGCAGCCCCGGCACCGAGACCGTGGATCCGGACCTCGCCCCGGCCTATGTCCAGCGCACCCGGCCTGGCGCGCCGCGCCGCGCCCTCTCGAATTCCTTCGGGTTCGGGGGCAGCAATTGCAGCCTCGTCTTCGGGGTGGCGCCATGACCCAGCCCCTTTCCGCCTGGATCGACGGCGTGGGCTTCCTCGCCCCAGGCCTGCCAGACTGGCCCAGCGCACGGGCCGTCCTGGAGGGTGACGCCGCCTATGTCGCCGCGCCGTCGGTCCTGCCAGCCCCCACCGTGCTGCCACCGGCGGAGCGGCGCCGGGCCAGCCGGGTGATCAAGCTCACCCTGGCCGTGGGCCTGGAGGCCGCGGCGGCCGGGGGCGTCGACCCGGCCCATCTGGCCACCGTATTCACCGCCTCGGGGGCCGACGGCCACAACTGTCATGCCCTGTGCGAACAGCTGGCGGGCGAGGACCGGCAGATCTCCCCCACCCGCTTCCACAATTCGGTTCACAACGCCCCCGCCGGGTATTGGGGCATTGCCACCGGATCCATGGCCCCGACCCAGGTGCTGTGTGCCTACGACGGCAGCTTCGGGGCCGGTCTCATCGACGCCCTCGGGCAGGTCATGACGGACCAGCAGACGACGCTCCTGCTTGCCTACGACAGCGAATACCCGGCCCCGCTTTTCGCCACCCGCCCTCTCCCGGATGTTGCCGGGGTGGGTCTCATCCTGAGCCCCCGGGCCAGCGAGCGAAGCCTTGCGCGCTTGAGCGTCTCCACCTGCCGCGGCAAGCCGGACGAGATGCCCGATGCGGAACTCGAATCGCTGCGCCGCGCCCTGCCCGCGTTACGGGCGCTTCCGCTACTCCGCCTGCTCGCCCAGGGCCGGCACGGCGCAGTGGCCCTTGAATACCTGGCCCCCGTGCATCTGTGGGCGGAGCTTGGCCCATGCTAGACCGGGCCTGGATCGCCGCCCACATTCCCCACCAGGGTGACATGTGCCTGCTCGACTCGGTGGTCGAATGGTCGGAGGCCGGCATCGAGTGCCATGCCATCAGCCCCCTCGCCAGCGACCACCCGCTGCGGAGGGCAGGCCGCCTCGGGGCCGCCTGCGCTATCGAATACGCCGCCCAGGCGATGGCGGTGCATGGTGCCCTGCTCGGCGGCAGCGACGCCCCGCCGCGACAGGGCTATCTGACCAGCGTGCGCGGCGTGCGGCTCCACGTCGCTCGCCTCGATGAGGGTGCAGGAGATATGTTGGTCCGCGCCGAGCGGTTGACCGGCGACGCGAACCACGTCATGTACCAGTTTTCGGTACTCCGGGACGGCTGTTGCCTGGTCGAAGGCCGCGCCTCGGTGGTCCTTGATGCGGGTGCCTTGCACGGGGGCCGGTCGTGAAGCGTGCCCTCGTGACGGGCGGGAGCGGTGGCATCGGGGCGGCGATCTGCCGCCGCCTGGCCGCGGACGGCCATGCCGTGATCGTGCATGGCAGCCAGCCCGGAGGACACGCCGAGGCAGTCGCAGAAGAAATTCGCCTCGCCGGCGGTCAGGCCGAGGCGGTGGCCTTTGACGTGACCGATCGGACAGCCACCGCGGAGGCGCTGTCCACCCTCCTGGCCGGCGGCCCGGTGCAGATCCTTGTCAACAACGCCGGCGTCCATGACGATGCGGTGTTCCCCGGCATGAGCGGCACCAAATGGGACCGGGTGATCGACGTGTCCCTCAACGGTTTTTACAACGTCACCCAGCCCCTGACCCTGCCGATGCTGCGCACCCGTTGGGGCCGCATCGTGACGATCTCCTCCATCGCCGGACTGGTGGGCAACCGCGGGCAGGTGAACTACGCCGCCGCCAAGGGGGCCCTGCACGCAGCGACCAAGTCCCTGGCCCTGGAGCTCGCGAGCCGGGGCGTCGCGGTGAATGCGGTCGCCCCCGGCATCATCGACACCGCTATGATCCAAGGTAGCTTCGACGCTGCGGCCGTGAAATCCCTGGTGCCCATGGGCCGGGCAGGCCGGCCGGAGGAAGTGGCCGATCTGGTGGGGTTCCTGGTGTCCGACCAAGCTGCCTACATCTCCGGCCAGATCATCTCCATCAACGGCGCCATGATCTAAACGGCGTCAGACCCCACGCCGCAGCAGGTTGCCCAGGCGGGCAAGGCGCCCGGAGACCATCGGAACGGTCAGCATCGTGCTCGCCACCGCCATCAAGAGCAGCGCGGTGAAACTGTCCCGGGTGATGATCCCTTTGTCGAGCAGGATGTTGGCGAAGATGATCATGATCAGGGCCTTGGTCTGGAGCAGCCAGCCGATGAGCCCCGCCTCACCGGGTGCCCAGCCAAGAATCCGCCCGGCCAGGGCCACCCCCGCCAGCTTGCCCGCGACCGAGGCCACCAGAAGCACCGCGGCCGCCAGGAAAACGGCGTCCCCGCCCAGACTCCAGTGGGTACGCAGGCCGGTGGAAAGAAAGAATACCGGCATCATCACCAGGAGCACATGGTGGCGCAGGCGGTCCATGTCTTCCTGGCGGAACCAGCC